>NZ_JBVVPW010000048.1:0-40385 GCF_055811385.1 Mesorhizobium sp. WSM4849
ATGGTCGTCGGAGACGACAAACTCGACGCCGGCGAGCCCGCGCTGCTTGAGCCCTGCCACGAACGCGCGCCAGCTCGGCATCGGTGGCGAATTCGCCGGCCGAGGAGGCGTCGAGGAAGCGGGTGCCGGGCACATGCGGGACAAAATGCCGGCGGCCGACCATTTCGGTGACGCCGCCGCCATGGCCCTGGCGCGGCTTGCGGTCGAACTCCAGCGGCCCGCCTTCGGTATTGACCGGCAGCTCGTTCCACAGGATCGCCTTGTCCTTGAACATGAAGGCCGTATAGACGCCAGCTGCGACCGGAATGTCGTCGTCGACGACGGCCCGCAGCCCCATGTAATAGGGGATCAGCGGCCCGCCCTGCTCCGACGGCGGCACATAGTCGATGAGGTCGGCGAGCTTCAGCGCCTTCATCTGCTTGGAGTGCATCCAGATCGTCTTGAACTTGTCGGCGCGGTCGCCCATCAGATAGGCAGCCTCGATGATGTCGGTGTCGACGATGGACGCGCCGGTGACGCGCACCAGATCGCCGGCATCATTGGCGAGGTTGTCGGCCACCACGCCCTTCAGGATGCCGAGCAGCGTCAGCTTGTTGGCGCGCTGCCAGTAGTCGGTCTGGCGGCGGACAATGAGTTTCTGCGGGTCGTCGCCGGCCAGGATCGAGGTCAGGTCCGGGATGCCCCAGGCCTGGGCGCGGACATTGCGGGCGGCGACCTCGCGGCGGGCGCCGATCTTCTTCAACTCGATCGAGTCGGCCGGATCGTCATTGACCGGCTCGGACGGATCATTGCCGAGATCCTTCCAGCCGGGCATGTCGACGGAACGCCCGCCCATGGAGAGCTTCGAGGCGATGGCCGGGTCGGAAAACAGGATTCCGGCCTGGTAGATCTCGAGCGACTGGACGTGCTCCTCGAACGAGTATTGTGCATAGACGGACGGAACGATCGCGTCCGCGATACGGGTATAGGCGTCTGCCATTTTTCTTTCCTTCAGGGGTTGATGGGCGGAGAAGGTGTGTTGAGATTCAGGTCAGGCCGAGCCGAAAACGATGGCTTTCGAGAACCGGAGCGGAGCGTACTTTTGGGTACGTGAGCACCGGAAGCGCAGAGAGCCGTCGTTTGCAGGCCGGCATCACCTGAATATCGACACAGCTTTAGAGGGGGTTATTCGGTATCCACAGGTCGGGGTTTTCGCCGGCCTCGCGGGCCAGCCGCCGGGCGCGGGCGGGATCGCTTTTGACGAGGGCTGAGATATCGGTCAGGTTGCGTTCGCCGGCGGCGTTGCGCTTGAACGGATTGCCTCCGCTCAAAGCCGCACCGCCGTCGATCGTGTCTTCCCTGAACATCGCCTCGCCGACGGCGTGGAACGCCTTGGCGATCTGCGGATCGGTCAAGGCGCCGTCAGGCAGGAGGATGCCCTTCGCCTTGTAGGCGTCGACCAGGCCGAGCTTTTTCATCGCCCGGTTGGCGACCTCCAATCTCCTACGAAAGCCGTCGCTGTCGGTCGGTCCCCACTCCCTGACCAGGTCGTCGTGAGTGGCCTCGACCGAACGGGCAAGGGCGATCTGCTGCACCTTGGCCTGCTCGGCCATGTAGCCGACGAAACGGTCGTGATAGGCCTGCGCCACCTTCGGCGTGGCGCCGGCCTCGACCGCCCAGGTCTTGGACGCATTGGCGAGCTCGTCCGAATAGGCGAAGTCTTCGGGAAGCCCGTCGGGGCGCCTGTACTCGACCTTGTCGGGCGATGTCAGCGGACGCATCGCCTCAGGCAACCGGGCATGGAACCTGTCCCAGTCTTCCCCAGGCGCGTCCGCCGAGGGAACGCGGAGGCTTTCGCCCTGCTGCTGTTCCAGCTCCGCATAGGATGTGAAAACCCGATCGAGGCTTTCAGGCTTGGTCCAGCCCTTGGTTTCAGCGAGCTTGCGGTTGCCTTCGGAAAGACCGTCAAACCAACTTTCTGCAGCCGGCGGGGCGGACCCGTTGTCCCCGGCGGCCGGTGGCCGTGCAAGGTTGCCCGCCGGTGGTGAAGCCACCACGGACCCGGCGTCTGCCAGATCTGTCATGAGAAATATTCCTTTTGTTGTTTGGAAATGGAAAGACACTGGCGGGTTCAGCCCGGCTTTTTTGCTTTTGGATCTGAGGGATCGGCTGGGCGGGTCGAATCGTTGCGGCCGCAGCCTGATTCATTTCGACAGAGCCTGACTCCATCGACTTGTTTGACTATGATCTTTCCGAGTCGGAAGCACTCACCGTCAAGACGAAAGAAACCATGTCTCATTTCGTGACAAGTGGTTGCCGCTGTTCCGCCGCAATGCGACCGC
This sequence comes from Mesorhizobium sp. WSM4849, assembly GCF_055811385.1. Taxonomy (NCBI): domain Bacteria; kingdom Pseudomonadati; phylum Pseudomonadota; class Alphaproteobacteria; order Hyphomicrobiales; family Phyllobacteriaceae; genus Mesorhizobium; species Mesorhizobium sp. WSM4849. The sequence continues at coordinate 2,322 of NZ_JBVVPW010000048.1, forward strand.
ACTTGGCAAACACTTGGCAAAACCAGCCAGTGTATTAGTTCATAGGCTTCAACGGAGTATCAGACGATGACCATGTACAAAGCCATTGCCGCCCTGCTTGTGACTGCCGCGCTGGCAGGATGTGCACAGACCGAAGGCCAGCAAAGAGCCACCACGGGGGCCCTGGTCGGCGGCGCTGGCGGCGCTCTGGTCGGTCAGGCCCTGGGCCGCGACACCAAGAGCACGGTTATCGGTGCAGCCAGCGGCGCCCTGCTGGGGGCCGTCGTGGGCAGCGCGACGACGCCGCAGCGGCGCGGCGAACAGCTTTGCCGCTATCAGGATCGCTACGGCCGCATCTACACCGCACCTTGCGACGACCGCTACTACCGCGGCAATTATTGAGCGTAGCCCCTTCTCCCCGTCACTATACGGGGAGAAGGTCCCGGCAGGGGGATGAGGGGCAGCGCAAAGTTCTGAAATGCCGGCGCCGCCCCTCACCTGCCTGCCGGCATCCTCTCCCCGTAAACGGGGCGAGGGACGCAGTTTCAGCGTCGCGCGGTCTACCCGATGGTTTTGATCCTTACCCTCAGCGCGGTTAGACGCTATCGTCTGCTATCCAAGGGGGCGACAATGCGATTTTTGATGACTTCGCTGCTGGTCGTTTGTTCGGTTTCCGCACACGCCAGACAGGCTGTCAGTGTTGAGCGGATCGGCGATTGCCTGGTCTTGCCGGTGGCCGCTGTCGACAATCACGTCAAAGCCACTTTCGAGGTGACTTTGGACAAGGTCGGCAAAGTCAAGTCGGTTACCGTTGTATCCTTTGATCCACATTCGGAGGCGGCGGCGGAAGCCGCCCAGCAACTTTCGAAATCGGTCCAGAAGTGTTGGCCGCCAGGCGTCAAAACCAGCCCGATGCGGATCACCGTAGATTTGAGCAAGACTTAGCCATAAGGCAGTTTCATCACCCCTATCTCCCCTCCAATCTTGCCGCCTTCTCCAGCGCCGCCAGCCGCTCATCGTCCAGCGTCAGGAACCCCATGATGTGCTGCACCACTTCGGCGCGCGCATTGCTCAGTGCGCTGTGCAGTTCGAAGCCGTTCGGCGTCTTCGTCTTGGCCAGCCACTCGCCATAGGACGGGCGGCGGTAATAGCCGGTCGCCGCCGTCAGGTCGGCCAGCACCATCTCGCCGTCCTGGCCTGAGAACACCCTGAGATAGGCCTTGGTCAGCGCGTCCTGCGCCTTGGCCGGGCCGCCGGCCTGGCTCGAATGGGCGAAGCGTTTGCCGCTCATGCGCCGCCCTCGCCGACCTGCGGCATCAGCCCGCTGAGACTGTCGAGCAGGCCGCTGTCACGCGCCTGCACGGCGGCGGGCACGGCATCCCTGGCCACCTTGCCGACGGCGGCGATCGCCGCCATGCCGGCCTGCGCGGCTTGAGCTTTGGCTCTGGCATCGCGGATATCAGCCACCTCATCCTGGCGGCGAAAAATGCGCTGCGGGCTGCGGCCAGCGCTCTGCACGATCTTGAGCGCCTCGTCGCCGTCGATATTGTCCATGACGCCGGGGTCGAACTGCGCCATCTGCATGGCGGTGGTGACGACCTGGATGGTGTCGCGCGCCTCGGCCGAGCGGCGCAGCACGTCGAGCGGCCCGGTGAAGGTCGGCCGCACCGCCTTGCCGGCAAGGCTCGCCGGCGGCAGGAACCGGCTGTCTTCCTCATACAATCCTTTGTCTTCGAGGATACCGAGCTCGCGGTCGAGATTCGCGGCAAAGCCGGCCTGGATGATCGAGCCGGAGGGCCCGAGCAGCGCGCCCTTCTCCTCCTGCCGGATCAGCGCTTCCGTGGCCGTCATTTGCGGGTTCTGCACCAGCGTCTGGAACAGGTTTACGAACATCATGTCGCGGATCTCCTCGGCCCGGCTTTCCGCGTAGTCGAATGCATAGGTCGGGTTCTGGCCCACAGCGATCGGCGCAATCAGCGGCCGGCCATTGTCGTCGATCAGGCCGGGATAGTTCTCGCCGGGATTGAGCACCGGCACATAGTCGAGCCGTGCCTTCGACGCGGTCGCCGGATCGGTGATCTGCTGCAGCGCCCTGAGGCCCGAGCGGCGCACGGCGTTTTCCTCGCGCACGGTGGTCAACGCCTCGATGGTCGGCGAGATGCCATAGGGGTCGCCCTCATAGCGGCGCCAGTTGAAGCACGACACCGGGAAGGAGCGGAAACCGCTCTCCCTGACGATGACCTCCTCGTCCTCGATGACGTGATAGGAAGCGAAGGCCGTGTCGAGATACTGGTAGGATCCGCCCAACCGGTACATCTTGCGCTCGTCGCGCGGCTGGATGCACTGGATCAGCGAAATTCTGGTCTCGCATTTGGCCGGGTCGTCGACCAGCATTTTGATCCGCGCCGGCAGCTTCTCATAGCCGAGCAGCTGCGCCGACTGGCGCGCCGTGCGCTCGTAGCGGCGGTGGAAAATGTCGACCTGACCCCAGCGGTTGCGGCAGAGATAGCCCTCGACCACCGGGATCGAGGCATAGCGGATCAGCGTGCCGCCAAAGCCCTCCTCGGCGTAGAGATAGGCCGGGCCGTAGCGCACGACGTTGCGCAGGCAGGCCTGCGTCGCCGGCACGAAATTCGAATTGGCGGAATAGCGCAGCGCAAACAGGAAATCGCGAAGCGCCTCCGCCCATTCCTTCTCTTCGTCGGTCTCCTCGTCATTCATGGCGGCGGTCGACAGCCCGTGCCATTTTTCCGACTGCGGGATGATCAGGCTTTCCAGCCCGGCGGCCAGCCGGTTTGCAGCCGAGTTGATGGTGTTGGCGTAGACGCGGGCGCCGCGCCGCTCCTGCCGCTCGGCCTGCGTCGCCGCGCCGGATTGCCGGCGGCCGCTCCAGACATCGGGCGCGTCGGGGTCGCAGAATTCCGACACCGCCTCCCAGACAGCCTCATACTGGCTGCGCTCTGTCTCGAGTTCCGCCTGTCGCGACAGGATATCGTGGGCGCGGGAATCGCTCGTCATGGCATTCTTTCTTTGGTGGTATCAGCCTGTTCGAAGCCCAGATATTGCCAAGGCCAGGTCGAATTTTGTTCGCTTTTGCGATGTTCAACGGGGCGCGGCGGGGATTTAAGGAGATCGATTTGACAATGACGGAAAGCCTACCCGGCGCCCTGAAGAGGCGAAGCAAGCAGGTCGCAAAGCGGCTGCTCGGCTACGATTCCCGCAATTGGCTGCGCATCAGGCAGATCGAGGCGTTCACCGCGTTTCTTGAGGCGGGCGGCCGCAAATCCTCTGACGTGATCGAGATCTCGCCCGGCTGGAACCGCCACTGGAAGACGATGTGCTCCAACCATACGTCGGTCGATTTCCCCGACTTCGACATCTGCAAGGACCGCACCGACCGGCAATATTCCGTCGTCATCGCCGACCAGGTGCTGGAACATGTGCAGCGCCCGCTCGCCGCGGTACAGAATATCCATGCCATGACCCGGCCGGGCGGCTGGGCGATGGTGGCGACACCGTTCCTGTTCAGGGTGCATGCCAGGCCGCACGACTACAACCGCTGGACCGCCGCCGGCCTCAAGCAGGTGCTGGTCGAAGGCGGCTTCCCCCAGGCGGAAATCCAGGTGTTCAGCTGGGGCAACAAGGCCTGCGCAAAAGCCCATATCGGCGGCCCAGTGCGCGCCTACGGCCTATGGCGCGACCTCAGCAACGACGAGGAATACCCGCTGATGGTGTGGGCGTTTGCGCGCAAACCGCGGTGAGAGCGATCTCCCCCCTTGAGGGGGAGATGTCGCCGAAGGCGACAGACGCCGCGCGTAAAGCGCCAACCTTGGTCTGCCGCAGGAGGCCGCGTCCGGTCGCGCCGACCCCCTCTGGCCTGCCGGCCATCTCCCCCTCAAGGGGGGGAGATTATCCTCGCCGCTTCACCAATCTCGCCAGCCGCCGCCAAGTCCACCAGGGCAAACCGCCCCGGTTCCTGAACGTGCGTTCCATCGCACCCACCTCACACCCCCAGCAGCACGCGTCGCTGGCCGGTGAGTTCGCTCGGCGACAGGTCGGTCTTGACCGTGCCGGCGGTGCCCTGGCGCTGCTCGAGTTCAGCCCTGAGTGCGGCTTCGCGCGCCTGCACGTCCTTGTCGGCAATGGTCGGTGTCGGTGGCAGCGGCTTCAGTGCCGGCGGCTTTTGAAAAAGGCACATGGTTCCAGCTTTCTCTTGTCCAGTCGTAGAGCAAAAAATCTTCGCCGTTGCGGCCGTAACCCGGCAGGCGGCAGCGTTGCGTGGCGCCAAGCCGGGCGAGCCAGCGCAGCGCCAATTCATTGGCGGCCAGCGCCCGCGCCTCGACGCGGAAAGCACCGCGCGCGGCCACGTCAGGCCCGAGCACGGCGTGAAAGAACTCGGTAATACCAGGCACGCAGCGCTTCATGCGGCGCGTGCCCCAGCTCCAGGCAATCCACAACCCGCCGCGCTGTTCGGCGGCGCCAAAGCCGGCTTCCGGATTGCCGTTTAGCGCGGCGACATAGGCAAACCCCTGCAGCGCCGTCAGCGCCAGCAGCGCCGGCGACCAGTCGTCAAACTGGCAGTCGATCTCAGCCCGGTCTTCGGGGCGAAGGTTGGCGGCGATGTAGGAGAGGTCGCGCAACGTGGCGGGGATGATGCGGACGGTCATGAGGCGATCATGGTATGTGGTTGCCTTCGAGTCACCGAAACGCCCCCAGCGGATCACTCTGCCCCGCCTTTCGCCGCACCGTCTTGAACTCCGCCGGGTCGACCACGGCTTCCCTTAGCATCATCACGCCGTAGCGTGTCGCGGCCATCAGATCGTCGCGCAGCTTCACCACCTGGCCGTCTTTGCGGTGATAGAGACGGAACTCCTCGAACCAAGGCAAAAGCGTCGAAAACACCTTGAAGCGGCCGCTCTGCATGCGGTCGAGCATCTCCATCAGCCCGGCCTCGACCGACACCGAACCGTCGGCGAACTGCGCATGGCTGGTCAGGATGTTGAGCCCATGTGCCGCGTATTGCCGGGCAAGTGCCACGCCCGCACCTTCCAGCGTCTCGCGGCGGCCGTCGCGCGGCCATGCCCAGGGCAACCATTCGCCCCACGGTTTTAAGGTCAGCGCCTGCATGGCCGGCGTTTGCTGTGACGCGCGGCAGGCTTTGGCGACGTAGACGACATCGGCCTCGGTGTCCCAGGCGAGCTCGACCGCTGCCGACGGATGGTCCCAGCCAAAATCCAGCGCGCCGAGCCGCGGCCAGTAGCGCGGCAGCCGGAACGGCTCGCAGGCGATCAGCTCTTCCGGCACCGGAAAGATGCGGCCGGAGCCGAGCACCGGAATGCCCTTGGCCCGCGCCTCGCGCTCATGCGCGGGATAGGCTGATATGATCGCGGCGCGCTGCTGCGGCGTATAATGTTCTGCGTCGTCGATGGTCATGAATGTGACGTGGCGGGTCATTTCTTCGCCCTCGCACTTGAATCATGTTGGGAGGCGCCGGACGTATGGTGTTGTTTGGCCAAGGACTTTTTGGATGGCGGGACAGCACCCCCCTCTGTCCTGCCCTCTCTTTGCCAAAATTTGGCATCTCCCCCACGAGGGGGGAGATTGGATGTCGCATTGGCTTTCGCCAATCTCCAACGGTTGTAGGCAATCGGGACGCGGAAGCTGCCAATCTCCCCCCAAGTGGGGGAGATGTCCGGCAGGACAGAGGGGGGCGCGAAGGAACGCAACGGGTGAGCGGAAGCGAGAGCTTCCTTCCCAAAAACCAGTCACCTCCCCATTCCCTCCACCTCCCCCGCCGACAAAAACAACAGCACCACCTCCGACATGCCGAGCAGCGGCGTGAAAGTGACGATGGTGATGCCGCCTGTCGCGTTGGTGCGGGTCAGGCCTTCGGAATAGATGTCGAGCGGCGGTTCCTCGTCGAACCAGACGCCGTGCAGCGTTTCGCCCTGCCATTTCTCGCGGCCCTTCTCATAGCTCTTGAACGACAGCACCGATTCATCGGCCTGGACATCGCCGCCGCCGCCATGGCGCACCACGACGCTGTCCAGCCCATGCGGCGCGCCGCGCCCCATGATGGTGCTGAGAATGGCGTCGGCCGGGATCATGCCGGTGCCCCACGCCGCCGGCTGCTGCGGCGGGCCGATCAGGATGCGCTGCGGGTTGTCGCGCGTGCCCTCGGCGGTGATGCCGGCCGCCCATAGCCGCACGGCGGTGTCGAAAACCTTGCCTTGCCACCACTCAGGATAGCGGCCGGTGAGGTGCATCGCCCATTCCGCACCGCCGGCCCTTGTCTTGCCGAGCTGGTTGCCGGCCATGAACAGCCGCTCGCGGTTGGTCGCGCCCGCCGCATGGAACTCGGCCTGCCTGAGATAGGGCCGATAGGCGGCAAGCTGGTTAGTGCGCCGCCTCCGGTCCAATTCCCTGAGCAGGCCCAGATACTCGGTCTTCGCCGTCGAGGCCCCGTTTTGCGAGGCCCGGTTTCCCGAGGCCCGGTTTGCCGAGAAATGGCCGGAGGACGGCTTCGAGGCCGCGGATGCGCTGCCTGATTTCGTCATCGCTCAGTGCTTCCAGACTGTTGATATTGACGTGCAAATCCTTGGGCAGCACCGACAGCACGATCTTCAGATACTGGTCGGGCTTTTCGGTACGGACCTCGGCGATGACGCCGGCGCCATGCGCCCGGAAATCGGCGCGGATGGCTTCCAGAAAACCATCGGCCAGCGTTTTCTTCGCCCGCCTCGGCCGGCCGGAGGGCCGTTCCGTCACATCAGGCGGTTCGTCGTCGAAAGAATCCTCGGCCATGCCCTACCCCATCATCCCGCCGCCGGCTTCGCTGTTTTCTTGGCCGGGCGCGTAGGTTTCTTGCGCGCCCGCTTGCCGGGCTTTGCAGACGTTGGCTTCCGCGGCCGGCTTGCCGCATCGCCCTTTGCCCCAGCCGCGCTGCCGGACTTGCCGGCGCCTGACGCGGCTTTAAGCGCCGCCCTGGCGATGCTCACCGCACCGGCGCTGACGCCCGCTTGCGGAAACCCAAAGCCGCCGGCCGCCTCGGACCATGCCGATCCGCACACCGGCCGCGACTTGCTCGACCCTGCGGTTGCGCACATCGGGCGCGCCTTCGAATTCGCCGATGGCACTGACGACCTCGCGGCCGTCATCGTCGGTGATGATGGTGGCGTAACGCTTGGACATGGGGGGCTCTGGTGGTGCAGTATTCGTTACGGGAAGCGTCGCGATCCTTCGCGCCCCCCTCTGTCCTGCCGGACATCTCCCCCACTTGGGGGGAGATTGGCGGTTCGAGCGCGGTCCCTATTCCTGCGATGCTGGTGATTGGCGAAAGCCGAGGTGACATCCGATCTCCCCCCAAGTGGGGGAGATGTCCGGCAGGACAAAGGGGGGCGCTGTCCCGCCGACATTTGATATCGGCAACACAGGCAGCGAACGTTCGAAAGGGCTTGAAACAAAAAACCCGCCTCGGCGGGCGGGTCGTTGGCGCAAATCAGCACCATGAATATATTCCTAGCATAGCTGCCGTCACAAAGCAAGCGAAATCTCGTGGGCCGGCCTAAAATTCGGCCGCCCGTCGCGATATGCTGCAGCTGTCCGGATCGGAACCGGCGTTCGCGCGTTTGCAATTTTGCCAATGGGAGCAAAGCCATGAATGTCGCCAATCTGCAACTCGAGGGCCTGCTGATGGCCGTCGCAGCGATCAACCAGGTCCTTGTCCGCAAGGGCGTGCTGACGGTCGAAGAGATAGACATCGCCTTGCGCAAGGCCGAAGCCAGCGAGACCAGCGAGGAGCGGTCCGAAGGCATGTCGGCGTCGAGCCGCGATGCCGTCAACTTCCCGATCCGGCTGCTGGAACTGGCCAATCAGTGTCAGCCGGAGGCGGACATGCCGTCGTTCTCGAAACTGGCGCGCATGGTCGGCCAGATGAAGGAACCTTACAACGACCAGATGTGATGCCGCGATCGCCTCCCCGTCCCCGTGTCGGGAACGCCGCTTGCCAGCCGAGGTTCGATCAGCTTGCAGACCCAAGCTTCAGCGTCAGCACGCGGCCCGGCCCATGCACGGCGGCAAACAGCAGCCCGGCCAGGAAAGTAAAATGATCGACGAAGAAGCCGAACTCGGCCTGGTTGCCGGCCCAGCGCGAAGGCCCGTGGAAGGCAAAGCCGAGGAAGATGACGTAAACGGCGGCAACGAGCGCGGCCGGTGTGAAAAAAGCGCCGGTCAGGAAGCACAGCACCAGCACCACTTCGAGCAGGGCCGCGCACCAGGCCAGAAATAGCGGGAACGGAAATCCGGCGGCGGCGATGTAGCCCGCGGTGGCGCCCATGTCGGTGAACTTGAAGGTCACCGCCATCAGGAAGACGGCCGCGAAGATCAGGCGGGCGATGAGTATGGCAGCGATCTGCCACGGCGATTGAACGGATGATTGAGCGGGTTCCAACGACATGATGTCCTCCGGGGTTGCGACGGGTTTCGCCCCAAGGACGATACACCAGCCGCAAACCCGACAATCATCCCCGAGAACCCTGGCTGGGATCAGCGACCCGTGGGCATGCCTTTGCAGGACTTGGGTTCCTCGCCCCCACGAAAGTGGGGGAGAGGTGGCGCGGCGAAGCCGCGACGGAGAGGGGGACTGCGCCCGCAATGAAAGACCCCTCTCTCCGTCCGCGGAGCCTGTCCTCGGGCTTGCCAAAGGCAAGACCCGTGGGCGGCCACCTCTCCCCCCGCTTCGCACGGGGCGAGGAATCCAAGCCTAGGACTATCCTACCTTCGTCTCCGGGTGGCTGATCGAATCCCGCACCGTCCCATACTGGCTGCCCCAGCGGTCGGTCATGTCGCAGCGTATGTCCCACAGCTCCGGGAAGAAGCGATGAAGGGCGCCGGCCTGCAGCAGTTCGACCGGCCGGCCCTTCAGCGATTTCGAGCCCAGCCCGATCGAACGGTGGATGAGGTAGAGATGATTGGCGCGGAATTTCTGGAACAGCTCGTCGAATTCGATCAGCGCCTCGGCGACGACATAGCTGTCGCCGTGATCATAGCTGCTATCGTAGACATCCTCGACCGAGAGCCCGCGACCATCGAGATAGGACGCCTGGAAGGCGCGCCACAGGTCCGGCGGCATGCGCAGCAAGAGCTTGAATCCTGGCGATTCCTGGCCGCTGCCATTGCCGAGCTGCAGGCGAATCTCCTGGTATTCCTTGGGCGACATGGTTTCGAGCAGATCGAGCTGCGCCGTCATCATGCGCAACAGCCGATGCACGCGCCCCATCAGCGTGACGATGCGATGCGTGTTCTGCTGTTCGAGGAAGTCTAAGACATCGACCAGCGTGTAGGTGATGAGCTTCATCCACAGCTCCTCGACCTGATGCACGATCTGGAACTGCAGCTCGTCGGCATTCACCATCTCGGCCAGCGGCTTCTGGCAGGCGAGAAGCTTGTCGCATTGGAGGTAGACGCCGTAGTCGCGCATCTCGGGCGCTTCGATGCGGGCGTAATAATCCGGCTTGTGCATGGCAGCTGCTCCTTTGCCCGGCCCGTCGGTTCAGGGCATCTGTTCGGTCCGAGGCTGGAGAATAAGCGCTCTTGGCTTGAATATTGTTCCCTTCTGTTATTCAAATAGCGAGAATTGAAGGACGAAATTCCATTCATGGCGCCGTCCTGGAGAACGTTTGATGCTGGATGCCCTCGACCGGAAGATCGTCGCAGCGCTGGAACGCGACGCGCGTACCTCCTTCGCGGTGCTCGCCGACGAGGTCGGCTTAAGCAAGACGCCGTGCTGGAAGCGGGTCAAGGCGCTGGAGGACGCCGGCATCATCCGCGGCTACTCGACACGGATCGACCCGGCAAAGCTCGGCTTCGGCATCGAAGCCTTCATCCAGGTGTCGATCGATTTCGAGCTTTCCGAAGCCTTCGAGGCCGCAGTCCAGGCGCACCCGCTGATCCGGCGCTGCCACGCCACGACAGGCGAGGCCGACTATCTCCTGCAGATCGTGACGGTCGACATGATGGCGCTGGACAGGATGCTGCGCGTCGAGCTCAGCCGCCTGCCCGGCGTGCGTCGGACGATCACCTCGATGGCCATGCGCGAGATCAAGGGCGACATTTCTTTCGCCAATGCCGTTGGGCATACGCAGAAGCGATAACGGGTCGGCAGCGCGGAGGCGCCCGCCCTAATGAAATCCGTCCAGCGCTCTTTTTTCAGAGCTCTGTCAGGTGGCGGCGCTTCGGTCACCGCTCGCCATCAGCTCCCGCCCCAGCCGTTTCGGTGGCTCGGCCCGCAATACCACATTTGTCGTCACCGCGCCGTATCGGCCGATTGTGTCGACGATGCTTTCAAGGTCGGGCGGCGACGGGACCACGACTTTGACCAGAAAACAATCCTCGCCCGTCACTCGCAGCACTTCGATCACCTCAGGCAATTGCGCGAATTTTTTCAGGCAGGCCTGGATGTGCTCATGCGTGGTGCGCAGGCGGATGACGGCCATGGTGCCGAGCCCGAGTGCTGCCGGATCGATCACCGCTTTGTAGCCGGCGACGATGCCGCGTTCCTCCAGCCGCTTGACCCGCTCCGAGGTGGCGGGTTGGGACAGGCCGACGCGCCGGCCGAGCTCCGAAATGCCGATCCGGCCGTCCTCCTGCAGGGCTTCGACGATCGCCACATCGGTGGGATCAAGTTTTGGACGATAAATGCCGTTCTGCATCGAAACCTTCAATCCATCGGAATTCGCCACTCTTTTCCGATGATCTCTCATTCCACTGGCCAGGGAAAGTCTTAGAATCCAGGTGAGGATTCCACGAGAAACAAGGCTTCCCATGACTGACTTCATCATCGTGCCGGGCATTGGCGGGTCGGGCGAGGCCCATTGGCAGACCCGCTGGCAGCGGGTGAACCCGGCCATGCGGCGATTCACGCCGGCAAGCTGGGACCTGCCGGATTTCGACGACTGGGTCGCTGCCTTGGAGACCGCGGTGTCCGAGGCCAAGACACCGCCCGTGCTCGTCGCTCATAGCCTCGGCTGCCTGCTGGTCGCGCACTGGCAGCGCATCTCGGGCCGCGACGTCAGCGGTGCATTCCTGGTCGCGGTTCCTGATCCGGCGGCGTCAGCCTTTCCCTCTGTCGCGCACCGCTTCGCCGGCACCCCGCAACAGCGGCTTCGTTTTCGCTCGCTGGCCGTTGCCAGCACCAACGATCCCTATGGCTCGCTGGACTCTGTCACGGCCAAAGCCGGCCAATGGGGCAGCGAACTGCATGTCGCCGGACCGTTCGGCCACATCAATGGCGACAGCGGCCTCGGCGAATGGACAACAGGAATGGAACTGCTGCGGGCCTTCATGGAACAGACGGGAGGCGGCCAAGGCCTGCTTCGCTAAGGTGAGCGATCCAGCGGACGCTCGCTTCCTAAGGCCGCAGCCGGCCTAGGCGCGCAAGGTCCGGGCTAGCAGACGGTAGACGATGATTTGCGCAAGCCGGCGAAGCTGAAGCGCTCTGTCCGCTGAGTGCGGCGAGGCGCCTCGCTCTCTGCTGTTCGGCGTCAGCTTTCCACTTCGGGCAGTTCTCGTAGTCATGGTCGCGCCCGCCGCAATAAGCGCAGCATTTTGCAGGGATATCGGGGCGAAACATCGTCATGCACTGAAATGCACGTGGCGCCGGTCTGGTTGCGAGGCACCGTTACTTTTCGCTTACATTAGGGATTTGGGTGCTAAATCCGAGGCTTAAGAGACTGTTTCGAAATTCGCTCTGGCGAGTCATATGGTGGTGGTTTCGAGAACCGGCGCGCAGCGGACATTAGAGCGCTGCGCGTCCAATTGGACGCGCAAAGGACGCTCTAACACATTGCATTTGCGCATGATCCTTACCGGAAACCGAAATCGGTTTCCGGGGTCATGCGCTGGTCCGTGAGCACCGGAAGCGCAGAAAACGCCATCAGATGGCCGCCGGAGTAGAGTTTCCAAACAGTCTCTAAGGCGTGTAGCCCAGCGCGGCCAGGGCCGACAGCCCTGCAACCAGGCCAATTGCAATAACAATGCCGAAATGCCGTTCCAGGAATTTGCGCCCCTGCCAGTCGTATCGCATATCTGAAACTCCGCCGCGTAATCTGGGGCAGCGTGTTCAGGCGTCAAGGCCGGGTCCTTGACAGGCGGTAGACAGGCAGCTGCCATTGTTCATATCGTGGCTCATATCGGAACGTGGAACGACACACTAAAGCTGAGCTTCGATAGTCGCCTTGTCTATAACAGACCATACTTGTACAATCTTTTTGTCGCGAAATTCATAGATAACATTCTCGGCAAAGGAAACTCTCCTCCCGCTTACAGGGAGGCCGAGGAATGTTCCTTTCGGGGTACAATCGAAGTCAAGCCGGCTCGCTATATAAGGCGGATCGCAAATCAACATCCGGACGTTGAAAGAAAGGTCCGGGATTTCAGCAAAGTCTGTCTCCAGCATTTCGCGATAACCTGACAAGCCGAGCCGCCGGCTATTGTGGATCACCTCATCATCAACGAACTGTCCCAGCTTCGGCCAGTCCTGCTTATTCAGGCAGGCAATGTAGTCTCGGTAGACGTCGCGGAGGTCGGTTTTAATCACGGCGATTGCTCCTATCTCTACAAGGTCCTGCTGCAAAGGCGGTATTCTCGCGCTCACGCAGATGACGGCATGAAGCGGCTTCATGCGCGGATGAGAAAGTGTTAGACAGCGTCCACTTCCTCTATTCCCGCTTCGTCTAATGGTAGGACAGCGCCCTTTGAAGGCGTGAATCGTGGTTCGAGTCCATGAGCGGGAACCAGCATCGCCCGCGCCAGGCAACCGATCGAACCGGTGTGCCTCACCGGCAAGGTGGTCGGGCCGACCGAGGAACCCTATAACCACCTGACGTGACGGAGGACGACATGGCCGACGACAAATCCAAGACCAAGCAGGACCGCAAACCGGCCTCCGGTGAGGAGCCTTACGACGTTGCGGCTTTTGCGAAAAAATACGGCATACCGCCAAGCGAGGCCGCGACCATCATCAAGCGGTACGGGCCTTCGAGAAGGAAGCTCGATGCGCATATGGCGAGCCGCAACGCCTGATCCGCATCCGGCGGCGGCGTCGACCGGGACCATCACCGCGGCCGGATCAACACCGCGGCCGGATCGTCACTACGGCTTGACCATGCCCTCGGTTCCTGTTTTGGGCACCCTCAGGCGAAGGGGCCGCTGACCGCCTGGTATCTGGCGGTCGACAAGGTCGAATGGAAGACCTCCGCTGACATCAAGAATCAGTTCGGCGCGAACGTAGACTTCGTCAGGGACAACCGTGTGATTTTCGACATCGCCGGCAACAAGTACCGGGTCGTCGTTCATGTCAGCTACGCCTACAAGCGGGTGCTGATCAAATTCGTCGGCACCCATGCCGAATATGACAAGATAGATGCGGAAACCGTGTGATGAAGAACATTCGCCCCCTCAAAACCGAAGCTGACTATGACTGGGCCATCGCTGAGATCACCCGATATTTCGACAACGAGCCCGAGATCGGTTCCCCCGACGGCGACCGTTTCGATGTGCTCGCCGACCTCATCGAAGCCTATGAGACCAGGCATTATCCGATCGAGGCGCCGGACCCTGTCACGGCCATTCGCGCACATATGGAAATGGCCGGCCTGAAGCAGGTGGCCCTTGCCGAAGTCATCGGCTCGGCTTCACGAGCCTCGGAAATCTTGAACAGAAAGCGCTTGCTGACGATGGATATGGTGCACCAGATCCACAAGAATTGGCACATCCCGGCGGAAGTGCTTATCCAGCCTTACCACCTTTCAGGTGATCAGAAGACCGAACGGCGCCGGCCGGCGCGCAGCATTTGAAGCGATGGCAAGACATTTCGTCCATTGCCAACTGGCGAAGACCTGCTTGCAATGCCTAAAGTCCTGACAGGTTGGAAAACCCTGCCCTCAAGATCGGCCTGATCGACCTCGGAGGGCCGATTCATGATGTTGCGCTTATGTTAGCTTGAGCGCATATTTTGTCAGCCGGTGAACTACCCAAGCCGGTTAGGCTCGGCGCCAGTCCCCCCCTCGATCCCTCGACGCCGAGCCGCCGGGATCGGCCTGGAGGCGAACCATGCCCATGTATCTCTCACGATTCAGCTATACGCCCGAGACCTGGGCGCGCCTGATCGAAAACCCCGAGGATAGACGCGAGGCAGCCCGGACCTACATCGAGTCGGTGGGCGGAAAGCTGCACGGGTTCTGGTACGCCTTCGGAGAGCACGACGGTTGGAATCTGTGGGAGGCGCCAGACAACGTTTCGATGGCATCCGTCGCGCTTGCCATTGGTGCGGGAGGAGCGCTCAGCTCGTACGAGACCACCGTTCTCCTAAGCGTCGAAGAAACGATGCAAGCCCTCGGCAAGGCGAAGTCGGTCCGCTATCGCCCGCCGGGAAAGCCCTGACCAACTCGCGCGGTGTGAGCGCCGGAACTGTTTCCAGACTTTCTCGCGGCCGTTAATCATGTCGCCCAAAAGCATGCCCTCAGGCTTGATCCGAGGGGTCCTGCAGCCTCGCATCCGGCCAGCGAATGCTACGCTCGCCGTCCAGCTGGCAAAGCCGCTCGCGCGCTCGCCCGCGTAACGATCGCTTGCAGCGGCTCCGGCTGGTGCAGCAGAAATCCCTGGCCGAAGGCAACGCCCATATCCCTGAGGATGTCGAGCGCATCCTGCTCTTCGATCTTCTCCGCCACCACGGAGCAGTCGAGGCTTCTGGCTATGCCCGATATGGCTGAGACGATCTCGCGGTCGAAACGGCTCTCCGCAATATGCTCGATGAAGGAACCGTCGATCTTGATCGTGTCGACGGGAAAGCGGCGGAGATATTCGAACGAGCTCATGCCCGCCCCGAAATCATCGAGGCTGACGCGGCAGCGCCGCTCGCGCGCCTTGCGGACGAACTCTTCGGCAGCAGTGAAATTGGTGACCGCGGCGGTTTCCGTGATCTCGAAGCCGATGCCGGAATGCGGCACCCCGGTCTCATCGATGACGGCGTCGACGAAATCCCAAAGCTGCGGATCGCTCAGCGTCTGTGCCGACAGGTTGAAGCCGAGCGTGAGCGCCCCTGACTTCAGCGCCGGACCATGCAGCGAGAGCGCCGTCCTGATGATCCAGCGATCGAGCCGCGAGGCAATGCCGAACCGCTCCGCCGCCGGGATGAACTCGCCCGGCGGGATCAGCCGCCCGTTGCGCCCGGCGAGCCGCGCCAGGACCTCGACATGGCGGTTCTCTTGCCAGGGTTGTCCGAGGCGATGGATTTCCTGGCCGAACAGTTTCAGCCTTCCGTCTTCCATGGCATCGACGGTGTCGGCCGCCAGCCGCGCCGCATTGAGGCCCCCGGATGTTGTCTCAGGGGAGAACACCGCGAAGCGATTGCGCCCGGCGGCCTTGGCCGCATAGCAGGCGTCGTCGGCGCAGGCGAGCGCGTCGGCCACTGCGGTATTCTCATCGGCGACAAAGGCGATGCCGATGCTGGCCGCGAGCTTGCGCGACGCCGCCGTCGAGCCGAGGTCGGCATCGCGAACCGCCGCGAGAACGGCGCCGGCGAGACGCTCGGCTTGCGCTGCGCCGCAGTCAGGCACCAGCAGCGCGAACTCGTCGCCGCCGAGGCGCGCGGCATGCACCGACGGCGGCAGACAGCCCAGAATGCGCTCGGCGACGCGCTTAAGTGCAAGGTCGCCGGCGGCGTGACCGGCGAAGTCGTTCAAGGCCTTGAAATAGTCGAGGTCGACGTAGAACACCGCGAGCGGGCGCGCTGTTGCGATATGCTGGGCCAGCAGCCGGTCGAATGCGGCGCGGTTCAAAAGGCCGGTCAGGGCGTCATGGCGGGCCGCATGGGCAAGTTCCTGGTCGCGTTGCTTGGCCTCGGTGATGTCGCGCACCGTGCCCAGGATCTGGCCCGACGACTGGGCGTCGGCGATGAACCGTATCAGCGATTCGACATGTCTGATGTCGCCGTCCCGCTTGATGATGCGGTATTGCACGGCGACGACCTTTTGGGTTTGCAGCGGCGCCAGGTGGGCCTGCTCGGCGTCGGCCCTGTCGTCCGGATGCAGATAGCTGTGCCAGAGGTCTTGCGACACCTCGTCGGTTTCGGCGACAAGCCCGAAGATTTCCCGCGTGCGCTCGTCCCAGTAGCTTTTGCGTGCGGCAAGATCGTGATGCCAGATGCCGGTGCCGCTGGCGGCCAATGCCAGGCGAAACCGGACATTGACCTGTTCGAGCTCTGCTTCCGCTTGCTTCTGCTTGCTGATGTCGGTCTGGACGCCCATCAGCCGGACCGGCCGGCCTTCGACATCGCGTTCGACCACCCCGCCGCGATCGAGAACCCATACCCAGTGACCGGATTTGTGTTTCAGCCTGAGCTCGGTCTCGATCGAATCGGTCAGGCCGGTAATGTGGCGTTCGCCGCTGGCCACCGCCCGCTCGCGATCGTCGGGATGCGTCAGCTGCAGCCAGAGATCGCTCGCCTCGACGAGCTCACCCTCGCCATAGCCGAGCATTTGCGACCACATCGCCGAGTAAAAACAGTCGCCGCTCCTGAGATCCCAATCCCAGACGCCAAGATGCGCGCGTTCGAGCGCCAGCTCCCAGAACTCTCCGTTGCGATTCTTCTTGTCAGCCATGCCCTGGACTTCGCCTGCCCCGTCGCGGCCATTGTGCGGCAAAAGCAAAGAAGAAACCGTTACTGCGTAGCGGCTGGGGTGGACGGCCAATCTCCCCACTTGGCAGGGCAATCGCATATGGCTTCTTGCGAAGAGGACCCCACCCTAACCCCTCCCCACAAGGGGGAGGAGACTTCCGTTGGCGCTGACCTCGGCAAATTGCCTGCCTTCCGGCGCGCCAAAAGGAAAGTAAAGGCGCGCGGCAGCGTTCCCTCCCCCTTGTGGGGAGGGTTAGGGTGGGGGGTACGCGCCGGGCAAATGCCTCAAACTTCTGTCGGATCACGCCTTGGCCTTGAAGCGCGCCGCCTCTTCCGAACCGCTTGTGGCGTCGCCCGCACTATAGGAATGCGCGCCGGCACCGGCCAGCTTGCCGCCGTCGACGATCAGGTAGTCCTCGCGGATCGGCCGGCCTTCGAACCAGCACTCCAGGATTTCGCGCGTGCCGGCGGCATAGCGTGCCTGGGCGGAGAGCGATGATCCCGAAATATGCGGCGTCATGCCGTGATGCGGCATCGATCGCCACGGATGGTCCTTGGGGGCCGGCTGCGGGAACCAGACGTCGCCGGCATAGCCGGCGAGCTGACCGCTCTCCAGCGCACGGGCGACGGCGTCGCGATTGCAGATCTTGCCGCGCGCCGTGTTCACCA
The DNA here is from genome assembly GCF_055811385.1 of Mesorhizobium sp. WSM4849. Lineage (NCBI taxonomy): Bacteria > Pseudomonadati > Pseudomonadota > Alphaproteobacteria > Hyphomicrobiales > Phyllobacteriaceae > Mesorhizobium > Mesorhizobium sp. WSM4849. The sequence continues at coordinate 19,645 of NZ_JBVVPW010000048.1, forward strand.
GATAGGCGCCGCGTTTCATCCTGGCGATCATCGCCTCGTCGAACAGGTTCTCCGTCTCCGGATGCAGCGGGGCATTGATCGTCACCACGTCGCAGATGCCGACCATGGACGCGGCGTCTGGGTGGAAGGTCACGCCGAGGTCCTTCTCGACTGCCTCGGGAAGGCGGTGGCGGTCGGTGTAGTGCAGTGTGACGTCGAACGGCCGCAGCCGGCGCAGCACCGCGCTGCCGATACGGCCGGCGCCGACGGTTCCGATCTGCATGCCTTCGACATCATAGGAGCGCGCGACACAGTCGGCGATATTCCAGCCGCCCTTGATCACCCACTGGTAGGACGGGATGTAGTTTCGCACCAGCGCCAGGATCATCATCACCACATGCTCGGACACGCTGATCGAGTTGCAGTAGGTCACCTCGGCGACGGTGATGCCGCGATCCATCGCGGCCTGCAGATCGACATGATCGGACCCGATGCCGGCGGTGATCGCAAGCTTCAGTTGGTTTGCCTTGGCGATCCGTTCCTTGGTCAGATAGGCCGGCCAGAACGGCTGCGAGATGACGATTTCGGCGTCACCGAGCTCGCGTTCGAAAACGCTGTCGGGACCGTCCTTGTCCGAGGTCACGACCAGGCTGTGCCCGGCGCTTTCCAGATATGGCCGCAGGCCGAGTTCGCCCGACACGCTGCCGAGCAGAACGCCCGGTTCGAAGTCGATGGCCTTCGGCGTGGGAAGCGTCTGGCCGCCGGGATAGCGGTCGAGCTTTGGCAGCCCATCCCGTGCGTAATTTGACGGGTAACCGTCAACCGGATCGTCATAGAGGACGCAAACGACCTTTGCCATTTTTGGTTCTCCCTTCGTCTGACAACGAGGAAGACGCTCGATTGTTAAGGCTGCCCGCCAAAACCGGACGGGCGGCCACTCTGGTTTGTCGGAGGCCAGCAACTCCTGGCGCTTCCTCGGAAAGTTGCGCTATTGCGAACTAAATGGAGGAGCCGGACGTGGCTTCAAGGCCAGCGGGAGGAGACCGAACGGCCAGGCGGCAGTAGCGCCGCCCGGCCTGACCGCCTACTGGCTTGGGGCGACCGTCGGGTCGCACGACACGTTCGGGTTCATGTCGGCGAAAGTGCCGGTCGGGTTGCCCTTCCAGGCCCAGACATGCAGTTCGTAGAAAGCACCCAGGCCGTAGCGATTGGGCGCGCCGTTGAAGTTGAACAGATGCCCGTCCAGCGAGGCCGGGCCTTTCGAGGTGATATACTCGACCGCCACCAGCTTCAGCGTTCCATCGGCCATCGGTTCGTACATGACGGCTTCAGGGCGGGCGAGATCGATCTTGTCGTCCTTCAAGTATTCGGCGTTGACATAGTGGATGCCCATGGCGCCGCCGGTGATGCCGCTGGCGCAGGGAATGGGCGAATAGCCCTCGGCGACGGCGACCGAAACATCGAGAAAACGGCTATCGGCGGCACGCACCTTGTCGGCAAGCGGATTGGCGCCAGGCAACGCACCGGCCTCCTGATGAGCCTGCGCGAATGCGGTGCAGACCGACAGGACGGCGCCGGCCATGAGAAGCTTATTGCAAAGATAGTTTATCATATTCATTCCGTTCTTGAGATCAAAGCACAGAGCCTGGCCTGAATTTGGCCGGAAAAACCTGCGACTTCTTCTTGCTGGTTGGTTCGGAATTCGACGCATCGAATGCCGGCAAAGCTCGTCGTCCCGCAAAGCTCGTCATCCCTTCGGCAGATAGGAAATCGTGCCAGCCAGATCGGTGTCGTCGATCAACTGGAAACGGCTGTCACTGCCGCGCTGACGGGCCGACACGAAGGACGCGTAGGCAGGATCGTTGGTGAAGGCGCGAGCCGCCGCCTCGGATGGAAACGCCATTAAGGCAATCAGGGTCGTGTCGAGCGGCTTGCCTTCGAGCGTCTTCACATTGCCGCTGCGCGACAGGTATCTGCCGCCATGATTGTGAACGAGGTCGTGGACTGAAGCGGCGTAGGCCGGCATCCACTGCGGGTCCTTCACCTTGATGTCTGCAATGATGTAAGCGGTCATGGGTCATGTCTCCTGGTTGGGCGCACAGGGCTATCCCGTGCACCGGCCAAAGGGCTCGCATGACAAGGCCCGCGCCAGCCAGTCCGCGAACTGAACTGGGCTGATACAGTTTCTGTACTCGCCGCGCTGTCAGGGAAGGCCTATGGTCCGGGCCTAGTTGGAGGGAGAGACCGCAATCATGGCCCAGTCCGGATACAAACAGTTCTGCCCGCTGTCGATGGCCGCCGAGGTGCTGTGCACCCGCTGGACCATGGTGCTGCTTCGCGAACTGGTGGCGGGATCGACCCGCTTCAACGACTTGCGCCGCGGCGTCCCCAAAATGTCGCCGACCCTTCTGTCGCAACGGCTCAAGGAACTCGAGCTGGCGGGGATCGTCGAGCGCAAGGAGGTGCGCAGCGAGAAGGGCATCTTCGAATACCAGATGACGGAGGCGGGCAGAGATTTGCGTTCCGTCGTCGATGCGATGGGTTTCTGGGGGCAGAAATGGGTCGAGTCCCGGCTATCCCTGAAAAACCTCGATCCGTCGCTGCTGATGTGGGATATGCGGCGCAATCTGAACCCCTCCCCGCTGCCAGACGGGCGAACAGTGATACAATTTCTGTATCAGGAGCTACCGGCGTCCAAGCGCTCGTGGTGGCTGATCATCGAAAAGCACGGCGAGGTCGATCTGTGCTGGTACGATCCGGGGTTCGATGTCGACCTGTACGTCTCGACCGACCTGCACAAGATGACCGAAATCTGGATGGGGCTGATCACGGTCGAGCGGGCCGGAGCGAAGCTCGCCTTGACAGGCAACCAGGACATCGCAAGGAAGATGCAGGCCTGGCTGGGGCTCAGCCCGTTTGCGATCGAACCGAAGCGAGCGGCCTGACGGCGGCGATTGCTCCCCGGTGACCGTGCGCTATCAGGCGGTCCATCGGGCAGGCGGCGCCTAATCGCCAATAAGCTAGTTCTTCCCTTGCGGGTAGATCGTCTCGCCGCGCTTCAGCATCTCGACGAACGCTGCGATCTTCTTCTTGCGGCCGGCTTCGGTCTTCATGTTATGGATGCGGAAGGCGAGCGCGAAACGGTTTTGCGCGCTGAGCGTTGCCAGCATCGCCTTGGCCTTGGGCTCGCCGTCTATTGCCGCCTGGAGATCGTCGGGGATTTTCATGTCCTTGCCGCTTCCATAGGCGCGCGCCCAGCGGCCGTCGGCCTTCGCCGCCTCGACTTGTTTGAGCCCATGCTCGGTCATCCGGCCCTCCTCGATCAGCCGGGCGACGTTGTCGACGTTGATCTGGCTCCATGTGCTCTTCCTGCCGCGCGGCGTGTAGCGCTGCAAATAGCTCTTGTCGTCGAGCCCCTTGCGCACGGCATCGATCCAGCCCCAGCACAGCACGACGTCGATAGCCTCCTTGGGCGTGATCGAAGGCAGCCCCGAACCGACCTTGTGGATCTTGATCCAGACTTCTGTCTCGGTGTCGTGGTGCTGGCCGAGCCAGGTGTAGAAGCTTTCGGCATCCCCGAATTCGCGCACCTTGGCGGGATCGACCTTAACCGGCGCCATCAGCGGGCCTGCCTTTTTGCGGTCGTCATCGGTTTCCTCCTTGTCGCGCTCAGCTCCGATCGAATGGAGCAACAGTGGCCTTGTTGCAAGGCTGGCGGGACAGCGAAGCTGCCAATCTCCCCCCTTGTGGGGGAGATGTCCGGCAGGACAGAGGGGGGCGCGAAGGATCGCCATCGTCTCGTTACCTCATGACCAACCGAGAATTGACATGAGGTGCAGTTGCAAAGGGTTGAAGGCCGGCGGGACAGCGCCCCCCTCTGCCCTGCCGGGCATCTCCCCCACGAGGGGGGAGATTGGCAGCGTCGCTGTCCCGCGGCGCCCATGGCGGACCTTCGCATCGTGATGTAATAACCCGGCGACGGTCCCGCTCTAGACACGGCGGGCGTCAACTGGGGGATATTGCCATGCGAGCAATGATGTTCGGCCTGATGCTGCTGGCGCCAACCATGGCCCTGGCGGAACCGATCGAAACCCAGAAGGTCATCACCGCGCTGACCGGCGACTGGAATGGCGACGGCGCCGTCGATCTGGTGATGATCGTCGAGACCAAGCCCAGCGACCCGATGGACATGTACTTCTTCCTCAGGGACCGCGAGGCCAATTTTCTCAAACCTGCCGGCATCGTGCGTGAGCAGATCTACGGGGAGTGGAACGGTTACGACAGGCCGGGCTACGAGGCTTCCGACACCGAGCCGGAGCTGACCGCACTGCCCAACGGCTCGATCAAACTGTATCTGCCGGCAATGCCGGTCGGCAGCAAGCGGACCAACCAGACGCTGACGCTCACTTACCGCGACGGCGCCTTCATCGTCGCCGGCTTTGCCTATGACTATCACGACTACCTTGAGGACAATGTCGCAAGTGACTGCGACTACAATGTTTTGACCGGCAAGGGCAAAAGCAGCAAGATGCGGCCGGACGGCACCACCGAGCACGCGACGGTGTCTGTCGAAGGGAAAATCATCCCCTTCGCGGAGTGGAACCCCGGAACCGGCTTCAGCGCCTGCGGCGAGTGAGGCAGCGTCCCGTCGTGCATCGGATTTTCCGATGGCACTATCGATTTCTTCCGTTTCCACTTCGAGCCCAGGCCTGCGACTTACCCGCCGAAGTGGTCGTCTGTGGAAACGAAGGATGGCGGATATGACAAACAGCAAAGTTCTGGTCGTCGGCGGCAGCTCGGGAATGGGTCTGGCGCTGGCAAGGCGGTGTCTCGCGGCTGGCGCCAAGGTCGTCATCGCCGGGCGCAATGAGGACCGGCTGAAGTGCGCCCGCGAGGAGTTGGGCAACCCTGCCGCGCTGAACACCGTCGCGGTCGATATCGCCAGGGAGGACCAGGTCGCCGCTTTGTTCAGACGGATCGGCCGGCTCGACCATATCGTCAGCACCGCAGCCGATATCGAAGGCGCCTATGAGCTGTTGCCCGCGCTCGAGCTGAAGGCGGCCCAGAGGGTCGTTGAAAGCAAGTTCTACGGGCCGTTGCTCTTGGCCAAACATGGCGCGCCGATGCTCTCAGCCACGGGCTCCCTCACCTTCACGTCCGGCATTGCGGCCTACCGGCCGGCGGCGCGAGGCTCGGTCGTCGCCGCCGTCAACGCGGCGCTGGAGGGGCTCGTGCGGGCGCTCGCCATCGAACTGGCGCCCATCCGGGTCAACGCGGTGTCGCCTGGCTGGGTCGACACGCCGATCTGGAATTTCGTTGCCGGCGACAAGAAGGATGACACGCTGAGTGCGATGGCAGACCGGCTGCCGGTTGGGCGGGTCGGACAACCGGACGATATCGCCGACGCTATCTGCTTTTTGATAGGCAACGCTTTCACGACAGGGACGACACTACATGTCGAGGGTGGGCACCGGCTGGCCTGATCGGCGCGAATTTGTCGCCCGCGGCCGCCAGCAGCAGTTTCAACGCTGGTGGCTGGACCCGCCTGCGGCGCCAGATCATGACGAGGCATGCCGTCCGGACCGCACCCGGCCAGGGCATTTCGATGATCTCGCCACGATCGAGCGCGTCGACCACCGCCAGACGAGGAACCAGACCAAGGCCAGCACCAGCCGACACCAGGCGCGCGATCGTGTCGATGCTGCCGACTTCGGCGGCAAGCTTTGGCGATGCAAGGCCTGCCTCGGCAAAAGCCTTGTCGAACAGGTGGCGATAGACGCATCCAGCTTCGGTGACCACGAAGCGCATGCTGCCGAGTGCCGCAAGGTCGCCTCTCATCGCTGCCTCCCCCGGTGGGACGACAAGGATCAATGGTTCCACCGAAATAGTCCGCCTGGCGAGGCGTTCGTCGAGGGCGCCCTTCTCGAAACCATCCCTGTCGAAGCAGAAGGCGACATCGATCTCGTCGTCTTCCAGCTTCCGCAGCAGATCGCCGCTGCCCGCGACCTTCAGCCGAAGATTGATGTCGGGATGTGAGGCCTGGAAATCCGGAAGCCATTGCGCAAGCTTCGCCGAGGCGATCGTCTCCAGCGCGCCGATCGTCATTGATCCGGCAGCGTGTCCGGCACTGGCGTCCACGGCAGCCCGTGCCTCTTCGGCCAGCATCAGAATCTCTTCGGCGTAGCGCTTCAGCGTGTCGCCTGCCAGCGTCAGTTGCAGGCCTTGCCTCGACCGCGTGAACAGGGCCGTGCCAAGCTCGGTTTCAAGCGTCTGGATCTGATCGCTCACGCTCGATTGCGCGAGGTGGATCTCCTCGGCCGCACGGGTGATGTTTCGACACCGCGCAACCGCGAGGAATGTCTTGAGCAGTCTTGGATGCATCAGGTGACCCGAATCGACTGCTTCACTGCAGCTGCGGTTTCTTGAGAAAGCTGTTGCGGTCGGCCGACTTGACGCGCAGCCAGGTTTCGCGGCCGTCGCGCACAACCCGCAACGGGATCTCGGCGCCCGCCGGGTTCTGCCACAACTTGCGGTAGAAATCGGCGAGCCCGTCGACTTCGCCGTCGCGGACATCCGAGATGATGTCGCCCTGGCGCAGGCCGGCTTCTGCGGCCGGGCTGCCTTCGGCGACGCTCATCACCACAACCTCGCCATTGCTTTCGGCGGAGAAGGCTCCGAGCCATGGGCGCGGTGGCTTGGCAACCTGGCCGCGTGTCAGGAGATCGTCGAGAATGGGCGGCAGAAGGTCGATCGGCACCACCATGTTGATATCGGCGATCTCGCCGGCGCGGCTCATCTGCAGGCGCAGCGAACCGATGCCGAGCAGCCTGCCATCCTGCCCGATAAGTGCCGCACCTCCCCATGACGGATGGGCGGGCGCGGTGAAGATCGCTTCGTCCAGGAGATACTCCCAATAGCCGGCGAATTCCTGCTTGGTGACGATATGCGCGCTGACCGCCTGGCCGATGCCGTCGGCGAGCACCACGGGGTCGCCGGCCATCGCCCTGGCCGCGTCGCCAAAGGCCACCGCAGGCAGGCCGAGCGGCGCCAGCGCCTGCACCAGGCCGAAGCCCGATTCCTGGTCGTAGGCGAGCGCGTGCGCGGGAACCACGCGCCCGTTGTGGTCGGTCAGCCAGACTTCTTCCGCCTCGGTGATGAGGTAGCCGATGGTGAGCACCAGCCCGTTATCGCGAATGACCACGCCGCTGCCTTCCCGGCTCGTGCCCAGCGCATTGGCGGTGAAGGCATCGTCCGGGATCGAGGCGCGCACCGCCACGATGGACCGCAAAATCGTATCGATGGTCATGCTCTCAATCCCGGTAAGCGATGCGTGGGCCGGCAAAGGCCCGATATGCCTATAGGTATGGCGCACGTGACGAGGCGCAAGGGCATCGGTGAGCCCTTCTCCCCTGGGAGAATCGGCATGCGGCCTCGACAATAGTTCAATATAAGTTGAACTTCCTGCTGCCCGAACTACCTATATCTATGTGTAGATGAACCTGCCCGACGAATCTCCCGCTTCCATGCGCAAGCTGACCCTCCCCGCTCACATCACAAGGCCTCCCGAGATGAACCAATACACACCGCCGAAAGTATGGACCTGGAACAAGGAAAATGGCGGCGCCTTCGCCAGCATCAACCGGCCGATCGCGGGCCCGACGCATGACAGGGAGTTGCCGGCCGGCAAGCATCCGCTGCAGCTTTACTCGCAGGCGACACCGAACGGCGTCAAGGTGACGATCATGCTGGAGGAGCTCTTGGCGCTCGGCCACAAAGGCGCCGAATATGACGCCTGGCTGATCAGGATCAACGACGGCGACCAGTTCGGCAGCGGCTTCGTCGAGGTCAACCCCAACTCCAAGATCCCGGCGCTGATGGACCGCAGCGGGCCAAAGCCGATCCGCGTCTTCGAATCCGGCTCGATCCTGGTGCATCTGGCCGAAAAATTCGGCGAATTCCTGCCGACCGAGCAGCCGGCGCGCGCAGAAACCCTGTCGTGGCTGTTCTGGCAGATGGGCTCGGCCCCCTATCTCGGCGGCGGCTTCGGCCATTTCTATACCTATGCGCCGGAAAAGATCGAATATGCCATCGACCGCTTCGCCATGGAGACCAAGCGCCAGATGGACGTGCTCGACCGGCGCCTCGCTGAAAGCGAATATCTCGGCGGCGACGCCTACACGATTGCCGATATCGCCGTGTGGCCCTGGTATGGCGGGCTGGCCAAGGGCCGCATGTACAACGACGCCGGCGAGTTCCTGTCGGTCACGACAGACACGTGCAGCGCTGGGCCGACGCGATCGACGCGCGGCCGGCGGTGCAGCGCGGGCGCATGGTCAACCGCACCTTCGGCGAGCCGGCGATGCAGCTGCACGAGCGCCACGACGCCAGCGATTTCGACACCAAGACGCAGGACAAGCTGGCGGCGGAGTGAGCTGAGCAGATGACGCGTGGCGCCGGAGGGTTCCGGCGTCCGGAGGGACGGTCACTTGCTGCGCTGCTGTTCAACTCGACCACTGTAACGGCATGGATCCTAGGGTCTCCGCCACGTCGCTTCGCTCCTGCTCCGCCCTAGGATGACGAAGGCATGGTGGCTTGAGGCCAATCGCTGATGGTGAAAATTGGCAATTGCGTCGCCGCGTAGCGGTGGCGGTTGATGCCAAGCGCAAACCTTCGAGATTGGCTGAAACGACACTCCCCGTTCGTCATCCTGGGGCGAAGCGAACGCGAAGCGGAGCGCAGACCTAGGATCCATGCCGTTACGGTGACCGAGAAGTGCAGCGATCCAGTGCTGGCCCCTACGGTCAGCCTGAATCTCAACAAACCTTAGCCTCAACCGAGCAGCATCGATAGAGGCAGGAAGCACTTGGGAGTTCAGGATTGCACAAGCCGCAGGCAGGCTTCCGCGCTGCCCAATCCAGGCATATGTATCCGCAAATATATACTGGTTGGCTAAAGTAACGGAACGTCCAATGCACATTCCCAGAACCGAACAAGTCCGCTTTCAAACGGCTTAGACCATGCTGTCTATCTTATAAACATTATGGTCTAGGCATGTTGATATTGGTGCTGGCCTGACCTGGATCTCGAAACCGCAGACCGTCTCAATGGTCCAGCACTCGCGGGTCGCGGATTACCTGTGTGTCTTTCGCCCGGTTCCATAGATCAGCCGGATGACCAACACAAAATATCCAACCTGCGAAACGATCAAGGTAAGAACCGTCCAGCCCAGCGCCTTCCAGATCGAACCCGTTGCCAAAAAAGTCGAGAGCGCCACGACGAGTGACGCGGTGGCCATCCCCACCAGGAACTGTGGAAAATTCATCGTTTTTCACGGCCGTCCCGGAGCTTCTAACAGCCGCGACGACCACCCTTGCCCATTTACCCCACACCAACGTTTTCACCCTTTCAATGGTTGCGCAAGTGGCAAATGGATCAGAAGTGTGTGCATGATTAATGCATCCTATGGTTGATACGCTTCGTGGCTGATGCTGTCCATTCAAAAGAGCTGATCTGGTGAGGGAAGGCACGACGGAAATTTGTTGCGTGCCGGGCGCTCGGGGCGCAACGTAGGCGCTGCGGACTGCGATAAAACAAGAAGATCAGTCCAGGGAGAATGCATGGCTCTCAAGGTAATCGGCGCGGGCTTCGGACGCACGGGCACATGGTCGACCTTTGCCGCGCTGAACAGGCTCATGCAGGAAATGATCCTCAACAAGGCCAACAAGGGCCACCTCGACTTCTGGCGCAAGGTGGCGAACAGCAAGTCCGGCACACGCCGCACGACTGGGACCGGGTGTTTGCCAACTACGCGGCGACGGTCGACAATCCCGGCTGCTGCGTGTGGCGGGAGCTGCTGGCCGAATACCCTGACGCCAAGGTGCTGCTGACGCTCCACCCGCGCGGTGCCGAAGGCTGATACGACAGCACGATCGACACGATCTACTTCACCGAGAATCTCTGGCAGTTCAAGATTTTGGAGTGGCTGACGCCGTTCGGCCGAAAATTCGGCGACATGTCGCGCAAGCTGATCTGGGGCCGCGTGCTGGCCGGCGTGATGGACGACCGCGAGCGGGCGATCGCACGCTACAACGCCTACACCGAGGAGGTGAAGGCAGCCGTGCCGCCGGAAAACCTGCTGGTGTTCACGGTGACCGAAGGCTGGGGGCCGTTGTACCGCTTTCTCGGCGTGGCGGAACCGCAGGAGCCGTTCCCGAACCTCAATGACCGCTCAAGCGTCAAGAAGGTGATCCGCGACGTCATCAAGGGATCCTACATCATGCTCGGGCTGTCGATCGCGGGGGGGTGGCGGTGCTGGGCGGGGTTTTGTGGTGGCTGGGGTAGTGGCCAGGAGATCACGCCAGGCAATCGCTTCAGACAAACCGGGTGTTGGGATGACCACTGTCGATGTCGGCGCCGCCCCTCATTGCCCTGCCGGGCATTTCTCCCCGTATAGTGAGGGGGAGAAAGACACCTTCGGCGAGGATTTCGCCAGTCTCCAGCGTTGCAGAAAACGTGCCGAGGTTGCGGCCAGCCCCTTCTCCCCGTCACTATACGGGGAGAAGATGCCGGCAGGCAGATGAGGGGCAGCGCAAAGCGGAAGGGATTGCCCTGGGTAAAACCCACCAGCGCTGGACAGCCGCGCTCAACTCATGGAGCCAGTTTCCGGCGCTTCTCTGGCCGCAACACTGCCGCTCAGGCCGACATGGCCAGCGGCCTTGCGCTCTTGTTGGGGATCTGGATGTCGATCTCCAGCGTCGACATCGTCTCGCCGCGATCCATCGAGACCTGCAGATAGTCCTGGTCGATCTGCACATGTCTGGCGATGACGGCCATGATCTCCTCGCGCAGCACCGAGACGAGATCGGGCTGGCTGCGGTTGCGGCGCTCATAGGCGAGCAGCACCTGCAGCCGCTCGCGCGCCACCGGCGCGCTGCCGCGCCGCTTGAAGAGGTCTAACAGGTTCATGCTGCCCTCCTTCCAAAAAGCCGGTCGAGAAAGCCCTTGCGCTCGAACGGCACGACGACCGGCAGGTCCTCGCCCTCGAGCCGTTTGGCCGCCTCGATATAGGCGCGGGCGGCGGAATTCGTGGGATCGCTGAGCGTCACCGGCGAACCGAGGTTGGAGGCCTTGAGCACGTCCTGGCTCTCGGGAATGATCCCCAGGAGCGGCGTCGACAGGATCTCCAGAACGTCGTCGATCGAGAGCATTTCGCCGCGCGCAGCGCGGGCGGCATCATAGCGCGTCACCAGCACGTGCTTTGAGATCTGCTCGCCCCGCTCGGCCTTGACGGTCCTGGCGTCGAGCAGGCCGATGATGCGATCGGAATCGCGCACCGAGCTGACTTCCGGGTTGGTGACGATGACCGCCTCGTCGGCAAAGCGCATGGCAAGCTGCGCGCCGCGCTCGATGCCGGCCGGGCTGTCGCAGAAGACGTAGTCGAACACCGAGCGCAGCTTGTCGATCACCTCGCCGACGCCCTCCTCGGTCAGCGCATCCTTGTCGCGCGTCTGCGAGGCCGGCAGCAGGAACAGCGTCTCGACCCGCTTGTCGCGGATCAGCGCCTGCGAGAGCTTGGCCGTTCCCTGGATGACGTTGACCAGATCGAACACCACCCGCCGCTCGGCGCCCATGATCAGATCGAGATTCCTTAAGCCGACGTCGAAGTCGACAAGGGCCACCTTCTTGCCGGTTCTCGCGACTGCAGCACCAAGGGCGGCCGTCGAGGTCGTCTTGCCGACGCCCCCCTTGCCTGAGGTGACCACCACTACCTTGCCCATCTATGCCTCCATTATTGTTGTTGGTATTGTTAAGCGTCTGAATTATGAGATGCGCTTAAGTCTTTGTTTTTATTCAAAAACCGCTGCGTACTTTCGGGCGACTGCATTAGCTGAACGGCGCGATGCGCAGTGTGTCTTTTTCGAGAAATGCCTGGACGGCTTTTCCACGCAAGGACGGCTCCATCTCCTCGGCGGTGCAATACCAGCCGTCGACCGACAGCAGCTCGGCCTCGTTCCTGCGGCAGAAGATGCGCGCCGCCGAATGGCCGAGCACGCCGGCCGACGCCCGCCCGCGCAGCGTGCCGTAGACGTGGATGGAGCCGGCGGCGACGATCTCGGACCCGGAGGCGACGGAACCGAGCACGATGACGTCGCCATGCGCATGAAAGACCGACTGTCCCGAGCGGATCGGCGTTTTCACCATCAGCGTGGCCGGCGCTTCCGGCGGCCTGTCTTCCGGCTGCTTGCCCTGTTCCGCCCTGCCCGTCTCTTCCGGCCTGCCCTTGCTGTCGGCCTGCATCAGCAGGCCGGCGGTGGCCTCCTTCGCGCCGATCAGCACCGGCGGCAGATTGGCCTCGAGCGCCGTGCTGCCGTCGAGCTCGATGGCGTAGATGCGGATGCCGCGCAGGCCAAGCTCGGCGACCAGCGCTTCGATCTGTCCGACCTCAAGCTTTAATGTGTTGAGGTTGAGCACCACCGGCCGGCCGGCAAAATAACCCGGCGAATTGCCGATCCAGCGATCGAGGCTCTCCAGCCACTCCGAAAGCGGCGCCTCCGGCGTGAGCGTGAAGGCGACAAACGAGCGGGCGCGAAAGCGAATGGATTTGGTCTCGACGGGGGCGGCGAAGGTCACGGACAGCGATTCCTTACTGATAGGTAAACGCTAGCCAGCCATGGTTAACGAAAGGTTAACGGAGGGGGTGTTCGCGACATCAGGAAGCCATTTTCTGACAGGCTTGACCGTGTCAGCAGCCGAGCGGACAGCGCTGGAATTCCTGCCCTTTCCTCGACACCTTGCTGGCTAAGTGCCCTTCGCTGCGTCCTCGATCAGTTCCGCTAGCAAGGCAGAGAACCGCTCGTCAGTCCTATCCCCTATGTTTCCCACGTCTCTCGCCACCATCCCGGGCGAAGAGACTGACACTTGCCCACTCAGCTGAACGTTGACCGTGAACGTCCTTCCGACTGCCTCCTTCTCCATGCCTCGCTTCCCGTAGACTTTGAACCGAATAGATGGTGTTGACGCTTTGGCTTGGTCGCTTGGCGCGGTGTCCAAGTCGACAGTCACCTCGCCCGCCACGTCAGCCTTGGCCGCTTCCAACGAGGCAACCACGACGTCGTTTAGCCAGGCCCTGGCTTGCGCGCCGAACTCCACCCCCTCGGCCTTCTCATTGCGGACCTTCCCTTCTTGCTCACGGGCTTCCTTCCCGCGCTCAAGGGCTTCTTTGAACTTAGACATCGTGCTTTTGCCTCCAATTGTGAGCGCATGAGACCCAGCCGTCACATCGCCATGCTCCTCCTAATGGGTAGAACGCGCACAATCGGCGTCCGTTGCGTAAGCGGAGCCTGTTGTTCGCCGCTGCGCACGGTAGGTGTCCTTCCGCCGGGGTGGCGGCGGTGCGCTGTGGTGGTGGCTGGGGTAGCGTGTCAGCAGCCGAGCCGACAGCGCTGGAAATTCCCTGCCCTTTCCCACAAGATGCCTGAACATCCCCGAGGGTTCGACATGTGCAACCTCTACAACATCACGACGTCGCAGGAGGCCATCCGCCAGTGGACCCGCGCCCTGCGCGATAGTCTCGGCAATCTAGAGCCCTCCATCGACATCTACCCCAACCAGCCCGGCCCGGTGGTGCGCAACGCGCCGGACGGTGAGCGCGAGCTGGCCAATCTGCTGTGGGGCATGCCGACGCCGATTGAGCGGGTGAAGGGCAAGGCCGACTACGGCACCACCAACATCCGTAACCCGCAATACGGCCACTGGCTGCAATATCTCGGCCTCGAGAACCGCTGCGTGGTGCCGCTCACCAGTTTTGCCGAGCCGAGCCCGACGCCCGGCGACAAGGATCCGGATACCGGTATCCAGAAAAACTACTGGTTCGCGCTGAGCGAGGAGCGGCCACTGTTCTTCTTCGCCGGCCTGTGGACGCGCTGGCAGGGCGTGCGCAAGGTCAAGGACGGCCCCGGCGACTTCGAGCTCTACGGTTTTCTGACCACCAGGCCAAACGCCCTGATCGCGCCGATCCATGAGAAGGCCATGCCCGTCATCCTGACCACACAGGAGGAAACCGAGACCTGGCTGACCGCGCCGTGGTCGGAGGCCAGGCACCTGCAGCGCACGGCACCCGACGACGCGCTGGTGATCGTCGACAAGCCGGCGACGCAGATAAAGTTTCCGCCGCAGGCGCCACAGGCGCCGGTACAGGGTTCGCTGTTCTAAAGCTTGAACTTCTGCAGCACCCAGATGTAGCCCTTCGGCGGATGGTCCTGGTCGATGAACTGGGTCTTCACCGTCGTGTTCGTTCGGCTGCACCGCTTGCACTTGAACCGGATGGTCTCCAGCGGCTTGTTCCAGCCCACCACCTTGGCCACGTCGTTCGCCCTGAAACGTCCGACATGGTAGCAGTGGCCGCACTCCACGATCAGCAGCATGTTGGCCTTCGCGGCACGTCCAACGCTGTCCATCGGCCCGGCCATGGCTCATTTCCGAGTCAAATAGTCGTCGGGAAGCGGGAGCAGGCCAAGATCCGGCATCCGGAAATCGGGCTCCTTCTCCGCTACGCTGGCCATCACCTCATGCAATTTTTCGACAAGCCCGCAAAGCTGCCAAAACAGCTCGCCATGCGCTTTCAGATGCAGTTGCGACGAAAGCACCGTCCTGCGCAGGCTGAGAGCATCCCTGATGATCGCCTCGGCATGCCTCGTCGACAGCCTGTCAAATCGGCTTTTTCGTCTGCCCATCGCGGCTCTCCCCAGTTTGTGAGCAACCGCCCCACCTACCGACAAATAGGAAGGCATTCCTCGCGGAGTCAATTCACCCTTGACAATTTTGTTCCCGTTTTGTTCAATTTGAACAGAAACTGTTGGAGGCATCGCCATGGACCACATCGTGACGCTGGACAGCCGCCAGGAGGCTGCCCTTCAGACCATCGCCGACAGGTTCATTGCTCAGCACAAGGGCGATGTGGTGAAGGCGCTCAAGGAGATGATCGTGCTGAATGGACATTTGCAGGAACGGCTTGATGCCCTGTCGTCACCACGCCGAGCGACGCGCTAAGCGCCCAGAGATGAGGGCAGCAGGTCGCGTGTTCAATCGTGCCGTTCGAAGGTCGGCTTAGCGCCACTTCCGGTCGTTCATGACGAATCTACGAACCGGACGTTCGCGCTAGGCCCGGAATCGACCCCATAGCTGCCGTTCCCGCGATACAAAGAGCTGTTGCAAGCTGGCATCAGCTGGAGCCGACGCTGAGCCGAGCCGTTGCGGAACTCGTCGCGGAACCATATCTTGGGCACTGATGTGAGCCCGTGATACTGCGCGAGGTCCCGCAATGGCTTACGAGGCCGCCAAAAGACCGTTGTTCCGAAAACTCGACAACTATCTACTGCATGTGAGCGATCTTGACGAAGCCATATCCTTTTATCGGGATCGGCTCGGCCATGCCCTCATCTGGCGGGACGTGGAAGCTGCCGGCTTCGCGTTGCCTGAAGCAGATGCAGAACTAGTAGTTCATCTTCGTATTGGTCCAGAGACTGATATTCTGGTTGATGATGTGGACGCGGCATTTCGAGAATTTTTGGCAGCGGGCGGAACGGCAGTGGAACCGCCGTTCGACATCGCGATCGGACGATGCGCCCGTGTATGTGACCCTTTCGGCAACGTGCTTGTAATATTGGATCAATCGAAGGGAACGTTCACGACGGACGCGGAGCAGAATGTTATCGGCGTAGAGCCCGCGGGTAATCCAACCTGAACGTCGACATTCCACCCGATCGCGACGTAGAACGCTCCGTTGCGGTACAATCCGAGCCGATGCGCCGGCCGGCTCGGTCGCGCCACGAGCGGACGCTTGGCGCGTATTACCCGAGCGTCTCGATTGGGGCCGACAGTGGAATGGCCGCTTCCTAGATGGTAGCGCTGAAAGCCGACCCTTTGTATTCAGCGTAGTGGGCCGACTGCAGGGACGACGAACGGAGCGACGGCCCCTACTTCACCGTGATGGCAATACCGCTGAGATCGGCGTTGACTTGCAGGCCTACCTGCTTGCCTGAGAGTTCGAGTTGGGCGCCCTTGTCATTGGTCATGACGATCACCTGGGCCCCTTTGCCGAACGCGCCGCCACCGCCCGCCGCACCGTAGACCCCCGTCACATCTTGGACGCGGCGAATGTGGCGCACGGTACCATGGAAATAGGTCTTAGAAGCCCCGAAGGCGAGGCCGCCCGAGATGCCGCCGACAGAGATGGGATAGCGGCGACCATGGAAGGTCAGCGTGCCCTCGCCTCCAGAGCCACCCACAAAGAAGGCAGCCTTGTAGACTGAGAAGCGGATCGTACCGCTGTCGGCATGCGCGGAGCCGGCAAAGCTGATTCCTGCTGCAGCGACAACCGCAGCCGCGACTGAACGAAATCTGAACGAAATCTTCATGATGCGAGTCTCCTCAAGATCGAGGCTTACCCAGCCAGGAGGGCACGTCAGCGTCATGCCAAAGTCACAGCTGAACAGTCTCGCCCGTCATTAGTTCCAAGCACGCGGCCTGAATCCGGCTGCGAGAAGGCCGCCACGAAACGAGGCGGATGGCAACATAGTCTCGGTGGCAGGGCCGGTGGCAGTCAACGCTCGGCTGACTCAGGATTGCCTGCACGAGATCTAGAGCCACGAAAGCGAGGTGATGCGCAAAGCTGTAAACATTTAACAACCCACAACCTTTGACCGCGTTGCTGAGATGTGCTCGGAGGCTCGTCGCGACGCCAAGTAAAGCGCGGTCAAAGGAGATGTCTGCTTCCGGGCAACGTCAAGATCGACTTCTACGGCCGACATGCGGCGCAAAGCTGCCGTCCACCTCGCGGTAGACGTCAGTCGTCTTTCGGTCATGAGCGCTGGCTGGACCGAATGTCGGGTTTCTGGAGGGAAAATAGGTCCCGAAAGGTCCGATCAGGGTCAAAACAGGCCGTTCACGGATATCCGATTTCTCTGCATGCCGTGGCTTGAATAAAGACAGTCCTTAACCGAGGCATTTCTTCTCGATCTCGCGAATCCGCCACGCCTCACCGTCCCGCGCCTCGACATAGCACGGCCCGAGCGGCGCCTTCCCTCCGCCTTCCGGCAAGTCCAGCACGTAGTTTGCCTATGCCCGACAGGCGCGCGAGGCGCCTGCCTACTCGCACTGCCTGCGCGGGCCGCCGGAATAGGGTTGGTAGCTGTTGTCTTCCGGCCGATAGGAGCGGTAGCGGCTGAAGCAATATTGCACGTGGTCGGGCGGAAGCTAAGCGGCGCCGGTTTCATCCGACGGGACGTCGCCACCCATTGGCCACGTGTCGCTCGCCCCGACATAGCTGGCGCCATGGTCGGGAGCGGCGCGGTGATGCATTTAGAGAGTACAATAGTCCGCTTGGCCACGTCGCAAGCGAACGCTTCGTCACTGAAAGGTTGATGCCGCTTGCGCGAGGTGCATCAGGTACGGTTCTGAACAAATTGCGTACCGTGCTAAGATCCGCGGGCGAGCGCCATAGGCGTCGCTACCTGCTTCCGGACTAAGGCTTGGTGGACGCACCATGTTCTCGTAAAGTGTCGGCGCAGAGATGCGTGGCCGCCGTCTTCGCAGGCTCAGGTTCCGCCAGTCATCCGGCGCGGCTGCCTGGCAAGCGACGGCACGCCTACTCAATGCCTCTTGAAATACTGCACCTCGCGTTCGTGCTTCTCCGCAGCCTCGCGGGTGTCAAACGTCCCGAGATTGCGGCGCTTGCCGGTCTTTTCGTCCTTCTTGCGCGAATAGAGGCGGTATTTGCCGTCTTTGAGTTTTCTGATCATCTGTCACTCCCCGAGCCGCTGCTTCCCCTTGAGATTGCGCGCGGCTTGTTCGATCGCCGCGCGGTCGTTGCCCAGCCTGTCGATCAGTTCCTGCGCCTGTTCGCCCGATATGCCGGTGCGCGCCGCCAGGGCCTCCACCGTCAAGACGTCGGAGCTCGCGACCTCGCGGGTTTCCGGCAGGGCATCGCCTGCCGTCAGCGGCAGGGCTGCCTCCCTGTCGATCTCGGCCTCGGCCCGGTGCCAGTGCCGCTCGGGATCGCCATGGATCCCACCTTCGCGTTCCCAGATCTGGTATGCGCGCTCACGAATCTTGTCTTCCCGATCGTCGGCCATGTTGATTCCTCCTTTGGTATCGGATGAACGCCGTGCCAACCCGAACGATCCAAGAAATCTGCGTGATCGGGGTCGCACAAGGCGCCATGCACTGCGGCCGCCAGCCCGCCACCCGCCCCCGTCCGCCTACTCGCACTGGCGTCGCGGGCCGCCGGAATAGGGCTGGTAGCTGTTGTCTTCCGGTCGGTAGGAGCGGTAGCGGCTGAAGCAATAGTCCACGTGGTCGGGCGGAAGCTGGGCGGCGTCCCAATACGATGCGCCCTCATCCGACGGGACGTCGCCATCCATTGGCCACATGTCGGTCGCCTCGACATAGCTGGCGCCATCGTCGGGAGGTTGTGCGGCGGGCTCGACCGGGCCGGCATCGAGATAGGGCGAGATGCAGGGACGCTGCTCTCCGCTGTAGGATGTGTAGTGGTCGTCGCTTGGCCTGTAGGAGCGGTAGCGGCTTGCGCACCATTCCACATGGGCGGCGGACACCGCCTGCTGCTCGTCCGTTGCCGGCTTGATGGAGCCGGTAACGGTGGGCGCCGAAGCTGCGGCATCGGCAGGTTTCGAGGTGCGGTCAACCGGGACCTCTGGGACCTCGCGGGCGGGAAGGCGCTCAAGACGCTGCGAAGCAGGGTCCACCTTCCGCGGCTCCCTGGGCCACAGTTCGGCGACGCTGGAGGTCGGAGCGGCCTGCCGCACCGGCTCGGCGGAAAGAATCCAGACGGCAAACGCCAATCCGCTGGCGAAAACCGCCAGCGTCAGCACGAACCCGCCAAGTACCGCCGATAAAGCTTTCACCCTACACTCCTCTGCCCCGTCATCTTTAAAATGCGAGGCATTGGATCCGGTTCCAACTAGCGCGGCAGTTGGAGCTTCGCGCTCGAGGGAAGCCCCCTCTCCTGCCGCTTCGCCGAGCCACCTCTCCGCCGCTTCACGGCAGGGCTATCGCAAATGGCCCCCTCACCCGGATTGCCAACCGAATTGCGAAGGGCAATTCGGGACAATCCGACCTCTCCCCAAGGGGAGAGGAACCAGTGCTGACGCTTCTCTCTTCTCCCCGCCGGGGAGAAGGTGGCCGCCCACGGGTCTTGCCTCCGGCAAGCCCGATGACAGGCTCCGCGGCCGGATGAGGGGGCAGTTCTCATATGCGATGCCCTACCCCGCTTCGCGGGGCGAGGAACCAAGCTTTCACAGGTCGCCGACAAGCTCCGTATAGGTCTTCACCGTCCCATCCTGCCCGCGAATCCGCCACGTCTCGCCGTCCTGCGCCTCGACATAGCACGGGCCGAGCGGAACTTTGCCGCCGCCGTCCGGCAGGTCCAGCACATAGACGGGGTTGCAAATGCCCGACAGGCGCGCGCGGAGCGCGCTGGCCAGCGCCTGTCCCTGGTGAATAGTGGTGCGCCGGTGCGCCATGCCGCGGGCGAGGTCGCCATGGTGCAGGTAATAGGGTTTGACGCCGAGGCGGTACATCAACTCCCGGCACAGCTCCTCCAGCACCTCGACCGTGTCGTTGACGCCTTTCAGCAGAACGCTCTGGTTCAACAGCACAAAGCCGCCTTGCCGCAACGTGCGGCAGGCCTCTTCGGTGGCCGGCGTGATCTCCCGCGCGTGGTTGAAATGGGTGACGACCGTGACCATCAGCCGGCCCTGCAGGGCCTGAACCAGCCCTGATGTGATGCGCGACGGCAGAGCGACCGGCACACGCGTGTGGATGCGTAAGAGCCGCACATGCGCAACCGCCTCGATGCGGGCGCGGATTTCCGCCAGCGCCTTGTCCGGCAGCGACAGCGGGTCGCCGCCGGTCAGGATCACCTCGCGGATTTCGGGGTGTGCCTCGATATAGGCAAAGGCCGGCTCCAGCGCCTCGCGCGAAAAACCCCGGCCGATCGAGGTGAGGGATTCCTTGCGAAAGCAGAACCGGCAGTAGACCGCGCATTGATAGGTCGGGAACAGCAGCACCCGGTCGGCGTGGCGATGCGTCAATCGCGGCACCGGGCTGAAGGCGTGGTCGGCGATCGGATCGTCGAGCTCGCCTTCCTGCTCAGCCAGTTCTTCGGGCGAAGGGATGACCTGAAGCCGGATCGGGTCGGCGGGGTCGCTCCAGTCGATCAGGTCGAGATAGGCTTTTGGGATGCGAACCTTGTGGCGCGTGGCGGCGGCTTGAGCCGCGGCGCGCTCGGCTGGCGACAGCGGCAGGGAATCCAGGTCGCGCACATGCCGCACGCCGGCGCGAACATCGTCCTGCCACGTGGCGTCGGCGTCGCTGGCGCGCTCGTCATCTGCCGCCATGCCGGCTGCATCCATGCTGGCGTCGTCGAGGTGTGAGGTCATCGAAGGCTCCTTGAACTCGGGGCTGGATACAGCATTGAAGCCAGGGCTTGAACCCTTGCTGGATGGCACGGAGGAAAAGGCTGCGCTCAGCGGCGAAGCTGCCAATCTCCCCCCAAGTGGGGGAGATGTCCGGCAGGACAGAGGGGGCGCTGTCCCATAGGCGCTAACTTAGGGGTAGACTGGTGGAATCGAGATGTGATTCCTAGGCCAGATGCAAAGGAATGATTCCATTGAAAGCGACTGGCAGGCTCTGATCTCGAGACTGTCGCAATGTGTTGATCTTGACACGACGGCGCGAGCGACGGG
>NZ_JBVVPW010000049.1:0-40158 GCF_055811385.1 Mesorhizobium sp. WSM4849
CGCCCATTTGCCAGCCCCGTCTTTCCGGCCCTGATCGCAACCGCCGTCAGCGAAATCGACGTTCTTCACAGCCGACTGAAGAGCGCGTGGTCATTTTCATGACCTCGACAGTTTGCCGGGCGCGCTGACCGTCACAGAGCCCTGCCCTACTTGCTAACCATGCTGCTGCGGAACGTGCATGATTTCACCGCCGCAATTCCGGGAAGACCAAAATCGCGGGCCGGCGCGGTGCCGGCCGCCGGCGATGTCTTTCAGTTCACCCGGCTGATGCAGAAATCGATGACGTCGATCAGCGCCGATTTCTGCGGTGTCGCTTCGAGCGGCGCCAGCGCGTCGCGGGCGATCTCGCCGAAATGGCCGGCGCGCCCGATAGTGTCAGCGATCGCGCCGTGGCGAGTCATCAATCCGATCGCCTTTTCCAGCCCGGCGTCGTCGGTGAAATTGTCCTCGATGGCGCGCTTCCAGAAGGTGCGCTCGGCCTTGGTCCCGCGCCGGTAGGCGAGAATCACCGGCAGCGTCACCTTGCCTTCGCGGAAGTCGTCGCCGACATTCTTGCCCAGATCCTTGCTGGTGCCGCCATAATCCAGCGCATCGTCGATCAGCTGGAAGGCAAGGCCGAGATTCATGCCATAGGAGCGCAGCGCCGCGCGATCGTTTCGCGTCGCCTGGGCGATAACCGGACCGACCTCGGCGGCGGCCGAGAACAGGGCCGCGGTCTTGGCCTTGATCACCGCGAAATGCTCATCCTCTGTGGTTTCGAGGTTCTTGGCGGCGGCGAGCTGCATCACCTCGCCCTCGGCAATGATCGAGGCGGCGCTGGACAGGATGTCGAGCGCTTCCAGCGAACCGACATCGACCATCAGGCGGAAAGCCTGGCCGAGCAGGAAATCGCCGACCAGCACGCTCGCCTGGTTGCCCCAGATCATGCGGGCGGTCTTCTTGCCGCGCCGCATACCGCTCTCGTCGACGACATCGTCGTGGAGGAGCGTGGCGGTGTGCATGAACTCGACTGATGTGGCGAGCTTGACATGGCCCTCGCCGGAATAGCCGAACATCTGGGCTGAGGCGAGCGTCAGCATCGGCCTCAGCCGTTTGCCACCCGAAGAGATCAGGTGGTTGGCAATCTCCGGGATCATCTCGACGTCGGAACCGGCCTTCGACAGGATCAATTTGTTGACACGCCCCATATCGGCCGAAGTCAGGTCGATGAGATCCTTGATGGAGGCGGCTTCCCGCTTCCCGTTTTCGATGTTGAGAACGACACCCACGACAAACTCCCGTCTTATGTCACGCGCACGACGGCACCCCGATACCGCCGCAAACTCTAGGGCGCTACCCACAGGCACGGCAAGAGGCGATTTGGCGCGGTCGAGGTGGCGACGGAAGCCACCCACGTTTACATAGACGCTGCAACCTGCGAGTTTCTTCCTATGATAGAGCTTATCCGCACCAACGACGCCGTGATCATCTCCTTTGTCGAATCGCTGATGCGCGATGCCGGCATCGGCTGTTTCGTCGCCGACCAGAACATGAGCGTGCTCGACGGTTCGATCGGCATCTTGCCCAGGCGCATCATGGTCGAAGCCGACCAGGCCGATGCGGCGCGGCGCATCCTGACGGATGCCGGCATCGCCAACGAGATGCGCCAGAAGTAATGTCCGCGGCGCGCGCCACCCTAGTCCAGGACACGCCGGCCCATACCGTCGATGCTTTCCATCGCGGGCGGTTCTGGCTGGTGCAGCCTAAACAGGCAGGCCATCGCGCCGGCATGGACGCCATGATGCTGGCGGCTGCCGTGCCGTCCTCCTTCGCCGGGCGCCTTGCCGATTTCGGCGCCGGTGCTGGCGCCGCAGGCCTGGCCGTGCTGTCGCGCTGTCCTGATGCCGAGGCCGTGCTCATCGAACGGTCTCCGGAAATGGCGGCCTTCGCCGCAACGACGCTTGCCCACCCCGGTAATGCGCATCTCAACGACCGCGCCTCGGTGCTCGCCGCCGACGTCGCGCTGTCGGGCCGGGCGCGAACCGCCACTGGGCTTGCCGACAATTCCTTTGATTTCGTCATCATGAACCCGCCCTTCAACGCGGCCGAGGATCGCGCCACGCCCGACCCGCTCAGGAAGGCGGCGCATGTGATGGAGGACGGGCTGTTCGACAGCTGGATCCGAAGCGCGGCTGCTGTGGTCAGGCCGCGCGGCGGTCTTGCCGTGATTGCCAGGCCCGATCAGCTCGGCGCCATCCTCGATGCGATATCAGGCCGCTTCGGCGACGCCGAGATGCTGGCCGTCCACCCTCGCCCCGAGGCAGCGGCGATCCGCATTGTCGTCAGGGCAATACTCGGCGCACGCGGAAAACTGTCGATCCGCCCGCCGCTGATGCTGCATGCACAATCGGGCGACGGCCCAACCGAGCGGACCGAGATGATCAACAACGGGCTGGCTTCGCTGTTCGGCGACTGAGCCTTTTTCTACCGGCCGGCGGCGCGGCATTGCCGTTGGCCGGCGAATCCCTACATGCCTTCAAGCCAATCGAGCGGAGACCCCGTGAAACGCTTCCTGAACCGCCTGCTGCCGAAATCCTGGCGTTCCGACATCGTCGTCATTCCCGTCATCCGGCTGCACGGCACGATCATGCCCGGCGGCGGCCAGTTCCGGCCTAGCCTGTCGCTCGCATCCACTGCCGGCCCTATCGAGAAGGCGTTTTCCTTCGATGCGCCCGTGGTCGCCATCTCGATCAATTCGCCGGGCGGCTCGCCGGTGCAGTCGCGGCTGATCTTCAGACGCATCCGCGACCTGGCGACCGAGAAGAACAAAAAGGTACTGGTCTTCGTCGAGGACGTGGCGGCGTCGGGCGGCTACATGATCGCGGTCGCCGGCGACGAGATCGTTGCCGATCCGTCGTCTATCGTCGGCTCGATCGGCGTGGTGTCGGCCTCGTTCGGCTTTCCCGAGTTGTTGAAGAAGATCGGCGTCGAGCGCCGCGTCCACACGGCCGGCCAGAACAAGGCGGTGCTCGATCCGTTCAAGCCAGAGAAGAAGGAAGATATCGAGCGGCTGAAGGCGCTGCAGCTCGAGGTCCACGAGACCTTCATCGACCTCGTCAAGGACCGGCGCGGGGCCAAGCTCAAGGACGACCCGGACCTGTTCACCGGCCTGTTCTGGACCGGCAAGAAGGGACTGGAGCTCGGCCTTGTCGATGCGCTTGGCGATATGCGCAGCGTGCTGAGGGCCCGTTTCGGGCCAAAAACCCAGCTCAAGCTGATCACGGCGCCGCGCGGCCTGTTCGGCCGCTTCGGCTGGTTCGGCTCAAGCAGAGGCGGCTTTTCGGCGCCCGAGATCGCCGCTGCTGCCGCAAGCGGCGTGATCGATGCGGCGGAAGAGCGCGCGCTATGGGCGCGCTTCGGGCTTTGAAAAACCGGCGAAAGCGTTTAACTTAAAAGCTTGACCGGCCCGACCGGCGCCGCAGTCGGCCTTGCGAGGGAGGAGTTTGACATGCCACAGATCATTTTCTTTATCGCAGTCGGCCTGCTCGCCTATTTCGGCTATCGCTCCTTCGTCAGGGAAGCCGAGCGCGTGACGGCCAAGATACGGCGCACCGAAAAGCAGGCTACCAACGGCACAATGGGCACGCTGGTCAGAGACCCGAAGACCGGCGAATACCGCCTGGCCAAGGACTGACATCATCCCCCTCGTGACTGAGACAGTGGCTTCCGGCAATGGGGTCCGGGCATTGCATGCGCATGCCAAGTTAAATCTCGCGCTGCACGTCACCGGCAGGCGCGCCGACGGCTATCACACGATCGAGAGCCTGGCGGTGTTCACGCGCTTCGGCGACCGGGTTGACATCGAGCTTGCCGACAGCGACGGGTTTTCCGTCTCGGGCCGATATGCCTCCGCAGTCCCGCTCGACGACAGCAATCTGGTCGTTAAAGCGCGCGACGCGCTGCGAGAGCAGGCCGGTCAGCGGCACACACCGCCGGTCGCCATCAGGCTCGAAAAAAACCTGCCGGTCGCATCCGGCGTCGGCGGCGGGTCGAGCGACGCCGCAACGGCGCTACGCGGGCTGGTTGAGATATGGAGGCTGGACCTCGGCGATGCCGACCTGGCGCGAGTCGGCCTCTCGCTGGGCGCCGACGTTCCCATGTGCCTTATGGCAAAGCCGCTGATCGCGCGCGGCGTCGGTGACGAACTGTCGGCCGTGCCGGGCTTTCCCGCGATCGGGCTGGTTCTCGTCAATCCCGGCACTGCCATCTCCACGGCCGAGGTGTTCAATGCGCTTTCTGATCGCGACAATGAGGGACTGCCGCCGCTGCCGCGCGACCTCGACTTCCACAGCATCCGCAATTGGCTGGAGATCACCCGCAACGATCTCGAGCCCGCGGCGCGGGCGATCCAACCCGCCGTCGGCAAGGCGCTGTCGGTGCTCAACAAGTCCGGAGCGGGGTTCGCCCGGATGTCCGGTTCCGGCGCAACCTGCTTCGGGCTGTTCGAGACCGGCAATGTCGCCAAGCGCGCGGCCGTCGATATCCGCAGCCGCCATCCCGACTGGTTCGTCGCCGCGACGCGAAGCATGACATCGGAGG
Source organism: Mesorhizobium sp. WSM4849 (assembly GCF_055811385.1). Taxonomy (NCBI): domain Bacteria; kingdom Pseudomonadati; phylum Pseudomonadota; class Alphaproteobacteria; order Hyphomicrobiales; family Phyllobacteriaceae; genus Mesorhizobium; species Mesorhizobium sp. WSM4849. The sequence continues at coordinate 4,579 of NZ_JBVVPW010000049.1, forward strand.
CTGACACGCATGGCCAGGATTGACGAGAGCCGCTCCTTCATTCCCGTGCGCATCGCGGTGCTGGCCGTTTCCGATACGCGCAGCCTCGCCGACGATAAATCCGGCGAAACGCTGGCCGACCGCATCGTGGAGGCCGGCCATATCCTGGCCGCCCGCGACATCGTCACCGACGACCGCGAAAAAATCCGAGACAAGGTTCTGGGCTGGTCGAGGGACGACGCGATCGATGTCGTCATCACCACCGGCGGCACCGGCTTTACCGGCCGCGATGTGACGCCGGAGGCGCTGGAGCCGATCTTCGAAAAGCGCATGGACGGCTTTTCCGAAGTGTTCCACCGCATTTCCTATGACAAGATCGGCACTTCGACGATCCAGAGCCGGGCGACCGGCGGCGTCGTCAACGCGACCTTCGTTTTCGTGCTGCCGGGTTCGCCCGGCGCCTGCAAGGACGCCTGGGACGGCATTCTGAAGCCGCAGCTCGACTACCGGCACATGCCCTGCAACTTCGTCGAGATCATGCCGCGCCTGGACGAGCATCTGCGGCGCGGCGGCACCAAGACAAGTTAGGCCAGGTTCCCAAAAGGCTGTTTCGGGCCAAAAATCAGCGAATAACCGGCTCGCCGTGGAACCGCCGACGCGAGGGCGGCGAAACGCCGAAGCCGACTTCCATCATCAGCCGCGGTTTGCGCGTCGGCACGGTGCCCATGTGGAAGCCGAAGGGATCCTCGACAAAGCCCAAACCTGCCTCGCCGGTCAGCATAATCGGGCTCTGCGCGCCGTAGACACTCAGAACCTCTTCCGCGGGGTGGCCGACAAGAAGCGTCATCTGATGCTTGAGGATGCGGCGATTATGGCTGCCGCGAACATAGACATGCGGACCGGTCTCGGCATCGACCGGATTGAGATAGAAGAAGAATTTCAGCATCCGCCAATCGTCGAGATCGAAGTGGTATTTGCCAAGCGACGCCAGGTTCTTCTCGGCGTCGGAGACGGAGCTCGTCGGAAAGCTCCACCAGACGCGCGTGGTGATCAGCTTCGCCTGGCTGCCGAGATAATGGGCTGCGATGTCGAGAAGCAGCGGGTCGCGCTGTACCGTAAGCGCAGCGTTGCAGTCGAGAACCCGCTCGAAAAAATGGCCGCTGAGCAAGGGACGGCCGAAGTGCTTCTCGGCCTCGGCATGTTCGGCCGGCAGGAACTCCAGGCGACGGTCGAAATTGCCGAAGCAAGGCGTGCGCTGCGCAAAGCTGGCGATTTCCTCGTGGATCGACGACGGCAGGGCAAGCCCGGAAAAGAGGCCGTCCGAGCGGAGCGCGCCGACCACCGCGTCACGATCGACGCCAGCGAACATCGTCTCCTGGTCTTTTTGTGTGGGCCGAACCGGTTTTGCGCCACGCCAATGCAACCGCCGCGCCGGCATGGTGCGCGCCAGCATAAACATCGGCAGCCATGCCGGATTTTCGCGAAGGTCCGAGAGATAGGTCGGAATCCGCACCGCAATGCGGCGCAGCAGGCTGCCGTTTCGGGCGATCGACTCGAGGCTTGCAGCACCGGATTGGTCAGGACTTGAAAGGGTCATCAGGATCCTCAGCTATAAGGGCGCGTCGACGAAGCGTCGGCCGCTCACCGCTCAGGCGTCACCCAAACCCATCCGCCCGCATCAAAGGAATGGTAAGCCCCGGTTAGATTTTGTGCAATGCACAATGAAAGGAGCTGTCGCAAACTTTCCGGCAAGCTTGACGGAGCATTAAGGCTCGTTGATTTCGCGACAGCGAGTGTTTCGAGCGAGGTGGAACGAAGAGGTTGCGCACGGTGGAGAAGATCGCGACGAAGCGATTCAAACCCCGTCGAGAATGACGATCGTCGGCCGGTCTGGCAGGGTCTTCAGCGAAACCGTCAGCGACTGGCCGGACAGGAATTCCACTGCGAAATCGTCGCCCATCCTACCTGTGAATTCGCTGATCGGAGTCGCATGGCGATGCATCGGCAGGATCATCGAGGAATAGAGCCGCGCGGTGATTTCGGTCATCCGGTTGAGCGACAGCGTCATGCCGCCGTCGATAGGCACCATAAGGATGTCGAGCCGGCCGATGGCGCCGTAATGCGCGTCTTCCAGCCGGTGGTGCAGATGGCCGAGATGGCCGATGCAGAGCCCCGCCACTTCGAAAATGAAGATGGAATTGCCGTCCTTGCCGAGGTCGCCGCCATTGCGGATATCCGTCGGCACGTTGCGGATGTAGACATCGTCCACGACAAGGGCGTGCCGCGCCGGACCGCCGTCCGGATTCCAGCCGCGCAGCACATACTCAATGGCGGGATCCGGATGGTCCGAATAATGGGTGCGGTGCGCCTTGTTCATGGTCACCACGCGCGGCAGCGGGTCAGCGCCGTAAACGCCGGAAAAGTCGGTGGCGATCCTGACGCCGGCGGGCGTCTCGATGATGTAGGTCGAATGGCCGGCATAGGTGATCGTAACGTCGCCGTCGACGAAAGCCTCGGCCAGCGGAGGCGTCTGCGCCTTTGGCGCTGTGAAGCTGGCATAGGTGGCCGACGGCAGCGCTTCGGCGATCGCAACGCATCTCGACGGCGGCGGCTCTTCCTGGGCCGACGCGGCGAACGGCCAGAAAGCCAGGCTCAGCAGAACGGCGGCAGATAGGCGGAGCATGACTGCCTCCCGTGGCAGGATCGGCGCTCATGCCACGATAGCGCCAGCAATTGTGATGGCTATCATCGGGACAGTCACGTTTTCGCGAGCGCCGGACGGGCTGGTCGTCTGAACCTTTTGTCCCGACTTACGCGACAAATCGCGTCGAATGGGACGCGCCACGGCCCTGCCGCCCCGATGATATCGTCAACGATCAGGGCGTCGGACGGAAGACGCCGTTCTCGTCGCGCTTGAGCGGCGCCTTTTGCCGGAAAAGCGGGGCACCAGGCGCTTCGGTGACCGAAACGCCCTCTGTCCAATCGGCGGGTGCAATAGCGATGTAACGCGCATATCCGCCTGACCCGCCAAGCGGCTTGGCAAAGCCGATTGTAACCAACGCCCCAGCCTCAGGCACCTTGTCGAGGTTTGCAACACCTTCTGCCTGCGTGAAATTGTTGTGAAGCAGCCAATGTTCGCCCTCGAGATTGGGCGTGGTGTCGGTGTCGAGCGGCTCATGACCATGAAACAGAATCTTCCGCTCCAGATGCAGGAACTTCAGCGCGTCCAAACTGACGCCTGGAAACGGCTTCTGGTTGAAGCGGGCGGCATCGGACCATTTCTTGTACCAATCCGAACGCACGAAGACGACCGAACCCTCCGGTATGCGGCCGTGCTCCTTTTCCCATTCTTCGATGTCGGCGACCTGGAGGTGATAGCCTTCGTCGGTCTGCACCTTGCCGCTGATGTCGATCACGACGAGCGGCCGCACGGCATAAGTGGCCGGCAGGTCGCTGATCGTTGCACCGAGTGGGTTCCAGTGGGAGGGCGGATCGAGCTGCGTGCCATATTGGTCCGTCGACAATTCGTAGGCGCTCCCGACGAACCCATGCTTGTCATAGGTGAACTCTTCGCCGGCCTTGACGTAGCCCTCGATGTCCTTCCCGGCGACAGCCGGTTTGAATTTGGCATTGGCGAAGCCCGGCCATACGGGCTGCACCGGCTCGAAGGCGTGGGTCAGATCGATGTACTTGGCCGATTTGAGCGTGTTCTCATAAACCGACCAAAGCGACGATTCCTGCGCCACCGCGATCGCCGGCACTGACCAAGCGGCTGCCAGCGAGGCGATACGAACGAATTTAGATACATTCATCTGCAATCTCCCCGAATATTGCTGAGTATCGCGAGTTTCCCGCAGGACGACAAGCATATGCATTCCTCCCAAGAGTATCGCGCCAATGCGGATTCCATCATGCCGCTTTCCGCCCACGGCTTGCGCGCCGCCTCACCCTAACGAAGGACGCGACGTTCCCTCGCCCGCTATGGGGAGAGTGACGACCGTCACTTCGCCGGCGCCACCCAGATTTCGGCGTCGAGCCTCTTGGTCGAAAGGCCGCGCGCGATGGCTTCGGCGCTGCGGGCGTTTTTCGATAAGGCCGCGGCCTGACGCTTGCTGATCACCAGCCCTTCGGCCAGAGCCCGGTTTCCCGAAAACACCCGCGACAGGAACGGCACGCGACTGCCGCGCGCCCGCGAAAACCGCGCCGGCATGGTTTGCCGGGCCGTGTGGGCGACGACTTCGTCGATCCAGCCTTCCGCCAACCGCGCCCCCGGCTCCAGCAGCAGCAGCCAGTCGCCCTTGGCCTGCCTGATGCCGGCGGCAATGCCGCCGCTCGCCACATAAAGGCAGCCGGCATGTTCGGCAACGCGGTGCGTCTGGTCGGTCGAGCCGGTGTCGCAGACGATGACATCGCGCACCACGCCCTCGACCGCGCCGCCAATCAGCGAGGCAAGCGTGCGGGCAAGTCTCTCTTCGTCATTCAGGGTCTGGATGAGAACGCTAAGCATCGTTAGCCGAATAGCGGAATGCGGGGCGCAGTGCCAGTTTTTGCGTAGCATGGCAAAAATGTTCTTGATTTGTTCTGGTGGATAAAATAGGATTATTTTCATGAACAGAGCGATTCGACAGCCAGCCGACAGTCCCTGGGAGAGGGCAAAAATGGAACAGATCGTACGTGCCGACATTGCCGCCTTCGGGGCTGGAAGGGCCGAGATGGCCAATGCAATGATCGAGCAGAGTGGCGTCCGAATCCGTCCAGACCGCAATCGCGGCCGGTCCGCCGGCATCAACCCGTCCGGCCGGTTCGAACCGGTCAGCCGGCATGTGTTCGATGATGGCTGGAACTCGCTGGAGGAGCTGCCGCCCTTCAAGACCGAGGTGCAGGTCGAAAAGCCGCGCACCATCATCACCCGTAACGAATCGCCCGACATTTCCTTCGACCGCTCGATCAACCCCTATCGCGGCTGCGAGCATGGCTGCGTCTATTGCTTCGCGCGGCCGACGCACAGCTTCATGGGCCTGTCGCCGGGGCTGGATTTCGAATCGAAGCTGTTCGCCAAGCCGGATGCGGCGCGGCTACTCGACAAGGAACTGTCGAAGGACGGCTACCAGCCGCGCACCATCGCCATCGGCACCAACACCGATCCCTACCAGCCGATCGAGAAGCAGTACCGGATCATGCGCGAGATCCTCGAAGTGCTGGAGGCGCGCGGCCATCCGGTCGGCATCGTCACCAAATCCGCGCTGGTGACGCGCGACATCGACATCCTGTCGCGCATGGCCGAACGCGGGCTGGCCAAGGTGGCGCTGTCGGTGACGACGCTTGACCGGATGCTGGCCAGAACGATGGAGCCCCGCGCGTCGACGCCGACCAAGCGGCTGGAGGCGATCAGGCAGCTTTCGGACGCCGGCATTCCGGCCTCGGTCATGGTCGCTCCGATCATCCCCGGCCTGACCGATCAGGAGATGGAACGCATCCTCGATTCGGCACGTGCGGCAGGAGCGCGCGAGGCCGGCTATGTCGTGCTGCGCCTGCCGCTGGAAGTCGCGCCGATCTTCAAGGATTGGCTGCTGCGCCATTATCCGGACCGCTACCGTCACGTCATGTCGCTGATCCGCTCGATGCGCGACGGCAAGGATTACGATTCGGATTGGGGCAAGCGCATGAAAGGGTCCGGCCCCTATGCCTGGCAGATCGGCCGGCGCTTCGAGATCGCCGCCAAACGGCTTGGCCTCAACGCCGAACGGCGGTCGCTCAGGACCGACCAGTTCGTTGCGGCGGCCAAGGCAACCGAGCAACTGATGCTGCTGTGAAGACATCGTGTGCCGCCGCTGCCGGCGGCACATGAAAAATCCCGTCCGGCCTGTCCTTGTCCCCGGGCTTGCAGACGGTGCCCTCCGGGTCCGGTGCCTCACCCGACCCGGAGGGGCTTGCGGAGAATCGGAGCCGATGCGAACCTCGCCGCAACATGGCTCGCGCGCGTTCTGATTCTCCGCTTCTCTTCGAAATCGTTGAGAGACCCGATTTCTCCTTCGAGACGAAGGCGATGGCCGAAGGCCTATGGCCGGTGGCGGGAATGGACGAGGCAGGCCGTGGCCCGCTCGCCGGGCCGGTCGTGGCGGCAGCGGTGGTGCTCGATCCCGCCAACATTCCCGACGGCCTCGACGATTCCAAGCGCCTCAGCCATCTGCAGCGCGAGGCGCTGTTCCTGAAAATCCTCGGCTCCGCTCTTGGCGTGTCGATGGCTTCGGTCAGCGCGGAAGGCATCGATGGCAGCAATATTCTCAAGGCAAGCCTCGAGGCAATGCGTCGCGCTTTGGTCGGGCTCTCGGTGCAGCCAAAGCTGGCCCTGGCCGACGGGCGCGACGTGCCACCCGGACTGCCATGCGAAGGCAGAGCGCTGATCAAAGGCGACCAGCGCTCGCAGTCGATCGCCGCCGCCTCGATCGTCGCCAAGGTGATGCGCGACCGCATGATGTGCGGCTGCGGCAGCCATCACGCGCATTACGGTTTCGAACTCCATATGGGCTACGCCACAGTCCGCCACCGTGCCGCGATCGAGCGGCATGGACCGGTGGCGCGGCTGCACCGCGCGTCCTTCGCACCGTTCCGGTTTGGCGGAACCGAAGTGCTCGACGAAGAGAGTTTTTCGGGTCTGGATTAAGCGATGGTCCATCGTCGCGCTTTCTCCCCCCTTGAGGTCCCTTGAGGGGGAGATGGCCGGCAGGCCAGAGGGGGTAGCCGCGCGTGAATGGCCAACCTCCTCTTTCATTCGACGTATTATCCGATATCGCGTCGCGCCAGCCGAGGCGACCCCCTCTGTCGCCCTTCGGCGACATCTCCCCCTCAAGGGGGGAGATTACCCGCAGCCGCTTTCGCCTAACAAAAAAAGCCGCCAGGTTTCCCGGGCGGCTTCGATGACTTCCTGATGAAGTCGCTTAATTCAGCTTGGACTTCACATCTAGGAGCGAGGCCTTGAACAGGTCGGCGCCCGCCTTTGCGTCAATCTTGCCGGCGAGCAGCGTGCGTGCGGCTTCGACGGCGATATCGACGGCGCTGGCGCGCACCTCGCTGATCGCCTCGCGCTCGGCCTGACCGATCTTCTGTTCGGCAAGTGCGGTGCGCCGGGCGACATAATCCTCGGTCTTCTTGTGCGCCTCGGCAGCCAGCATGTCGGCCTCGCGCTTGGCCGCGGCGACGATGGCGGCGGCCTCCTGCTCGGCTTCCTTGCGCTTGCGCTGGTATTGGCCGAGCAATTGCTGGGCCTCCTCGCGCAGCCGGCGCGCTTCTTCAAGCTCGTTGCTGATCTTGTCGGCGCGGGCGTCAAGCGCCTTGGCGATCAGCTTAGGCACCTTGACGTAGACGGCAATGGCCAGGAAAATGACGAGGGCAGCGGTGGCCCAAAGCGTCGCGAGTGATGTGGCGTCCATGATGCGCTCCTCACCGGGCCACGGATTTGACGGCTGCCGCGATCTCGGCCTTGCTGGCCTTGCCGCCGACAAGCGCCTCGACGATTGCCGAAGCAGTGTCCTCGGCGATCGTGCCGACTTCCTTCATGGCATTGGCCTTGATGGACGAAATGCGAGCCTCGGCTTCGCCAAGCTTCTGGTCGAGCGCAGCCTCGACCTTCTTGCGGGCGGCCTCGGCTTCCGCCTTGGCGGCATCGTTGGCCTGCTGGCCGATCGCATTGGCCTTGGTCTTGGCCTCCGCCAGTTCCTGCTCATAGGCGGCAACGGCGGCATCGGCCTCGCCCTTCAGCCTGGCGGCATGGTCGAGGTCCTGGGTGATGCGGTCGTTGCGGACATCGATGATGCCGCCGACACGCGGCATCACCACCTTCTTCAGGAACAGGTAGAACAGCCCGAAGGTGATCGCCAGCCACAGAAGCTGCGACGGGAATGTCGCCGGATCGAATGGCGGGAACACGCCGTGCGCCTCGGCAGGCACACCGGTGCCGGAATGCGTATCGCCTTCCGTGCCGGTATGGCCGCCTTCGACAACGGGCGCGGACTCTTGCGCAAAGGCAGATGTCACGAACATGGACTATCCCCTGATGTCAGGCCTGCCGCCGATTTGCGGCCGGGCCTTCCAATTCCCAATGTTAGCCGAACAGGGGCTCAGCCGAACAGGGCCAAAAGCGCGATGAGCAGGGAGAAGATGCCCAGCGCTTCGGTCACGGCGAAGCCGAAGATCAGGCGGCCGAACTGGCCATCCGCGGCCGACGGGTTGCGCAGCGCGCCCGCCAAATAGCTGCCGAAGATGTTGCCAAGGCCAATTCCGGCGCCACCCATGCCGAGGCATGCGATGCCGGCGCCGATGAACTTTGCTGCTTCTGCTTCCATGTGTTCAACTCCTTTGGATCTAAAAATTCCGTTGCGATTTTCTATCCCGGCAGCAAGGCCGGAAACTCTCGGGTCAACCTGGGTCAGTGCCCGGGATGCAGGGCGTCGTTCAGATACATGCAGGTCAGCACGGCAAAGACGTAGGCCTGCAGGAAGGCGACCAGCAGTTCCAGCGCCGTCAGCGCCACAGCCATCGCCAGCGGCAGGACCGATCCGGCAATGCCGAGCGTGCCAAGCGCGCTCAAGCTCACCACGAAGCCCGAGAACACCTTCAGCGTGATGTGGCCGGCCAGCATGTTGGCGAACAGACGAACCGAGAGGCTGACCGGGCGCGAAACGAAGGAAATCACCTCGATCAGCACCACCAGCGGCAGCAGGTAAACCGGCACGCCATGCGGCACGAACAGTTTCAGGAAACCAAGGCCATGCTTCATGAAGCCGTAGACGACGACGGTTCCGATCACCAGCGCGGCAAGGCCGAAGGTGACGATGATATGGCTTGTGACGGTGAAGAAATACGGGAAAAGACCGAGCAGATTGGCAACGAGCACGAACATGAACAGCGAAAATACCAAGGGAAAGAACTTCATGCCTTGCGTTCCGGCTGCGTCCCTCAGCATGTTGCCGACGAATTCGTAGGCCATTTCCGAGACCGACTGAAGACGGCTAGGAACGAGGCTGCGGCTCGAGGTGCTGAGATAGAGAAACGCCGAGGCAACGGCGACGGTCGCGACCATGAAGAGTGCCGAATTGGTGAACGACAGGTCGTAGCCGCCGATCTCGATCGGAATCAGCTTGTTGATATGGAACTGGTGGATCGGATCGACCTTGTCAGCAGCCACTTTAAATCCCCATCAAAGCCGCGCGCGGCTTTAGTGTCCTGTTCACTGCGCCGGCAAGCGGCGCCTCAAGTCATTCTTTCGGATCGCGGGCTTTGTCGCCCTGTCCGAATTCCGCCATAAGTCCCGCGGAGCGCAGGACATTGAGCACGCCGGCGCCAAAACCGAGCAGCAAAAAAACGATCAGACCCCATGGCGATGTCCCCGCCACACGGTCGATGATCCAGCCAAGACCAGCACCAACCACTATCCCGGCGATGAACTCGCTGGATAGCTTGAGCGCCTCGCCATATCCGGCCGCACTGCCCACTTTCGCGTCGTCTTTCCCCTCGAGCCGGTCCGGCCGCCTTGTCGCAAGCGATGCTTCAAGGTCGCGCCGGCGGCGCTCAAGATCGTCGTCGCGGATATCGGCTTGACGCTGTTTGCCGCGGCCGGTTTCTCCGGTTCCGTCTGGCCCATTCTTGTCGGCCATCGCAACCCCCTTGCCCGGTCAGATCGTCACCGTCCGTCCGCTCTTAAGTCGCCGGCAACATAGTTAGAGGGTCCCCGCCCGTCAAGCCACGGGCGGGACTTCAGCGTTAAGTATTTTTTTCATGAAAATCAATAGCTTGCCAGGGTGCGACATCGTGCCCGCTACCGCCGCTGGCGTGCCGCGGCCGAATCCCTGCGCCGAGGGGTCTTCGATCGACCGCGCCAAGGCCCTGCCGGAGCGCTCAGCTCCAGCCGCCGCCATAGGTGCGGTAGAAGATGTGCAGGCCGATCTTGGTCATTTTTTTCATCGTCCGCGCCCAACCCGGGTTGACGTAGTTGGCGTAGTAATGGGTCGACGATCCGACTTCCGGGATGAAGATCTTGCCGGCAGTGACTGCCATGGCGATGTCCTGCGCGGTCTTGTAGTGGGCGGGACTCTGGATGCGCTTCTTCCTGCCGTCGCAAGCGAAGGAAAACTGGCAACGGTTGAACCATTTGTCGTTCTGATAGACGACGCCGCAGATTGAGTTCGGATAGGCCGGATTGCGAACGCGATTGAGGATGACCTGGGCGACGGCGGCCTGGCCGCGCACCGTTTCACCCCGCGCCTCGAAATAGATGCCGTTGGCGAGGCAAGTCTGTTCCGCTTTGGAGAATACGCTCGCCGGCAGCGGAGTTTGCATCCACGAATGATCGCCCTTGGCCACCGGCGGAATGAAGCGGCCATCATTCGGCTTCTCGTCCTGAAGCAAGGCCTCGAAGGGCGAAGCCTGGGCATAGTCAGGCGCGGCTGCTGCGTAGGCGGTCGCCAGGACGTCGGGGCGGTCGTTGTTGACCAGCGCGGCCAGCATGGCCGGCACGCCAGGATCCGGCTTTTTGTCGACGCGCCTATGAAACGCGGCGGCAATCTGGATCTCCTTGCCTTTGATCTCCGGCTTGGCGAAAGCCATTTTCAGCCCGCCGTCCATGCTCGGGCGAAGCAGCGAGGAGGTGCGCTCAAAAACCGAGCCGGCGTTGAAGTTCTTCGGCGGCGCGACCGGCGAGACGATGATGATGCGGCCCTTCTTGTCGGCGCGCATGATGCGGTCCTCGTCGGGCGTCGTGCTGGCCACGCTGCCCTTGCCGCGAAACGACACGGCGCCGACGCCGGGCAATCGGACGCCGGAACCCGAGATCGAGCCGGTGGTGTCGGAATCGAGGAAAGGCATTTCGGCGGCATGGACCGAGCCGGCGACGGATTTCTCGACATAGGCGTTCCAGCGGGCGTTCGGCGCCTTGAGACCGGAAACCAGGCTCGTCATGTCCTGGTAAGCAATGACATTGGGAAAGCCGACCCAGATGCCAAGTCCAATGACCAGAGGAGACAGAAACGAACGTCTTTTCTCACCGGCGAAAGCGACAAGCCGCTTCAAAACACGTCGATGCACGGAACTCTCCAGAAACGCAACGGACCCCACTGGAGAGGCACGATGATGCATTAACCTTGATGGGGCGTTAACGGAGTTCGACAGCGCCAATCATTTCAATGGCTTTGTTGGAAACGGCTCCAACGGTCCCAATAAAGCACTCCGCAGAGCGCTGTTCAGAGATCGAGGGATTCTCCTCTATGCCACGAACATGCTTTACGGCCCGCCATCGGCGAGCGGTCTCTTGCTTCAATGAGGTTTTTCGGTGGCGTGCTGGTCCGGTCAGGGGATAATTCCCCGAGGGCCCCGGCGCAGCTGGATCTGGCGGCTACCGCAGCATTTCTTGAACTTCATACCTGAACCGCAAGGACATTGATCATTGCCGCCGCGTTGCAGCCGGCCGACCAGGGGCAGCAGCGCTGCGGAAGGCAGGAGCGATGCCGCAAGGGCAGCCAACTTGGCCGAGATTCCCGGTACGACGAGCCGACGACCGGATTTGAACCCTCGCCACGCACGTTCGGCCACATACTCCGGATCCACCTTGGGCAAGATGTTGAAGAGCACCGTCTGATTGGCGCCTGACCTTGCGAGAAACTCCGTCGACACCGGGCCTGGTGCCACGCATGTGACCGTCACACCGGTACGGCGCAATTCCTGGTGAAGCGCCTCTGAGAAGACGCGCACGAAACCTTTGCTAGCGAAGTACAGAGCCATATAAGGCCCAGGAAGGAACCCGGCCACGGAACTGAGATTGAGCACCCCGCCCCGTCGGCGCGCCACCATGCCCGGCAGAAAATGGAGGGTCAGTTCCGTGAGGGAATGTATGTTGAGATCGATGATACCGAGTTGACCATCAATGGGCAGCGCCGTCGCCGCGCCCCGCAGGCCATAGCCGGCGCTGTTGACCAGGACATCACAGACCAGGCCGTGTGCGGACAGAAAGCCCTCCAGGCGCGTTGGCGCATCGCCTGCCACGAGATCCAGCTCGAGCGTGAATGCCTCGCCGCCCGCCTCCCGAACCTCAGACGCCGCGGCGGCCAAACCCTCGGGCGAGCGGGCAACCAGCACAACCGCACCGCGCTCCCGTGCAGCGACGCCCGCAATCGCCCGGCCAATTCCACCCGAGCCGCCAATCACGACGACGGCTGGCCGGAATTCATAGTGCGAAATCACGTCGCGTTACTCCGTCTTGCAGGAGCGGAAGCACCTTGACTGAGCAGCACCACTTCATTGGCGACGGTGCCGTTCAGGATCTTTTCGAATCGCTCCAGTGCTCGTGCGACGTTCGCTCCATCCATGACCCGGTGATCGTAGTGGATGCGGACATTCACCGATCCGTCTTTTTCGATCGGACCGTAGTTTAGAAGCGTGGTCAGTGGTGTCAGCGGGTTGAGTGATTCCGCACCGAGACCAGAATAGACGGACAGTTGGAAGGTACCGAAGTAATTTGCCCTTTGCCGGCCGATGTTCAACCCTAGCCACATAAGCAGCCACCTGACTGGCGCAGGCGCACCTGCCATCCGCAAGGCACGCCGGAACTCCGGGACCTCGAGGATCGGCCGTGATCGAGCCGCGCGGATGGACCCCTCAAGTTCCGTGATGGAGTAGCGCTCCGGGCACTTGATGCAGCTCAGCAGAACGGCCGGCTCGCCGTCATATTCGCGCTCGTGGGCAATCGAGGCTACGCTTGCCGGATACTCGTAAAGCTGCGGCCAGGGCAACTTGACATAGGCGCGCCGCAGCTCCGGCATCTCCAGGGCGAGAAGCGCATATCCTTTCAGGAAGATCGCAGTCCACGAGGGCCTGGTCTGCTGCGCCATTCTAGCCCTTACGAGTGGGCCGAGGTTCATCTGACGCTGCACCGCGACGCGTGGCACGCCGATCGAAAACCTCATCAGATCGCCAACAAGGCGCCGGGGCGCCGAAAGCTTGAGGGCTCGGCCTCGCATCAATCGACCTCTAATAAAGATAAGGGAATATTCGCTTGGTCCTTTTCATATAGGCGCGGTATTGCGGGCCTAAATTCTCCAGCATCATACGCTCTTCCTTATCCACTCTCAGCAGGAAAAGCACTGCGAAACCGATCAAACCAGATATGCCCGCAACCCAGTTCGGCAGCAGAAAGAGCTGGCCGAGCCCCATAAGCAGAAACGAGGTGTACATCGGATGACGGACCAAGGCGTATGGCCCGGCGCTGACCAGTTCATGCCGCTCGCGAATCTCGAGCGTGATCGACCAGTTACGGCCAAGTTCCTTGTGGGACATGCGAAAAATCCACAGCGCGGAGCAGAAGATGATGGTTCCGAGCGCCACCGACCACACGCTGGCCGGATGGTCAGCCGCTGCGGGGATGCCGGTGGCGACATAGAAGCCAGGCAGGATCGCCAGGCCAAGGAGAGCCGATGCAAGCCCGACGGTGTCGGAACTTGAGCGGCCGCCAGCTACAATTCGTACGCGCCTTGCCCGGCGCTCGAAGGGATACCGGATCACATACCAGGCAACGATGCCGATCACCCAAATGATCTCGCCAAGTGAAGCTACAGAAATGGTCACTTCAGGTCACCGGAGCCTTTTCTCGATCTGGGACCACGATAAGCCGTCGCAACGATGTCAGCGTCCGAACTGTCGACCGAAGACATTCAGAGCGCGCTCCTTTCGGAGTTGACCGGGCGAATGAGGCGAAAGCGGGTTTGCCAATCGCATTTCAACCGCCGTTCATCTCCCGAAGCTTGGTTATGAATTGTTGCGGCCGGAGCCAGGTACCGGGGGTCTTATACCCCATCGATCTGGCGATGTCCGCTACGAATGCGTTGCAGTTGTAGAGCGAGGCGTGCCAAAGCGGAGAGCTGGCCTGCAGCCTTCGTATGCTCGCGACGACTTTCCTATATTCGGCTTCGGTAAGTAAAACACGCCAGCTTGCCGACCGGTAGGCATCTTCCAGGTCGCCGTCCGTCCACCCGGTCGAGGCTGGCACGGGCGCCAAATGGCCGAGAACATAGACATTGGGATCACTGGACTTCGGAGCGAGCCCCGCGACTTCGGGGTTGACCATCCGTCCCGCCTGGTTCAATCGTCCAAAAATCACGAAGGAATGGCCGTAGGTAAGGGCGTACCGGGAGCGGAACTCGATGAAATGCCGTTGGGCTTGAGTTGATGCCGCCGCGGGCGCCATCATCGCCGCGGATCTCAGTGCCCGATCATTGGACACGAAAGTCGGCTGGGGCTTTTTGTCCTGCGACTGACATGACGCCGCGACAAGCGCGAGCAGGGCCACAATTGTTGAACGGCCACTTACAAGCGTCATCTCATCCAGAACTCCGAGGACCGCAGACCTAGTGCCAGCCTATGCCCGCCAACCTCAGGTAGGCTGCGAATCCGGCCTTGGCCCCTGCATATCGATGGGGAAGGGCCTGGCGGCCCTTCCCCAAATCTCCGAAAGCCGGTGCTTATTTAATCACGGGCTCTTCTACGGCAGCGGGTTCCGGCGGAGGAGCCTTCCCCTTTCCTTTACCGATCCAGCCGTTCGCGCAGCCGCTCAGGCTGGCAACGGCGAGGGTAGCAACCATTACAATCAACATCCTGCTCATCGAGCAATCCTTTCCCCAGGGGCGGAACAGCCAATAGAATCGCCACAAATAAAACGATATGCAGCCCCACCAAGTTAGCTGCGATCTACACCAACGCCTAGTGCAGAAATGACACAGTTGGCACCCGGTTGCAGGCGGCAGCTTTGCGGTGACGTGCCGGCAGGGCTCACATCCAACGGAGATCAGGCCTGCCCACCATCAAACAACCACCACCGTCGTGCCCAAAGGAGTACGTTCGTAGAGGTCAATGATGTCGTCATTTATCAAACGGATGCACCCGTTCGATACCGCTGTGCCTATCGTCCATGGCTCGTTTGTACCATGTATCCGGAAGTGGGTGTCGCGCCCGTCGCGATAGAGATAAAGGGCACGCGCACCAAGCGGGTTGTTTGGTCCGCCAGGGACCCCCCCTGCATACTTCACCAGGCGCGGCTTGCGCCTCATCATGCTGGCGGTGGGTGTCCACGACGGCCAGTCCGCCTTGCGGGCGACGGTCGCTGTACCCTTGAACGAAAGTCCCTGCTCGCCGACGCCGACGCCGTAGCGCGTCGCCCACCCGTCGGTCTCGACGGCATAGAGAAAACGTTGCGAAGTATCGACGACGATCGTTCCAGGCGGCTCGTTTCCGTCGTACTGCACATGCCGCCGTCGGAAACGAGGATTGAGGCCATTCCTTGGTCCGAACGCGGATGAAATCGGCTCCGCCACCTGTCGTAGCGTCGACGTACATCCGGAAAGCATCAGAGCCAGACTACCCAGCACGAGCCCCCGGCGCGCAATGTGGTGTTCTTCCATTTCTACCTGCTAGGAAACTGGTCAATCTACCCCGCCCTCGTCTCTACCATTCCCGGGCCTGCGGGCCAAGTCTCGCTGTGTGGTGGCAAAATGAATTCACAGGATTGACAAGCGAATTGGAGCGAAACTTCTTGCGATAACCGTCTGCCTCTGTTCGGTTATGTCACAATGGGCATAGGACAGAGATGATGAAGCCTGACTTCCATGGTAAAGTCGCGATTGTGACCGGCGCAGGCTCCGGAATAGGAGCGGCTGTTTCACGGCAACTCGCGCAAGAAGGAGCCGAGGTTGTTGTTGCCGACCTTGATGCCGAGGCCGCGCACTGCAAAGCCGCCGAAATAAGGTCGCAAGGAGGCAGGGCCTACGACTTTGCGGTCGATGTCACGGATGCGGCAGCTGTCGAAAAGCTGATCGAGTTCACTGTCCAGAAATGCGGCGGACTGGATATGGCGGTAAACAATGCAGGTATCGACGGCGTTCGAAAAGCAACGGCAGACTATCCGCTCGACAACTGGCACAAGCTTATAAACGTCAATCTGAATGGCGTCTTCTACAGCATGAAGTACGAAATCGCCGCCATGCTGGATCGAGGCGGAGGCGCCATCGTGAACATGTCCTCGATTCTCGGTTCCGTAGGCTTGCCAACTGCGTCCGCATACACGGCAGCGAAACACGGGGTCGTTGGACTGACCAAGGTTGCGGCGATTGAATATGCGAGGATGGGCATCCGGATCAATGTCGTCGGCCCCGGCTGGATCGAAACGCCGCTTCTATCGGAGCAAGTGGAGGCATTAGCCACGCGGCGCATGGCAGCCCTTCAGCCGATGGGCAGACGCGGCAAACCGGAAGAGGTAGCGGCTCTTGTGTGCTTCCTGTTGTCCGATCAGGCCAGCTTTATCACTGGGAGCTACCATCTGGTGGACGGAGCATACACCGCCCATTAGGTGCACTGGCTGTCCCCACTCGTGCTGGCTGCTGTCAGGGTGATGACGCCGCAGATCGCTGGGCTGCCCGCACTGCACTGCCTGAGATGGCACTGTTCCCGCGTCGCGAGGGAGGCCGAGCCAGCTCCGGTGGCGGCGCGACTTGCCGACATCCTGCTGCAGGTGGCGGTGGAATCGCCTGCCCGAAAATGTGCAGGCGCTGCCCGCGAGCCGCCTGCGGAGCGCAGCCTGATGCTGGCGCCCAGAAGACGCGCAGCTCAGCGGCGTTTTTTCGCCTTGCTGGCGAACGGATTTTCCGAGGTGCGCAAGGCGATGCGGATCGGCACGCCGGGCATGTCAAAGGCTTCGCGCAGGCTGTTCGAGAGATAGCGGACATAGGATTGCGGCATCGCGTCCGGCCGTGAGCAGGACACGACGAAGCCCGGCGGGCGCGTCTTGGCCTGGGTGACATATTTGATCTTCAGCCGGCGCCCTGCCACGGCGGGCGGCGGATGATGCGCCAGGATGCCTTCCAGCCAGCGGTTGAGCTTGCCGGTCGAGACGCGGCTGTTCCACACTCTGTGCGTCCTGATGACCGCATCCATCAGCTTGTCGAGGCCACGCCCGGTCTCGGCCGAGACCGGCACCGCCTGCATGCCGCGCGCCTGCGGCAACAGCCGCTCGGTCTTCTCGCGCAGTTCCGCCAGGAGTTCCTGGGGGTGGTCGATCATATCCCATTTGTTGAAGGCGATCACCGGCGCGCGGCCCTCGCGGATGATCAGGTCGGCGATCTGCAGATCCTGCTTCTCGAAGGGAATGGTGGCGTCGAGCACGATGATGACGATCTCGGCAAAGCGGATGGCGCGCAGGGCATCCTGCACCGACATGACTTCCAGCTTTTCGTGGATCCTGGCCTTGCGGCGCATGCCGGCGGTGTCAAACAGTTTCAGGCGGCGGCCATGCCAGTCCCAGTCGACGGATATGGAATCGCGGGTGATGCCGGCTTCCGGTCCGGTCAAGAGCCGCTCCTCGCCGATCAGCGCATTGATCAGGGTCGATTTGCCGGCATTTGGGCGACCGACGACGGCGATGCGCATCGGTTTGGTATCGTCATAGCTCGGCTCGGCATCCGGATCGGTGATGTCCTCGCCGATCAGTACCTCGCTGGCGGCGGTCTCCTCGTCCGCATCCTCTTCTTCTTCGCCGAAGGCGCGCGCCTCGCCCAGTGCTGATATCACCGCATCGCGCAGATCGGGCAGGCCCTGGCCGTGTTCGGCCGAGACCGGGATCGGCTCGCCAAGGCCGAGTTCCCAGGCCTCCAGCATGCCGCCCTGGGCGCCGCGTGCCTCGGCCTTGTTGGCGACGACGACAACCGGCTTGCCGGATTTGCGCACGATCTCGGCGAAGGTCTTGTCGTCAGGCATCAGCCCGGACTTGGCGTCGATCGTGAAAAAGATCAGGTCGGCTTCGCGGATGGCGATCTCGGTCTGGGCGCGCATGCGGCCCGGCAGCGTCGAAGCAGCAGCATCCTCGAAGCCGGCGGTGTCGATGACATCAAAATGCAGATCATAGAGCTTGGCGGCATGGACGCGACGGTCGCGGGTGACGCCCGGCGTGTCGTCGACAAGCGCCAGCTTCCTTCCCACCAGACGATTGAAAAGGGTCGATTTGCCGACGTTGGGCCGGCCGATGATGGCGACTTTGAACGTCATGCGGCCCTACATCTGCCATGCAGTCGTTGTCCCAAAACCGCTACACACTTTTGGGCGACATGCATTACGACACGCTGCCCGACCCACGGATCAGCTCGGACATCAACGTCGCCCGCTCGCGCGCGTTGCGCGGGGCGCCGTCATCCGAGGCGATCTGGTCGAACAGTTTCAGTGCGTCCGTCGCCTTGCCTTCCTTCCAGGCGGCAAGGCCGAGCGCCTCGCGCGCGGTATGGCGCAGCGGATTGGTGTCGGCGGTGAGCGTCTCGACGCGGCTGGAGACGTCGGCGAAGGAACCGTGGTCGACGAGCAGCAGCGCTGCCCTGATGCGCGCGATGTCGCGAAGGCCTGATGGAATGTCCGTGTCCGCGGCGACCTCGTCGAAGTTCTTGACGGCGGCGGCGACATCGCCCTTATCCGCCTTGACGGTTGCCGCGCGCATGCGGGCGAGCAGCGGATAGGCGCCGTAGCCATCCTTTTCCAACGCAATGAGGGCAGTCAGCGCTTCGTCGCTCTTGCCCTCATTGGCAAGCTTCAGCGCCTGCGAGAAGGCGTCGCCCGAGCGATTGGCGCGAGTCTCGTCCCAATAGCGATAGCCGACGAAGGCCGCGGTGCCGACCACCACCAGTATCGCAAGCGCAAGCAAGGCAGGACCAAAACGGTCCCATAGCGCATGCGCCTGATCGCGACGCATCTCTTCGTTGACTTCGCGGATAAAACTGTCGTCCGACATCTCAAAACCATCCTGCCCGCCCCAGGGCGGTTTAGAGCGACGTGCGTCCATGGAAAGTACGCTCTAACACTTTGAATTTGCGCATCGTGCTTCCTGAAAATCAATTCTGCTTTTCAGGCCGATGCGGTAGCCCGCGTTTTAGCGAAATTTTGCCGGCATGGAAGGGGTTGGACAGGAAAATCGGCTAATCGCCGACACGTGGCCGCCCGAGGCAACCGCACCCGCGCCACATTTCGCCGATAGCCGGTGCTCGAACCCTCCTCCAATCCAGATCAGATGCTAATGCCTCGTTCGTCCCGCGTTGTTGCATTCTCCATCGCGTCGCTCGCTGCAGCGGGCGCCGCTGTCGCCGATCCGCCCGCGGCGCCACCGCCGGCAAGGTCGAAGCAGGCGGTCATCATCTCGTTCGACAGCGCAAGCGATATTTCGCAGTGGAAGCGCAGCCGGGCGCTGGCCACGCGCACCGGCGCCCATTTCACTTACTTCGTGTCCTGCGTCTTCCTGCTCTCGCCGGAAACGCGCAAGGCGTACATGGCACCCGGCAAGACATCGGGCAAATCCAACATCGGCTTTGCCGCCTCGAAACAGGACGTCGCCGACCGGCTCGATCAGATAAACCTTGCCGTCTCAGAAGGCCACGATATCGGCAGCCACGCTTGCGGCCATTTCGACGGCAAGGACTGGAGCAAGGCCGACTGGCTGAGCGAGTTCGGTTCGTTCAAGCATATTCTCGAGAACGCCTATTCGATAAACGCTATTACCGCTGAACCCGCGGGTTGGCGCGAAATCGCGCGCCAGGCGGTCGGCTTTCGCGCGCCCTATCTGTCGGCAAACAAGGCGCTCTACGAGGCGCTGCTAAAGGCGGGCTATTTGTTCGATGCGAGCGGTGTGTCACGCGGCCCTGCCCGGCCACCGACCCGCGACGGCATCACACGCTTTTCGCTACCGCAGATCCCGGAAGGTCCTGACACAAGGCGAGTGATCGCCATGGACTACAATCTCTATGTCAGGCATTCCGGCGGTTTCGAGCGGCCGAGCAAGGCGAACGAATTCGCCGACCGGACCTATGACGCCTTTCGCGCCGCGTTCGATGCCCAATACCAGGGCAAACGCATTCCGCTGGAACTCGGCTTCCATTTCACACTGATGAATGACGGCGCCTACTGGCACGCGCTGGAGCGCTTTGCCGGCGAGGTCTGCACCAGGCCCGACGTCGAGTGCATCAGCTATCGCGACTATGTTTCGCGGCGCGATGGCGGCCAAACGCAGGCGTCGGTGGGCGGCTGGATCCGGAAGTGACCGCCGCCCGCCACTGTTAGCTCACCGGCTGATCCTCAGGGCGCAAGCCGGCTCGCTCTCGCTCCAGATAGTGCTGGTCGATTTCCGGCAGCGGCGCCCCTTCAAGCGTCGCCTCGAAGGCGCGCAGGCGCTTGTAGATGGATATCAGCTCGACGATAGTCGGCCAGGAATTCACGAGATATTGGAACGAAGTGGCGACTTGTGAAAAGGCGGTGACAATTTGCTGGAAAACGCCAAATGTTATCTTGCCGATTGCCAAGGTTGGAACGAGAATAAGCGTAGCGAAGACGTTGTCGACTTGAAGGTATAGATAGCGGACCATGTCGAAATAGACATAGTGTGCATAGAGAGTGAAATAGTTCTTGCGAACATTTCTGAAAAGATCGACCAACGTTGGTGGCTGCGCTCGCGCCGTATCGTCCTCACCGAGAACAAGTTCCTTGCGCAGAGCGGCTTCAACACGCTGATTACGAAATTCCAGCCCGGGTAGCTTGACGCCGACGACTGCCAACAAGCCGGTGCCAAACAACGACCACGCGATCGCAGCAACAACCAACGGATAAGGGATTGCTCCGATTATGGGGAGAGTTGGAACATGGAGAGAAAGGGATGCCAGCAAGGGTAGAAAGGCAATCAGAGTCATGATGGAGTCGATGAAGTTCACTCCGAGCCCCTGCATTGTGCCCGAGAAGCGCATCGTGTCGTCCTGAACGCGCTGCGACGCCCCTTCGATATGGCGCAGCCTCGGCCAGTAAGCGGTAAAATAATCGTTCATCGCCGTACGCCAGCGGAAAACATAGTGCCTCACGAAGAAAACATTCAGAACGGCAATGGTCATATAGACCAGGGCCAAAGACAGAAACTGCCATACTCCGTAGTAAAGCTCGGCAGGCGCAACGGACCCGGGCGTGGTGAGCGCCTTCTGCACCATGTCGTAAAACATGCCGCGCCAGTCATTGAGCGCCACACTGATCTGCACGATGAAATTAGTGACGAAAATAATCAAAGCAGAGCCAAGGATCGACCAGTTCTGCCAACGGTGTGGGGCATACAGCGACCAAAAAAGGTAGAATACGCCCATACCCGCGAAGAAATATCCGTAGAACCAGAGGAATGCCGGCGTCAGGAATCTTATTGGGCTGATGACGGGTGCGGCCCGCGGATCGACCGGCGGCATGCCGAGCATCGTGCCAAGGTGTTCGCCGCCGAAAAACCACAGGAGGACGAGCAGAAGGCTCCAGACGGCGGCCGAGATGAAAAAAAGCTTCGGCTGCGGGAAGAAGGATACGAACACTGTGGGGAAATCCTCGGTCGATGCGCAAATCAGCGGCGTTGCTGTTCAGCGGGCATAAGGTCACACATCGATCGGAATGAAAATGGCCGGTGCGTGATGCCCGGCACCGAGCAAGACCACAATCATGGCGATTTTGGCGCAGCCGACCAGATGACTGCGCCGGAGACAAGCAGGACGGCGGCGGCCACAATCGATGCGAGGAAGAAGTCGCCCGAGGCTTCGGCAAGCAGCCCGGCGACGATCGGACCGATGATCTGACCGAGGCCGAACGAGGCCGTCATCAACGCCAAGATCCGGCGTGGTGCTTGCGGGGCAAGCTGCCTTCCGGTCTGCAGGCCGAGCGCGGTGATGGTGATGAAGGTCCCGCCAAGCAGAAATCCGCCAAGCAGCGGCCCAATGTGTCCACCGACGGCCACGCTCGCGGTGACGCCGACCACCTCGACAAGACACCCCAAGGAATAAGCCTGGTAGAGCCCGATCTTTCCTGCGATCTTCTGCCAAAGCCAGACCGAGGGAATCCCGGCAAGGCCGGTGACCATCCAGACCACGGCTTCGAAGACGCGGCCGCCGCCGCCTTGCCGGACGATGGCGACCAGAAACGTCGCTGTCACAATGTAGCCGAAGCCGAACAGGCCGTAAGCGACGATGATTTTCATCAGCGAGCGGTCCTTCGGCAGCGCCGGTTCGCGACCATCGGCGCCGTTGGCGGTCGCAGTGCTGCCGAGCAGCAGCGCCACGACGGCAATGGCGCAGGCTGAGATCGCGGCGGACCAGAACCAGCCCGCCGTCCAGCCAGCCTGTTCGGTGACGAGGATTGCCATCAGCGCCGAGGACGCCGCTATGCCGAGGCCGACGCCGCCGAAATGCAGCGCCTGCAGGTCGTTTCGGCCGGCCACGGCGAGATGGCCGAAAACGATGCTGGACATGAACACCAAGACAACGGCGCTGGCCACACCGGCAAGAAAGCGGATGACTAGAAAGGCTGCCATAGTACCGGCCAGGCCCATTAGCCCGGTGAGGACTGCGGTGGCGGCAAGACCGGCCAGCATCAGCAGGCGCTCGCGACCGTGCGCCCAACCGCCGACGGCCGCAAGCGCACCGATGAGATAGCCGAGATAGTTGGCGGATGCGATCCATCCGGCATCGGCCGGCGACAGGCCAAGTTCCTCCATCATGCCGGGCAGGATCGGCGTGTAGACGAAGCGGCCGATGCCCATGGCAACGGCAAGAGCAATCATGCCGGCAAAGGCGAGACGCAAAGGGGACGGCGAAGCGGCTTTCATTGCGGTGCACAATAGGTGCACGAGCCTGTCAAACAATCCGCTTCTTGTTGGGCCAGAACGGCTCGCAACGGCTGTTGGCAAGTGTTCGCCGCAGAGAGCCGACCCGCTAAATCTGGTTCAGCAGCCGCAGCCGACCTGCGTGGTGCCCGTCTCGTAGGCAGTGCGCCGGGCCGTCAGCCTGAACGGCACGTCGCCGAGTTCACGCTCCGACATGGTGTCGAGCACAGGATGCGACAGCGGATCAATCGCCCATCGGGTGGTCTCGCTTTCATACGGGCGGCTTTGCTCTGTGCCGACAACGGAAAAGCCCCTGAGCAGTGATAAAATCTTCATCGGATTTTCCTCGATAGGTCTCCTTATTTCCTTAAAATCTGCCGTCCGGCCTTATGTTTCAATTGAGATTTCAACCGTCCCCGTTTAGAAAAACTGTATGGCTATGCTGAACCGCGTCCACCTCAACGGCCTGCGCGCCGTAGAAACCGTCGCCCGCCTGGGATCGCTTTCGGCTGCGGCGAGCGAGCTCAACGTATCCGCCAGCGCCGTCAGCCAGCAGGTCAAGCGAACGGAAGAGCAACTCGGCCAGGCGCTGTTCGAACGAACGACGAGTGGTCTCTTGCTGACCGAATTCGGCACCGTCTTCACCGCGCGGCTCGGAGCTGGGTTCCGCGAGCTCGCCCAAGCCGTGGCGCTCGCCGATGAGGCCTCCGAATGCACGCTGGTGGTTTCAGTGGCGCCGGCTTTCGCGTCGAAGTGGCTGCTGCCGAGGCTGTCACGTCACTTCGCCCGGCATCCGAATGTGCTTTTGCGCATCGACGCCTCGGTGCGGATTGCCGATCTCGACCGCTCGGACATCGACATCGCCATCCGGCTTGGCGACGGGACGTGGCCGGGTGCGCGGGCGGAATTGCTGCTAGCGCAGGAGGTCTTCCCGGTCTGCGCCCCGGTGATCGCCGACAAACTGAAATCGATCGAAGATCTTGCCCTGACCTGCGGGATCACCGACGAACGGGCGATGATCAGTTGGGAAGCCTGGTTCGAGGCCGCCGGGGTTAAGCCGATCACCTTCCTCAAAGGCGCGCGCTTCACCGACCCGATGCTGTGCCTGGAATCGGCGATCGCCGGCCACGGCGTCATGCTCGGCTGGCAATTGCTGGCTGCCGACGCGCTGGCCGACGGCCGCCTTGTCGCCCCCTTTGGCGTCCGCGCCCAGAGCGGGCTCGGCTATTGGCTGGTGACCTCCGCCACCAAGACCGAAAGCCGTAAGGTCAGGGATTTCAAGGTCTGGGTCCGCGAAGAGATAGCGGCGACCATGGCGCATTTCGGGTCGCTCGCCAGCGCGAACTGAACCCCCGCGTGCAATCGCGGTGGAAAGGAGAGCAGTGCGGGTCTATGTAAGAACCAGACCCCCACATCACGGCAGGCAGGACCATGACCACACATTCGCGCGGCGTTTCCGCAACGATCGACCCGGTGAAACTCGACAGGCTGGCCGAAGTCGCCATCAAGGTCGGGCTGCAATTGCAACCGGGGCAGGACCTGGTGCTGACATCGTCGATCGCAGCACTGCCTTTGACGCGACGGATCGTCGAGCATGCCTATAGAGCAGGCGCCGGCCTCGTGACGCCGATCTTCAACGACGACGAGATGACGCTGGCGCGCTTCCGCTATGGCGCTGACCCCGGCTTCGACCACGCCGCCGGCTGGCTCTATGAGGGGATGGCGAAAGCCTTCGCCAACAATGCGGCTAGGCTTGCCGTGCGCGGCGAGGATCCGTCGCTGCTGTCGGCGCAGGATCCGGCGAAAGTGGCGCGCGCCAACAAGGCGAACTCGATCGCCTATCAGCCGGCGCTGGAAAAGATCACCGGCTTCGACATCAACTGGAACATCGTCGCCTATCCCGACCTGGCCTGGGCCAGGCAGGTTTTCCCAGGCGATGCCGACGACGTCGCCGTGGCGAAGCTCGCCGACGCCATCTTTGCCGCCTCACGGGTTGATGTGGACGACCCGATCGGCAACTGGAAGGCGCACAATGCGGCTCTGCGCAGCCGCACCGAATGGCTGAACGGCCATAATTTCCATGCGCTGCATTTCACCGGACCCGGCACCGATCTGACCGTCGGTCTGGCCGACGGCCATGAATGGATGGGCGGCGCCTCGACCGCCAGGAACGGCATCACCTGCAATCCCAACATCCCGACCGAGGAGGTTTTCACCACGCCGCATGCCAGGCGCGTCGAAGGCCACGTTACGAGCACCAAGCCGCTGTCCTACCAAGGCACGCTGATCGACGGCATTGCGGTGCGTTTTGAAGGGGGCCGCATCGTCGAGGCGAAGGCTAGCCGCGGCGAGGATGTGCTGAAAAAGGTGCTCGATACCGATGAAGGCTCACGCCGGCTCGGTGAGGTCGCGCTGGTGCCGCATTCCTCACCGATCTCGAAGAGCGGTCTGCTGTTCTTCAACACGCTGTTCGACGAGAATGCCGCCTGCCATATCGCGCTCGGCCAGTGCTATTCGAAGTGCTTCGTCGACGGTGCCTCGCTCAGCCAGGACGAGATCGCGGCGCGTGGCGGCAACAAGAGCTTTATCCATATCGATTGGATGATCGGTTCGGACAAGATCGACATCGATGGCGTCGGCAAGGACGGCAGCCGCGTACCGGTCATGCGCAAGGGCGAGTGGGCATAAGCAGCCGCCAGCAAGCCGTCTTGGCGGTCAACCCCGGAGTTGACGATGAAACTCGATATCAAGGTCAAGCGCATCTACGAGCCGCCCTCGCCTGGCGATGGGCAGCGGGTGCTCATAGACCGCGTATGGCCGCGCGGCGTCCGCAAAGAAGACGCCGCGCTGACGCTATGGCTGAAGAACCTCGCGCCAAGCGATGAATTGCGCAAATGGTTCGGCCACGAGCCAACGCGCTGGATGGAATTCCAGCAGCGCTATCGCGGCGAGCTCGACAGGAACAGCGATGCGGTCGGCCAGTTGCGCGCCTTGCTCGACAACGGCCGGGTGACGCTGCTCTACGGCGCCCAGGACGAGCTGCACAACAACGCAGTGGCTTTGGCTGACTATCTGCGTCTAAGGGGCTGAGGCAGCGCGCACGCTGCCGGCCGTTCGCCGGTATAGCGGTGCTTTTTCGATATCAACCTCGGGGGGCAGCAGTCTTTGCGTTCACCCTCTCAAGCAACGCTAGTAATCCCTTTAGAATTTCGATTGGCGATGGCGGGCAGCCCGGAATGTGCAGATCGACAGGCAGTACCTCCGACACGCCGCCCACGACTGCATAACTCCCGGCGAAACAGCCACCGTTCATGCCGCAGTCGCCAAGCGCGACCACCCATTTGGGATTGGGAGTTGCGTCATAAGTCCGTTTCAGTGCCTCGCGCATGTTTTTGGTGACCGGCCCTGTGACAAGCAGCACATCGGCATGGCGCGGCGACGCGACGAACCGGATTCCGAAGCGTTCGACGTCATAGAAGGCGTTGTTGAGCGCATGCATTTCGAGTTCGCAGCCGTTACAGGAACCAGCGTCGACCGCCCGGATCGACAGGCTGCGGCCCAGTCGCTTGCGGGCAGCGCCGTCTAGCGCGCGCGCGAGTTCGTCAATTGCCGTCTGGCTCGCCTTGGGAGGACGCTCTGTGAGAGGGGGCCGTGTCAGGCCTTCGAAGAGGTGCTTGCGCATGGCGGAATGCCTTAAAGATCGTGACCGGAGTAGGAGCAGTTGAACGATTTGTTGCAGAGCGGAAAGTCGGCGACGATGTTGCCCTCAACGGCCGCTTCAAGCAGCGGCCATTGAAACCATGACGGGTCACGCAGGTGACAGCGCTCGACCATACCGCCTTCGCCAATGCGCAGCCAGGCCAGAATGTCGCCCCGGAACCCCTCGACCAGCGCCATGCCTTCACGCGGCCCGCCTGTCTTGGTGACGCCTGTCTGGGCAACGCTCGCCTCGGCGACATCGACGCGGATCGGGCCGCCAGGCAGCCTTTGAAGGATCTGCTCGGTCAGCGATAAGCTCTGCTCGACCTCGCGGATGCGGATCCAGACGCGCGCATTCACGTCGCCCTCCTGGAGGAGAGGGACGTCGAAGGCGAGTTCGTCATAAGGCGGGTAGCCTGGGCTGCGCCGCGCATCGAACTCTCGGCCGGAGGCGCGGCCGACATAACCGCCCGCTGCGTATTGTCGGGCAAGGGCCGGCTTGAGCCGACCGGTCGCGACGGTCCTGTCCTGCAGCGACGCCGTGTTGTCGTAGAGTTCGATCAAACGAGGGAACCGCTGCCTGATCTCCACGACCAGGGCCCGGATCGCGGCCGTCCCCGCCTCGCTAAGGTCGCTTGCCACCCCACCCGGCACGATGCGGTCGCGCATCAGGCGATGTCCGAAGGCCGCATCGCTGGCGCGCAAGACCCGTTCGCGCAGCACACCGCAATGGGTATGCATGAGCGCGAATGCAGCGTCGTTGCAGATGGCGCCGATATCGCCGAGATGGTTGGCAAGACGCTCCAGTTCCGCCATCAGCGCCCGCAGCCAGACGGCACGCAAGGGCACTTCGACGCCGAGCGCCGCTTCGACCGCGCGAGCAAAGGCCAGCGAATACGCCACGGTGCTGTCGCCGGACGTCTTCCCCGCCAGTTTGGCCGCGCGCTCGACAGGCGAACCTGCCATCAGGCCTTCTATGCCCTTGTGAACGTAGCCGAGACGCTCTTCCAGCCGGACAACTATTTCGCCGCTTGCCGTGAAGCGAAAATGCCCCGGCTCGATGATGCCGGCATGCACGGGCCCGACCGGGATCTGGTGCAGGCTTTCGCCTTCCGCGGGAAGGAAGCGGTAAGAGGCCATGGCTGGCGCATGAGCCGGCGCTGCTGATGCTTCCGCCGCCAATGCCCCCGCTGCCAGGGGATGACTGACGCCCCATTGGCCGTGATCGAGCCAGCGTCGTGTATCCGGAAGTCCTTGCGGCAGAAGCCCGAACAGGTCCGCGGCGGCGCGCTCGAGGCGCAGTGCCGGCGGATGCCGCTGGCCGACCGACCGGTAGCGGCCGCCGGCGCATTTCAGGCTGATGACACCGATGTCGGCCGCATCGAGAAGCGCCATATGGACGGTGTCCGGCTCGCCCCAAAGACCGAGCAGGCTCCAGCGGCCCTCGGCAAGCTGCTCGACGGCAAGGTTCCAAGCCTTCGGCGCCACCATGGCGCGCCGCCAGGGGACATGGTGCTCGACAGGGCGTCCGGCCTCGATGAGGTCGATCAGCGCGGGCATCTTTCTTTTGCGCTTCATCCCAGGATATAAGCGACGTGCTGGAACCAGGTGACCAGAGGCGCCGGCAGGTAGATGCCGGCGCCAAACACCAGGGCCAGGTGGGAATACATCGGCACGTAGGATGCCTCGACGGGCGCGGTGCCGCCGCGCGGCTCGCCGAAGGCGACGCCAGTCAGCCGCAGCAGCAGGGCGCCGAAGGCGATGAGAAGCCCGAACACCAGTGGGATCGCCAGAAGCGGCTGCCTCGCAAAGGTCGAGCTGACGACCAGGAATTCGCTCATGAAGATGCCGAGCGGAGGCAGGCCGGCAATGGCAACGACGCCGATGACCAGCCCCCAACCGAGTCCGGGATGCGTTTCCGTCAGCCCTCTGATGTCGGCGATTTTTTGTGTTCCCTTGACCTGCGCGATGTGCCCGACGGCGAAGAAGATCGCCGACTTGGTCAGGCTGTGCATGACCATGTGCAGCAGGCCGGCAAAGTTCGCGAGCGGGCCGCCCATGCCGAACGCGAACACAATGATGCCCATGTGCTCGATCGAGGAGTAGGCGAACAGGCGTTTGATGTCGCGGCGGCGGTAAAGCATGAAGGCCGCGAAGATGAGCGAGGTGAGCCCCATTGCGACCATCAATGGTCCCGGGGCTATCGCCTCCGGGCTCGCCGCGAGCAACAGCTTGAAGCGCAGCACGGCATAGAGTGCGACGTTCAGCAGCAAGCCCGAGAGCACCGCCGAGATCGGCGTCGGGCCTTCGGCATGCGCGTCGGGCAGCCAGGCATGCAAGGGAGCAAGGCCGACCTTGGTGCCGTAGCCGAGCAGCAGAAAGACGAAGGCGACGTTAAGCAAAGCCGGGTCGAAATGCGCCGCCTGTTCGATGAGCACCGTCCAGACCATGGCGTCGGTGCCCTCGCCGACGACCGGCTGTGCGGCCATGTAGACGAGGATGGTGCCGAACAGCGCAAGTGCGATGCCGACGCTTCCCAGGATGAAATATTTCCAGGCGGCCTCCAGCGCTTCATGCGTGCGATAGATGCCGACCATGAGCACGGTGGTCAGCGTCGCAAGCTCCACCGCCACCCACATCAAACCGATATTGTTCGACACGAAGGCGAGGTTCATGCCGAACATCATGACCTGGTACATCGCGTGATAAAATCGCAGGTTCGGCGCGGTCAGCCGGCCGGTCTCCAGTTCGTGCGCAATGTAGGACGCGCTGAACACGCTGGTGGTGAATCCGACGAATGTGTTGAGCACGATGAAAACGATGTTGAGATCGTCGACGAGCAGGTATTGGCCTGGCTGCGGCCGATCGGTGACGAACAGCGACAGCGCGGCGAGCAAGGTCAGGAAGCTCGCGGCGACATTCAGGCCTGCCGACATCCGGTAATTCGGCAGCGCCGCCAGAAGTGCGGCCGCGCCGACGGGTATCAGCAGGATGGCGGCCACCGCGTCGAAGGGAGCGGTCAACGGCGTTCTCCCCTGTAGTCGTCGAGCGCGCCGACATCCACCGAGTCGAACCGCTCACGGATGCGGAACAGGAAGACACCGATGACGATGAAGGCGATCAGGATCGAGAAGGCGACGCTGATCTCGACGACCAGCGGCATGCCCTTGGCGCCGGTGGCGGCCAGCACCAGGCCGTTCTCGAGCGACATGAAGCCTACAACCTGGCTGACGGCGTTGCGGCGGGTGACCATCACCAGCAGGCCCAGCAATATTATCGACAGCGCGAATGCGAGATCCTCGCGGGCGAGCGGGTCGGCTTCGGGTGTGACCCGCAGCATCAGCACCATCGACAAAGCCACCAGACCGATGCCGGCAAGCATGGTCGGACCGATGCCGACGGCGGTCTCGATGTCGCGGTGGATGCCGAGCCGCTGGATGATGCGATGAAGCCCGACGGGAATGACGATCGCCTTGAAAATGAGGGCGATCGCCGCGGTGACATAAAGGTGATGGGCGTCCTGGACGTAGGCCTGCCAGGCCACGGACGAAGCGAGCACGATCGCATGAAGCGCAAAGACGTTGATCAGCGCAAACAGGCGATCCTGGTACAGCATCATGAAACTGACCAGCACCAGGCCGCCGGCGAACAGATGGGCGATGTCGAAGGTGAGACTGTTCATCAAAGGCTCCGTGAGACGAACAGCAAGAGCGTGCCAAGCAGTGCCAGCATGAGGGCAGCGCCAAGGAAATCCGGGACGCGGAAAACGCGCATCTTGGCGATGGCGGTCTCGAACACGGCAAGCAGAATGCCGCAGACGGCAAGTTTGCCGATGTAGACAGCGACGCCCAGAGCATAAGCCCCTGGTCCGGCTCGAGCTGTCACCAGCCCCCAGGGAATGAAGACGCAGGAAATCAGCGAGACATAGAGCAGAAGCTTGAGGAAGGCGGCGAACTCAATCATCGCCAGATGGCGGCCGGAGTATTCCAGCACCATCGCTTCGTGAACCATGGTGAGCTCAAGATGCGTCGCCGGATTGTCGACCGGTATGCGGGCGTTTTCGGCGAGCGCCACCATGACGAGAGCGATCAGCGACATGCCGAGCGAGACCCGCAGGCCGACATCCGGCGAAGCCATGACGGCGGCGACGGTGGAGAGTTGCGTCGCGCCGGCGACGAGCGCCAGGCTGAACACGATCAAAAGCATGGCGGGCTCGGCCAATGAAGCGATCATCACCTCGCGGCTCGCGCCGATGCCGCCAAAGCTCGTGCCGACATCCATGCCCGCCAATGCCAGGAAGAAACGCGCGCTGCCGAGCAGCGCGACAATGGCGATGAGATCGGCGGTCCAACTGAAGGTGAGGCCGGTTGCGAATGTCGGGATGAGCGCGGCGGCGACCCAGGTGGCGGCAAAGATCAGGTAGGGTATGACGCGAAACAGCCAGGATGCGTTGTCCGCCAGGACGACCTCCTTGCGCATCAGCCGCAGGAGATCGCGGTAGGGCTGGAACAGCGAAGGTCCCCGGCGGCGCTGCAGTCTCGCCTTCACCTTGCGCACGAAGCCGGTCAGCAGCGGTGCCAGCAAAAGCACCAGCACCATCTGCGCGCCCTGGACGGCCAGTTCAAGGATCAGGGCCATAGCGCGAGCACCAGAAGCAAGGTGACGAGGTAGAGGAAGACCAGGGTCAGATAGCGCCGGATGGTCAGGAACTGCAGATGGTTCAGCTTCTCGGTCGCATAGCCGACAGCGCCAGCGATCGGCTGGTAAAATGTCTCCCAGATCACATCGTGGATTTCCACAGTGAGGCGTGCCGGCCCGGTGGCGCCCGGTGGTGGCATTTCCACCTTTTCCCGGGCACGGAATGCGAATGTGCCGAAGACGCGGCGAATGGGCTGCGCGAAACTGACGGCCGTATATTGCGCGGCCGGCGTGACGTCGGGAAAGCCGCAACCCCATGCTGGGCCGCGACGCAGCGCATGCGAGGCGAAGCGGTGAATGACGAACGCCGCAAGCGATGCGGAGATTGCAATGAACACAAACACCAGCAGGCCGTTGTAGGAGCTGCGGCTCTCGGCGATCGGCACGATCGACAGCCAGGGCTGCGCCATCTGCACCGGCATGCGGCTGCCGATCAGCGAAAGCGTCACCGGTGACAGACCGTCTATGATCAGGCCCGGCAGAATGCCGGCAAGCAGACAAAGGGCCGCGAGAACGAACATCGCCGCCAGTGAGTAGCGGTCGACCTCCTGCGCCTGCTCCACCGCCGCGGAGCGTGGCCGGCCGAGAAATGTGATGCCGAACGCTTTTACGAAACAGGCGGCGGCCAGCGCCGCCGACAATGCCAGCAGGCCGCCGACAGCGGGCACCATGACCTTCAGGCCCCATTGCGGCAGATCGGGGCTCTGCAGGATGGCCTGGAAGGCCAGCCATTCGGAGACGAATCCGTTGAAGGGCGGAAGTGCTGAGATCGAAACGCAGCCGACGAGAAAGACAAAACTGGTCAGCGGCATGCGATGGATAAGACCGCCAAGCTTCTCCATGTTGCGCTCGCCGGTCACTGTGAGCACGGCGCCCGCGCCGAAAAACAGCAGGCTCTTGAAAAAGGAATGGTTGAGAACGTGGAACAGTGCTGCGGTGAGCGCCAGTGCGGCGGCCGACGGCATCGCATTGGCCTTGAAGGCGAGCGCAAGGCCAAGGCTAACGAAGATGACGCCGATGTTTTCGATGGTGCTGTAGGCAAGGAGCCGCTTGAGGTCCTTTTCCATCAAGGCGTAGAGGATGCCGAGCACCGCCGTCAGGCCGCCGAGGAAAAGCACGACGACGCCAGACCACCATGCCGGCTCACCGAGCAGGTCGAAAATGACGCGTATGAAGCCATAGACGGCGACTTTCGTCATGACGCCGCTCATCAGGGCCGAGACATGGCTTGGCGCCGCCGGATGAGCGAGCGGCAGCCAGACGTGGAGCGGGACAAGGCCGGCCTTGGAGCCGGCGCCGAGCAGCATGAGAACCAGGGCGGCGGCGGCAACGAACCGGCTTGGCTCGGCGGCACGCATCGCGTCGAATGTGTAGGTTCCGTCCGGTCCGGCCAGCAGGCCGAAAGCGAGCAGCAGCGCCAATGTGCCGAAGCTCGCCATCACCAGATAGATGTAGCCTGCCCGGGTATTGTCCTGTTCGCGATGGTGCGCCATGACGAGCGCCCACGAGGCGAGCGACATGAACTCCCAGGACAGCAGGAAGGTGAAGGCGTCGTCGGCCAGCACGACAAGAGTCATGCCGGCAAGAAAGGCCGGGAAAAACGGCAGCACCCGGTGTTGCGCAGATTCGTGATGGCCGTAGCCAAGCCCATAGAGGCTGGCCGCAGCGCCGCCCAGATTGACGACGACCAGAAAGAATGCCGACAGCGCGTCGAGACGGAAATGAGCGCCGATCCACGGCAGTCCGAGTGGCAGCGTAACAGTGGACACGCCGGCAGGATCGCCTGTCAGCTCTGCTGCGGCGATCGCGAACATGACGGCCGAGACGCCAAGGGTTGCGCCATAGACCAGATGCGTCGCCGAGCCGCGCCGACTGACGGCGACAGCCAGTATGGCGGTTCCCAAAAACGCGGCGATACCCCACAAAAGGAGGGCAACGATCGACATCACAGCAGGCTCCCGCCGACCTCGGCTTCCGCTTCGCCGACGCCGGAAATCCTGGCCGGATTGAGGCCCGCCTTCAGCCGCACGCCCCGTCCGCCAGCCTGGCTGGTCGCGCCTTCCCCGATCAACTCGATGCCGGCAGCCTCAAGTGCTGCAATCAATTTCATCAAAGAATCGACATTGCCCCGGATCATCGCCTCGCTGGCTTCCATGCGCTGAATCGTCGGGACCGAAAGGCCGGACAATTCGGCAAGCCTGCGCTGGTCGATACCGAGCAGGGCCCTGGCGGCGCGCAATTGTGGTGCAGTTATCACCGGAGACCCTTCGGCTTAGCTTTGAGATATGATGTCTCAGCGTTGCAGCATACATTGAAATGTTCTATCGTCAATTACTGATGTGTGAGGCATCGATTTTGATGGCGACCCCTGAGCCACATCGCCCGGAATCCAGAAGCAGTCGAAGATTCTCTCGACATGGAAGATGCCGCGGCTGCAGCATCGCCTTAGGCAAGAGTGCAGTCACCTGCAACGGCTGCTCCCGCGTGCAGTTAATGTACGTTGTAATACCAGTCATGGAAGCGGCTACGACCTCGGCCGCCTCGTGGTCGGACCACTATGATTTCATGATCATCCGGTCGCGAATCCCCTCAGGCGACACGCAGTTCCGTGGCCGCATCGAAGAGGTGCACCTTGCCCGGCAGTACCGAAAGGTTGATCGCGGCGCCGGCGTTGCGGCGCTGGTCACGCGGCACCACGGCGACAGCGTCGTATCCCGCCACGCGCAAATGAATCTGAACATCCGCGCCGGTCGTTTCGGACAGCACGACCTCGCCCTTGATCTCACCCGCATCCGAAATGCCGAGATCGTGTGGCCGGACGCCCATGATGACCTTTTGGCCTGGCTTCGCCTTGATCTGCGGTGAGAGGCCGATCGACACGCCTTCGGCGACGAAGCGAGGACTGCCGCCGGCGGTCTCGACAGCGCCAGCGATGAAATTCATCGACGGCGAGCCGATGAAATCAGCGACATATTTCGAGTTCGGGCGCTCGTAGACCTCGTCGGGTGTGCCGATCTGCATGATCCTGCCGGCGTGCATCAGCACGATCTTGTCGGCCATCGTCATCGCCTCGATCTGGTCATGGGTGACATAGATCGTGGTCGTGCCGAGACGGTTGTGGAGTTGGCGGATTTCCACGCGCATATGTGTGCGCAGCTTCGCGTCGAGGTTGGAGAGCGGCTCGTCGAAGAGGAAAACGGCGGCATTCCGCACCATGGCGCGGCCCATGGCGACCCGCTGGCGCTGGCCGCCCGACAGTTCCTTGGGATAGCGCCCGAGGTAGGGCGTGAGATTCAGGATTTCCGCCGCCCATTCGACCTTCTTCCTGATCTCCGCCTTTGGCACTTTCGCCACTTCGAGACTGAAGCCGATATTGTCGAACACCTTCATTGTCGGATAGAGCGCGTAATTCTGGAACACCATCGCGATGTCGCGATCGCGCGGGTGAACATCGTTGACTCGCCTGTCGCCAATCAACAGATCGCCGTTGGTCACCCTCTCGAGCCCGGCTGTCATGCGCAGGAGCGTGGTCTTTCCGCAGCCAGACGGCCCAAGAAGCACGACGAATTCGCGGTCGGCAATGCCGAAGGAGATGTCCTTCATCACCTCGACATGCCCGAAGCTCTTGGCGATGTTCTTATATTCTACGGTGGCCATTCTCTCTCTCCAGAAGCCCGGATTCGGGTCGTCAGTATTTCTGCCTGGTCGGCGTGATGACGATTTCCTGCACGAGGGCGTTCTGTGGCATCTGGTAGGTGTGCAGCATGAGGTCAGCGACGTGCTCCGGCCCGATGCCGCCGCCGATCTTGAGCTTATTCGCCTTGTAGTTGGCGAGCGTCTGCGGATCGAGGACGCCGCTCAGAACTTCGGTTTCGATCACCCCGGGCGAAAGCACGACCACGCGGACATCGTATTCGGAAAGATAGTCGCGCAGCGATTCCGAGACGGCGTGAACGAAGAATTTCGTCCCGCAGTAAACGGTATGATCCGGATAGACCTTCCGGCCAGCGATCGAACTCATCATGAACAGCGTCCCGTGACGGCGCTCCATCATGCCCGACATCACGGCGTGGACCGAATTCAGCACGCCTTTCGTGTTGATATCGATCATCTCGTCCCATTCCTCGGGCGGCTGGCGGCCTATGTCGGCAAGACGCGCAATGCCGGCATTGGCAAAGAGCATGTCGACCGGTCCGTATTCGGCTTCCGCCTCCTTCACGGCGGCTGCGATCGCGGCGCGGTCGCGGACATCGACCTGCCGGGCCATGCTGTCGGGCAGGTTCAGCGCCTTCATGCGCTCCAGACGGCGGGCCATCATAAGAACCGGGTGGCCGGCGCGCGAAAACGCCTTGGCGACCGCCTCACCGATACCAGAACTGGCTCCTGTCACTGCTACGAGCTGTTTTCCAGCCATGGCTTTTCCTCTTGGGAATTGTCGATACCCGGGGTGGGGGGGGGGGGGGGGGGGGGGGGGGGGGGGGGGGCGGCGGGGGGGGGGGGGGGGGGGGGGGGGGGGGGGGGGGGGG
>NZ_JBVVPW010000050.1:0-39780 GCF_055811385.1 Mesorhizobium sp. WSM4849
GCGCGCGGCAGCGTTCCCTCCCCCTTGTGGGGAGGGTTAGGGTGGGGGTCCATCTTCGCAAGAATCCAAATGCGATTACCCTGCCCGCAAGGGGGAGATTGGCAGCTTCGGCGTTTACACCAGCCCGCGCTTGATCATCATCGCTTCGGGCGACGGCATCTTGCCGCGGAAGGCGGTGTAGAGCTCTTCCGGGTCCTTGGAGCCGCCGGCGGCGTAGATGTTCTTCCTGAGCCGCTCGGCCAGCGCCGGATTGAACGGGTCGCCCATCTCCTCGAAGGCGGCGAAGGCGTCGGCGTCGAGCACCTCCGACCACATGTAGGAATAGTAGCCGGCCGAATAGCCGTCGCCGGCAAAGATGTGACCGAAATGCGGGGTGCGATGGCGCATGGCGATGGTGTCGGGCATGTTGAGCTTCTCAAGCGTTTCGGCTTCGAAACGAAGCGGCTCCTCCGGCGCATCCGACCGCGCGTGGTAGGCCATGTCGACCAGTGCTGAGGCGGTGAATTCGACCGTGGCGAAGCCGGCGCCGAAGGTGCGCGCCGCCAGCATCTTGTCGACCAACGCCTTCGGCATCGGCTTGCCGGTCGTCACGTGCAGCGCATGCTTTTCCAGCACCGCCGGCACCGTTAGCCAGTGCTCGTAGAGCTGCGAGGGCAGTTCGACGAAATCGCGGCTGACCGAGGTGCCCGCGACCGATGGCCAGGTGACTTCGGTCAGCATGCCATGCAGCGCATGACCGAATTCGTGGAACAGGGTTTTGGCCTCATCGACCGACAAAAGTGCTGCCTCGCCCTCCGGCGGCTTGGCGAAATTCATGATGTTGTAGATGACCGGCTTCGAGCCATCGCCAAGCTTGTAGCCGGACTTCAGCGCGCTCATCCAGGCGCCGGAGCGCTTTGAGGGCCGCGCGAAATAGTCGGCCAGGAATAGACCGCGCTCGCTGCCGTCGGCATTTCTGACGACGAAAACGCGTGCGTCCGGATGCCAGGCGGCGATGCCTTTCTTCTCCTCGAAGGTGATGCCGAACAATCGTGTCGCCACTTCGAAACAGGCGTCGATGATGCGGTCGAGCTGCAGATAGGGCTTCAGCTCGGCCTCGTCGAAGGCGAATTTCTCGGCGCGCAGCTTCTCCTGATAGAAGCGCCAGTCCCAGGCGGCGAATTCTTCGTTGCTGCCGGCCTCGGCCGCCAGCCGCTGCAATTCGATCTGGTCGCTTGCGGCCTTTTCCAACGCCTTTTCCCAGACCGGGTCGAGCAGCGTATGCACCGCCTCCGGCGTCTTTGCCATGGTGTCGTCGAGCTTCAGGGCGGCGTAGGAAGCGTAGCCGAGCAGCTTCGCCTTTTCGGCGCGGAGACGCAGCATATCGCGCACCACGGCGGTGTTGTCGGTGGCGCCGCCGTTCTGGCCGCGCATGGTGAAGGCGCGGAAGGCAATCTCGCGCAGGTTACGGCGCTCGGAGAAGGTCGAGAACGGCTCGTAGATCGAACGCGACAGGGTGACGGCATAGCGGCCCTTCTGGCCACGCATCTCGGCGGCCTCCGCCATCGCGCTTTTCAGGAATTCCGGCAGGCCGGCAAGGTCGGCCTGATCAAGAAACAGCGCCCAGTCGCGCTCGTCGGCAAGCAGGTTCTGGCCGAAAATCGTGCCGAGCGACGACAGCTCCTCATTGATCGTCGCCAGCCGCTTCTTGCCCTCGGCGTCGAGCTTGGCGCCGGAGCGGACGAAATTTTTCCAGGTCTTTTCCAGCACCCGCAGCGTTTCTGCATCGAGCTTCAGGGCCTCGCGGCGCTGGTAGAGATCGTCGATGCGGGCAAACAGCCTCTCGTTCATCGAGATCGCCGAGAAATGCCGCGACATCTTTGGCGAGATGTCGCGCTCCAGCGCCTGGATCGCCTCGTTGGTGTGGGCGCCGGCCCGGCACCAGAAGATCGACGAGACATGGTCGAGCGCCTCGCCGCCAAGCTCTAGTGCTGCAAGCGTATTCTCGACGGTCGGCGTCTCGGCATTGCCCGCTATCGCCTCGATCTCGGCCTCATGCGCCTTTAACGCCGCATCGAACACCGGAGAAAAATCGCCGTCGCCGATGCGGGTGAAATCGGGCAGGCCGAGCGGCCCTTGCCATGCGGTCAGCGGATGGGCGGCGAGGTCGACGGTATTCGTGGACGGCATGGACAATCTTCCGTTAAGTGAGGGCTTTCGTAAGTGAGGGGCTTTCGCTGAGTGGCTGTAGAGGCAGGTCGGGACCACCACCGATGTAAGGCGCTGGCTTGCCGCACGCAATATCGCGGCCGGTCAGTAGCCGTCACAGTTTTCCGCGATCGCCGCCTGCGAACTGGCGGTGATGCGGTTGTCGCTGATCGCGAAGGTTTCCTGCATCAGCATGTCGTTGTTGGGGAAATCATAGCAGGCGATGACCGTGGTGACGCCACCCTCGGTCTTCTCGATCCGATGCCGGATTTCAGCCCCGGCGACAGCGCCTTCCCAGTCGTCGATCGAGGCGATGAATTCCTGCTTGGTCTGGACGACGCCGAGATCGTCGAGTTTTATCCGGACGTCGTCGGCAAGCAGATCCGACAATTCCGTGCGATCGGCGACCAGCAGCGCCGCGTACCAGCGGTCGATGAGCGCGCCGTCATCGGCGTGGGCGGACATGAGTGAAATCAGCAGCGCCGCTGCGGCCAAGGCGATCGAACGGCATACCATGCAAGCCTCCTACGTCATCTCCGGCCGCTCGAAGTCACCGGTGTCCTTGTTCATCACCCAGAGCTCGCCGGTCGAGATGTCGAACCAGGCGCCGTGCAGCGACAGCCGTCCCTTGCCTTCCAGGATCGAGACGCAGGGAAAGGTCCTGAGATTGGCGATCGAATAGCGGATCGAAATGCGCTCGAGCGCGGTCTGCCGCTCGGTCGCCGTCATGAAGGTGCTTGACGACACGGTCTCGGCCGCCGGCGCAATCAGGCTCATCCATTTGCCGATGAAGTCGCCGGGTGACAGGGGCGCTGCCGTACTGTCGAGTGCCGCGCGGATGCCGCCACAGCGGCCATGGCCCATCACCACGATGTTCTTCACCTTGAGGCTCTGCACGGCGAACTCGAGCGCCGCCGAGGTCGAGTGGAACTGGTCGTCGGGCGCATAGGGCGGTACCAGATTGCCGACATTGCGCAGCACGAAGAGTTCGCCGGGGCGAGCGTCAAAGATCGCCTCGGGAGCCGCGCGCGAATCGCAGCAAGCAATGATCATCGTTTCGGGGGCCTGGCCCTCGCGAGCGAGCGAGCGATAGCGTCCGCTTTCGGCGAGATAGCGGCCGTTCATGAAATTGCGGTAGCCGGTGAGCAGATGGTCAGGGAGGTGAGGCATCGGCGGCGTCTGGAGCCTTTCGGGGTTAGACGGCAGCTCTTTTAAGTCAGGAAGGCTCTAACGGCAAAAGCCGGTCGCGAGCAATGCCGAATCGCAGATGGCTGCAATTGCCATGCTGGAAGGCCCCCTCATCCGGCCTCCGCTTCGCTACGGCCACCTTCTCCCCAAGGGGACAAGAGGTCGCAGGCGCCGGTGCCAGCCTCTTCTCCCCAGCGGGGAGAAGGTGGCCCGAAAGGGCCGGATGAGGGGCCTTCGCCCAATGCGATTGTCTCGCCGATAGACGGGACCAAGAAATTCATGCCCAGATCGCGACAGAGATGCCAAATCGGTCGGCGAGCGGCGGATCCGGAAACGGCCTTGCCTCGCCGCTGGCGATGCGGCCGGCGATCAGCATCATCGCTGCGGCGTCGAGAAAGTCGTCGGCAGCAGCGCCTCGCGGCGGCGTCCGGTCGAGAAAGCCCCTCATATAACCGTGCCGGCAAAGCAGCGCCTTGCGTTCCGCCATGCCGGCCGGGTTGACGGCGCCCTTGATCTTCTTCGGCAAGCGCATTGCCTGGTCGTCGTTCAGGCGGCAGAAGGCCACTTCCGGATGCGATTCGAAGACATGGCGGCGCAGTTCGGGACGCGCGATCAGCACCGCATCGATCTCGCGGATCTTGGCAAAGATGCCAAAAGCCTGGATCGAGACGCCGCGCGGCGGATCGGAGGTCGCCTTTGCTATTTCGCTTGCCTGGCGATGCGCGGCATACCAGGCGTCGATCGTGGTAAAGCCATCCGTATGCGCGTAAAGCGCCGCACGCGAGGGGATGGCGAAGACACTGGATTGCCTGTTACCAAGCAGTGGCCGCACCAGCGCTTCGGGCCCGCGGCCGCCCTTTTGCGAAAGATCGGGCAGGCCGATCGGCATGTCGACGGCGACTGTCGCATCGGCCGGCAATGCGTCGAGCAGTGCTGCGAAGCTGGGAAAGATGGCTACCACGGGTGCTGCGCCCGGATCGCGGCGAACGGCGATCCAGCCGGCCTTGCAGCCGTCGACACCGACGAAAGTCACGCTCCTTTGTCCCGCCCCGGATGCAGGAGATGGCGAAGCTGCACCATCGCCATCGGGTGCGACAGGCTCTGCGCGTCGGTTTCGAGCTGCAATTCGTCGCCGCCGCGCTTGGCAGTGCGCGCCAGTATCTCGTAGACCGCCGCCGTGGTCGACTGCAGTGCCTTGATCGGCGGCTGGCCGGACAGGATGCGCGCCAGATAGACGGCCGCCGTCAGGTCGCCGAGGCCATTAGGCGGGTTGTCGATGAGGCGATGTTCGGCGAGCAGCGCCTGATTGCCGTTGAGCAGCAGATTGCCGGTGCCGCCGGCCATCATCGCCGGCGCGGAAGTGACCAGCATGGTCGACGGCCCGGCATGAAGGGCGGCCGCCATCACCGCTTTCAGGTCGGGCAGCGGCGCTTCCGCCATCCATTCCAGCTCGTAGCGGTTGGGCGTGGCGATGTCGGCGATCGGCATCAGCCGGTCGCGCATGGCAATGGCGGTCGTCTCCGGCACAAAGAGCCCGCCCGAATCGCCCATCACCGGGTCGCAGATATAGACGGCGTCCGGCGTCTTCGCCTTGACCGCGCCGACCAGCGAGGCGACGGCGTCGGCCTGGCCGCCTTCGCCGAGATAGCCGGACAGCACCGCGCCGACCTCGCCCAGCCATGGCGCGCGCTCGAGATCAGCCATCAGCGCCTTGAATTGATCGAGCGGCGGCACGATGCGCGTCGCCCGTCCATGGCCCGGATGCCAGGGCAGGATGACGGTCGGCACCGCCCACACCGGAAAGCCCAGCGTCTCCAGCGCAAAGACCGCGGCGCGGTTGCCGACCGAGCCGCGCGCGACATGGCTGGAAATGACGATGACCGCGCGCGGCGCGTCGTGTTCTTCGGTGCTCACGAGGTTCCTAACTTTGGCTGATGAAAACCACGAGCCAGATCAACAGGCCAATGGCGATAACGAACCCCAGCGCCCGGCCAATGCGCGTGCCCCAATATTCGATCGGGTCCGACTGGTTGGCGTCTGCAGCTGTGACGTGATCGCGCGCGCCCTTCGCGGTCCGCGCAATGAACGAGGCCGGGTCGGTTTCGCGTGCCACGCGCTCGATGATGCGGCGCGATTCGTCGTCGCTGTCCTGGCGTTCCGCCATGGCGATGCCCTGTTTTCGCGGCGACTTTAACCTGTTCGCCCGGCCAATTACAGGGCCTGACAGTGAATGATAAAGCACCAGTAAGGTCCCCCGGAGGTCATGTCCTCGCGCACGGATTGTGGTAATGCTTCGCCTGTCAGTCTTATCGAGGGATCTTTCCATGCTTGCCCTTTCCTCCCCTTTCGTCTTCCGCAATCTGCCTGCCTTGCTGATGATGGCGATCGTGCTGCCGCTGCTGGCCGGCTGCGGCTACAACACCATCCCGACGGCGGAGGAAAACGCCAAGGCCGCATGGAGCCAGGTGCTGAACCAGTACCAGCGCCGCGCCGACCTCATTCCCAACCTGGTCGAGACGGTCAAGGGCTATGCCGCGCACGAGAAGGAGACGCTCGATGCCGTGGTCGAGGCGCGCGCCAAGGCGACGCAGGTGACGGTGACGCCGGAAACGCTGAGCGATCCGGAAGCCGTCAAGAGATTCCAGGACAGTCAAGCCGGCCTGACCAGCGCGCTGTCGCGGTTGCTGGCGGTGGTGGAGAATTATCCCGACCTCAAGGCCAACCAGAATTTCCTGGCACTGCAGGCGCAGCTCGAAGGCACCGAAAACCGCATCGCGGTCGCCCGCCGCGACTATATCCAGGCGGTGCAGGAGTACAATCTGACGCTGAGGACCTTCCCGTCGGTGATTTGGGCGACCCTGTGGTTCCGCGACAATCAGCCGTTCGCCAATTTCACCATCGAGGAAGACAAGATGCAGACGCCGAAGGTCGATTTCGGCACGCAGCAGGGCGGGTGATCGGCGCTTAGCGAGCGCAGTTTCCATTGGCCTTGTACTCCGTCCCACCCCCCTCTGTCCTGCCGGACATCTCCCCCGCAAGGGGGGAGATTTGCAGCTTCTGCGTTCCGTCCACTCCTGCAGCATTCAAAATTGGCGAAAGCCAACGCGACAGCCGATCTCCCCCCTCGTGGGGGAGATGTCCGGCAGGACAGAGGGGGGTGGGAAGAAACACCAGCCTGATATTTTTTGGCTTCCTTTTAAGCCTTCTCTTCCTCCCCATCACCGCCGTTGCCGCCGAATTGCCTGTTCTGACCGGGCGGGTCGTCGACAATGCCGGTATCATCGATGCCGCGACCGAGGCGGCGCTGATCCGGAAGCTCGCCGATTTCGAAGCCAAG
Source organism: Mesorhizobium sp. WSM4849 (assembly GCF_055811385.1). Taxonomy (NCBI): domain Bacteria; kingdom Pseudomonadati; phylum Pseudomonadota; class Alphaproteobacteria; order Hyphomicrobiales; family Phyllobacteriaceae; genus Mesorhizobium; species Mesorhizobium sp. WSM4849. Next base: position 6,713 of record NZ_JBVVPW010000050.1, read on the forward strand.
AGCTCGGACCAGATCGTCGTCGCGACAATCAATAGCCTCGACGGCGAGGAGATCGAGCCCTACGCCAATCGTCTGTTCCGCGCCTGGAATCTCGGCCAGGCCGGCGAGGACAATGGCGTGCTTTTGCTGGTCGCCAAGGACGACCGCAAGATGCGCATCGAGGTCGGCTACGGACTGGAAGGCACGCTGACCGACCTGCACACCAAGCTGATCATTGAAAACGACATGGTGCCAGCCTTCCGCGCCGGCGATTTCTCCGGCGGCATAGCCAAGGCCGTCGACGACATGGTCATGGTGCTGGAAGGCAATCCGGAAGAGCTGGAAGCGCGCGGGACCCGCAACCAGCAGGCGCCATTCAACACCGACGATCTGTTCTTTGCGATCTTCATAAGCATCTGGGCGATTATCTTCTTCGGCAGCATCGCCGCCTCCATCCTGCCGCCGATCTTCGGCCGGAAACTCGGTCCCGGCCGCTATCGCTGGCTGGGCATGACTTTCGAGCCAGGCCGGCGATCTTCCAGCGGCTGGTCGGGAAGTTCCGGCGGGGGAGGCTGGTCCTCAGGCGGTGGCGGCTTTTCCGGCGGCGGTGGCTCGTCCGGCGGCGGCGGCTCATCGGGAAGCTGGTGACGGCATGACAAGAGGCGCCATCCGCTCACCAGCTTCCGGCCGTTTCGCCGCGACGATCGGCGCTGCCTTGGCGGCCACGGCGGTGCTGCTGCTGGTCGGCTGCACCGCACTTGCCGCCGAATTGCTTGTTCTGACCGGGCGGGTCGTCGACAATGCCGGTATCATCGATGCCGCTACCGAGGCGGCGCTGATCCGGAAGCTCGCCGATTTCGAAGCCAAGAGCTCGGACCAGATCGTCGTCGCGACAATCAATAGCCTCGACGGCGAGGAGATCGAGCCCTACGCCAATCGTCTGTTCCGCGCCTGGAATCTCGGCCAGGCCGGCGAGGACAATGGCGTGCTTTTGCTGGTCGCCAACAACGACCGCAAGATGCGTATCGAGGTCGGCTACGGACTGGAAGGCACGCTGACCGACCTGCACACCAAGCTGATCATCGAAAACGACATGGTGCCAGCCTTCCGCGCCGGCGACTTCTCCGGCGGCATAGCCAAGGCCGTCGACGACATGGTCATGGTGCTGGAGGGCAATCCTGAAGAACTGGAAGCGCGCGGGACCCGCAATCCGGCCGAAAGCAATGCCGTCGATCCCATCGTCGCGCTGTTCATCATCGTGTGGGCGACGCTGTTTTTAGGCGGCCTGGCGATGGCGTTCCTGCCGCCGATCTTCGGCATTAAGCTGTCGCCTGGCGTGTATAAATGGCTCGGCATGACATTCCGCTGTGGCCAAAGGTCGGGTTCCGCGTCCTCGGGCGGCGTCTGGACAACCGGCACCGGCAGCGGTTGGTCATCGGGCCGTTCCGGCGGCGGCTGGTCGTCGGGCGGTAGTGGCGGCGGCTTTTCGGGCGGCGGCGGCTCGTCCGGTGGTGGCGGTTCTTCAGGAAGCTGGTGAGACACAACATGGCGACACGACCGATCAGCTCCGAGGACCATGACCGCATCGCCAAGGCGATCCGCGCCGCCGAATCAACGACCGATGGCGAAATCTACTGCGTGGTGGCCTATGCCAGCGACGGCTATTTCTTTCCGGCCGCCTTCATGGCGACGCTGGCCATGCTCGTTGTCAGCCTCGCCGTCAGTTACGGGCTGGAAGCGTGGTGGCTGTCGATCCGCGTGCCGCATTTCGTTATTGCGCAACTTCTGGCGATGGCCTCGGTGCTTGTCGTGTTGTGGGCGCTGCCCGGCTTGCGCATCCACCTGGTGCCGAGACGGCTGCGCTACCAGGCTGCGCACGCCAATGCGATAAAGCAGTTCCTCGCCCGCAACGTCCATCGCACCGCAGCACGCACCGGCGTGCTGGTCTTCGTCTCCATTGCCGAGCACTACGCCGAAGTGATCGCCGACAGCGGCATCGATAGCCGTGTCGGCCAGGATGTCTGGGACGGCGTCGTCCGCGACCTTACCGCGCATGCCGGCGACGATCGTCTCGCCGATGGCTTCATCATGGCGATCGAAGCGACGGGTGCGGTGCTGGCCGAGCATTTCCCGGTTTCTACCGGCGACAGCAACGAGCTAGACGACCATCTGGTCGAGATCTAAGAGCCTGCCTGCAAACGCTACTCTGCCGGACGCCTGACGCGATTTTCTGCGCGCCATTCGCCTCGGCAGAACGCGTTTTCAGACAGGCTCTTTTCGTGTCGCAGGCACGTCTATCGTCTGTGCGAAAGCTTGGGAGGCGCTGACCGGACTCTTGCAATCGGCCGATGCGGGTTTATGGTTAACCAATCATGAAGACGCTGAGCATCGACATCAGGAAAGCCGAGCCGCGCGACGCAAGCGCCATCGCCGACGTGCATCTGCTGGCCTGGCGCGGCGCCTACTCCGGCATCATCCCGCATCGCACGCTGACATCGATGATCAACCGCCGCGGCGCTGACTGGTGGGCGAACGCCATCCGTCGTGCCGCCACCGTTCTGGTCGTCGAGATCGGCGGCAAGGTCGCCGGCTACGCCACGATCGGCAAGAACCGCGCCCGCGAGCTCAAGCAGCAGGGCGAGATCTACGAACTTTACGTGCGCCCGGAATATCAGGGCATCGGGCTCGGCAGCCGGCTATTCTCGGCCGCACGGGCGCGACTGGCAGACCACGGCCTGAAAGGCATGGTGGTGTGGGCGTTGGAGGACAACCAGAGCGCGCTCACCTTCTATGCCGGCGCCGGCGGCCGCGACGTCGCCGAGGGCGTCGAGATCTTCGAGCAGAAGGCTCTGAAGAAGGTCGCCTTCGTCTGGGAATGACCGAGCCTCGTCATCCCGGGGCGGAGCAGGAGCGAAGCGACGTCGCGGAGACCCTGGGGTCATGCCGTAACTTTAGAGCGTAGCGACGGTGCAGATCCTCTGATGCCGAACAGGGCGGAGAGGATCGTGGCTTTCATTCTGCGCCGCTGCATTCTTCGGCTGATTTCACGGAATGGATCCCAGGGTCTGCGCTCCGCTTCGCGTTCGCTCCGCCCTGGGATGACGAAGTCATGATGTCCTCAGTACCATTCGCCGCATTGCACCATGCGCCGCTGCCCGCTATCGGTCTCCAATCGAAAGAGGGACAAAAGCCATGCGTATCGAAGCCATCGCCATCGGAAAAAACCCGCCGGAGGACGTCAACGTCATCATCGAAGTGCCGATCGGCGGCGAGCCGATCAAGTACGAGATGGACAAGGAGGCCGGCACGCTGTTCGTCGACCGCTTCCTGCACACCTCGATGCGCTATCCCGGCAATTACGGCTTCGTGCCGCACACGCTGTCGGGTGACGGCGACCCGATCGACGTGCTGGTCTGCAACACGCGCGCGCTGGTGCCGGGCTGCGTCATCAATGTGCGGCCGATCGGCGTGCTGGTGATGGAAGACAATTCCGGTCTGGACGAAAAGATCATCGCGGTGCCTTCGCCCAAGCTGACGCTGCGCTACGAGAACGTCACCGAATACACGCACCTGCCCGACATCACCCGCCAGCAGGTGCAGCACTTCTTCGAGCACTACAAGGATCTCGAACCCGGCAAATGGGTCAAGATCGAAGGCTGGCACGATGCCGCCTATGCCAAGAAGATGATCGTCGAGGCGATCGAAAGGGCGAAGAAAAGCAAGTAGCCGAACGCCTGAAGTTGACCGAATGGGTTGTCGCAACGATTGAGGTTGGCCGAAGCCCCTCAGCTTCGTCATCCCTGGGCGGAGCGACGCGAAGCGGAGCGCAGACCCTGGGATCCATTCCGTGACATCAACCGAAGTGCGCAGCGGACCAGAATTCTGCACCGTTGCGGCGCTTTGACGTCACGGCATGGATCCGGGGGTCTGCGCTGCGTCGCTGCGCTCCTTGCTCCGCCCCAGGATGACGAAGTCAGTTATCGACGCGGCCGAAAGCGGGCGCGTTGCCGATAACGACGCGCTTGTCCTTGCCGCATGCAAAGGTCCGCGCCTTCTCGTCGGCGAGCTTGCGGGCCTGGTCGTTGGCGCTGAGGTTGCCGGTGGCCAGCACAAGGCCGACGGTGCAGCCCTCATAATTCTCCGGCTGGGCGACCTTGGCGACGATCAGCACTTCTGTCGGTTTGTTCTCCCCCTCGGGATTGCTGATCGAGCGACGGTGGATGACCGCGAAAGGAATGGCCAGATCGCCGTTCGTCTCGATGCGCCACTCGAGTCTGGGTGCAGCCGAATTGAGCCCGACAAAACTTTCCCAGACCGCGGTCATGTCGCTGGGCGGAAAACCGTAGAACAGCGATTCCCGGGCATCGTCATAGGCGATCAGCACCGCGTAGCCGCGATAGCCCGAGCAGGCAAGACTGGCCCAGTCGCCGTCGCCTTCTTCCGCCTGCGCGTAGGTCACGCAGTCCTTCTTCCAGTCGAGATCGGTGTAGGCGCTGGAAATGTCGCCGGCCTGAGCAGCCTGGCAGAGGCCGGCAAGGGCAAGCGGGATCATCAAAAGGCGACGCATCGCGAACAACTCCGTTTCGAGGCTGCCGCACGGTATCTTTAAACGCTATTTCTTCAAGCTCGCTTCGATCAGCAGGTCGGCGTTGCGGGCCACAGACTTTGCCGGTCCGCCGGCACCGAACAGCTGGCCGCTGATATAGGCGCCCTCGATCAGAAGCAGCAGCCCGTCGCCCAGCGTATCGGCGTCGCCGGCACCCATTGCCGCCGCCATGGCGCGCAGGCGTCGTCGCAATTCCTGCTTGTTGGCCTCGCTCACCACGCGGGCCGGATGGCCGTGCTCGGGATATTCGACGGCCGCATTGGTCATGCCGCAGCCGCGATAGTCGGGCTTTTGCGTGCGCTTGCCGATGCGGGTCAGGAAGGCTGCGATCTGCGCGCGCGAATCGCCGGGATGGGCAGCCACCGCCGCATCGAAGCGCTCCCAGAACTCCAGGTCGTATTGCCGGAGATAGGAGGCGGCCAATTCGTCCTTGGAGGGAAAGCTGCGATAGAGGCTGGGCTTGGTGACGCCGGCGCGCCGCACGATCTCGTCGACGCCGATTGCCCTGATGCCTTGCCGGTAGAACAGGTCGCGGGCAACGCGAAGGATTTTTTCGCCGGCGCGCGGTGGGGCTACTTCATCCGCTTTGATCGCTGGTTCAATGCTTTTGATTCTCGACACGGTGTTGCCTGCTTGACAATGTTACCGATCGGTACGTATACTTCGGCGCATCGCAACGTACCGGTCAGTAACATGATAGTCCAATCCCGCCCGTTTGGCCAGCGCTACGCTTTCGTCGTGGTCGCCGTCATTTTCCTCTGCCTGCTGATCGCGGCGGGCCTGCGGTCGGCGCCGGCTGTCATGATGCTGCCGCTGGAGGAGAGTTTCGGCTGGCGGCGCGACGTCGTCTCGCTCGCCGCGGCGATCGGCATCTTCCTCTACGGCCTGACCGGGCCGTTTGCCGCGGCACTGATGGAACGGATCGGGCTGCGCCGCACGCTGCTGGCGTCGCTGGTGGTGATGTCGGGCTCGACGGCGCTCAGCCTGTTGATGACCGAGCCGTGGCACCTGCTTCTCACCTGGGGCGTGTTTTCGGGTGTCGGTTCCGGCGCGGTCGCCACGGTGCTCGGCGCCACCATTGTCAATCGCTGGTTCAAGACCAATCGCGGCCTGGTGATGGGACTGATGTCGGCCTCCGCCGCCACCGGCCTGCTGGTGTTCCTGCCGCTGCTCGCCGCGCTCGCCCAGTTGGGCGGCTGGAAGCCTGTCGCCATCGCCATTGCGGTCGCCACCGCCTGCCTGGTGCCGCTGGTCTGGCTGCTGGTGCCGGAGCGTCCGGCTTCGATCGGCATGGTACGCTACGGTGCGGACGCCGATGACGTGCCGCCGGTTCCGCCGGCTTCGCAGGGCAATTTCCTCACGCACACGCTCAGCACGCTGCGCCGTGCCGCCGGCACGCGCGTGTTCTGGTACCTGTTCGCCACCTTCTTCATCTGCGGCTTCACCACCAACGGACTGGTCGGCACGCACCTGATCGCGTTTTGCGGCGACATGGGTATCGGCCAAGTGCAAGCCGCCGGCCTGCTGTCGCTGATGGGCATCTTCGACCTGATCGGCACCACGCTGTCAGGCTGGCTCACCGACCGTTTCGATCCGCGCAAGCTGCTCGGCGTCTATTATGGCATCCGCGGCCTGTCGCTGATCTACCTGCCTTATTCCGGCTTCTCGTCGACCAGCCTGATCATCTTCGCCGTGCTCTACGGATTGGACTGGATCGCCACCGTGCCGCCGACGCTCAGGCTGTCGAACGAGGCGTTCGGCGATCGCAGCGGGCCGATCGTCTTCGGCTGGATCGTCGCCGGCCATCAGGTGGGTGCGGCGGCGGCCGCTTTCTTCGGCGGCACCATGCGTGAATTGCAGGGCAATTACGAGCTTGCCTTCCTCATCGCCGGCATGACCGCAATAGCCGCAGCCTGCATCTCGCTGTTGATCAACACCAGCCGTCCGGCCTTCGCGCCGAACCCGCAGGCGGCTTAGGGCTGTGGCGGCTGAGCGCTAATCTCCCCCCTCGAGGGGGAGATGGCCGCGAAGCGCCAGAGGGGGTCGGTCCGACCGGGCTCGTCCCCTTATCGCAGACACAGGAGGTCGGCGCTCCACGCGAGACGACCCCCTCTGGCCTGCCGGCCATCTCCCCCACGAGGGGGGAGATCGGCAGATTCGCCGTCTGCGCGACCTAGCCTTCCTCCTGTCGATTGTTACGAAACCTTCATGGTTTCGAGATGTGCCTGAAACATTGAGGCTGGAGCTTGGCGGCGCCGTTCAACGCCATCCAGGAGACAGCCATGAACAAGATTTCGATGACCCGGCGCGCCTTTGTCACGTCCGCGAGCGCCGCTGGCCTCGTCGGCGTATCGGGCCTAGCGCTTCCCTATTATTCGCGCGCCAATCAGCGGCCCGCCTTCACCCATGGCATCCAGTCGGGCGATGTCGACGCAACCAGCGGCGTGGTGTGGACCCGCACCGACCGCCCTTCGCGTGTCATGTTCGAAGTGTCGTCGACGGAAAATTTCGCCAACGCCTTGCGCCTTGCGCCGCTCGATACGTCGCCGGCCAGCGATTACACGGTAAAGCGGCTGCTCACCGACCTCGCCTCCGACCAGGACATCTTCTACCGCATGATCGCGGCCGATCTCGCCGACATCAACGCCGTCTCCGAGCCGATCGTCGGCCGCTTCCGCACGGCGCCGGCCTCGAAGCGTGATATCCGGTTCGCCTGGTCGGGCGATACCGCCGGCCAGGGCTGGGGCATCGACGATACCGGCATGAAGACCTATGCCACGATCGGCAAGCATACGCCCGATTTCTTCCTGCATTCCGGCGATACCATCTATGCTGACGGCGCGATGAAGGACGAGGTCGACGTTCCCGGCGGCGGCAAGTGGAAGAACGACGTCCTCATCGACGAAAAGCGCAAGGTAGCTGAGACGCTGGACGAGTACCGGGGTCAGTGGAAATACAATTTGATGGATGGGCATGTGCTGGGGCTCAACGCCATCTGCCCGACCTTCTACCAGTGGGACGACCACGAGGTGGTGAACAACTGGTCGGATTCGAAGGACCTGAGCGCCGACGACCGCTACTCGGAAAAAAACATCCATGTGCTGGCGGCACGCGCGGCACGCGCCTTCCACGAGATGACGACGATCCGCTACGAGCCGTCGGAACCAGGCCGCGTCTATCGCAAGATCGCCTACGGGCCGCTGCTCGAAGTGTTCTTCCTCGACATGCGTTCCTATCGCGGCGCCAACGGCCCTGGCATGCAGGATACGGTGACGCCGCAATCGCGCATTCTCGGCGAACAGCAGACGAAGTGGCTGAAGCGCGAACTGGCAACCTCCAACGCGACCTGGAAAATCATCGCCGCCGATATGCCGCTCGGTCTCGTCGTCTGGAACGACGCCACCAAGAAGGCCGGCGCCGAGGCCATCAGCAATGGCGACAATGGCCCGGCCAAGGGCCGCGAGCTGGAAATTGCCGACCTCCTTCGCTATATAAAGAATGCCGGTATCACCAACACTGTCTGGCTGACCGCCGACGTCCACTACACGGCGGCGCATTACTACAATCCTGACAAGGCCCAGTTCCAGGACTTCAGTCCGTTCTGGGAGTTCATCTCGGGTCCGCTCCATGCCGGCACCTATGGACCCAATGATTTCGACATGACCTTCGGCCCGGAGCTGAAATTCATCAAGGCGCCAACCGCCGAGCAGGGGCAGAACCTGCCACCGTCGGCCGGCCTGCAGTTCTTCGGCCTCGTCGATATCGACGGCGCCACTGAACAGATGACGGTGCGGCTGATGGATCGCGACGACAATGAACTCTACAAGGTCACGCTCGATCCGGTGCAGTCGGCGTGAGGGGACTGGGTCACCTTGTATCAGGCTTGGGTGATGTCGCGCTGCCCCTCATTGCCCTGCCGGGCATTTCTCCCCGTAAACGGGGAGAAAGTGGGCCGCATCGAAGATTTCGCTAATCGCGAACGTTGCAGAAGGAGAGCCGACATTTCGCGCAGCGGGCTTCTCCCCGTTCACGGGGAGAAGGTGCCGGCAGGCGGATGACGGGCCGCGCCGGCGTTGGCAAGACCTCTAATCTGGATAGCAAACGGTCGGAATTTGCGGCCAAACAGCACTGTCGCAGTTGGCAGCCTCCTGCCTCTGCTTGAAGGCAGCGCTAACCGGCCCGGTCACCACCGGGTCGACGCCATCGGGAGCATCGGCAAACCACTGCTCCGCCGTTCGGGTGTCGGACGGCAGGGCGGGCCGTGTTTCCTTCAACGTCGCGGCGGATTGTGCTGCGCCTACCGCAAGGAGGACGGCGAGGGCAGCCCATGCGATTGGCCGGTATCTGATGCCCGTATTGCTCATGAAATTTGAACTGTCCCGACCGTGAAAGGTTCCGCTTTGGTTAATAATTCCATTTCACACCAAGACGCTTAAGATTTGGTGACCATGTATTTGGTGGCACGCCTCCTCTTTCGCAATTGCGAAAAACCCTGTATGAGCCGCCCAACCGAAAGAGGCAGCGCCTTTTGGCCTGCTGCCTGCAACGCTCCCGAGACCACAACATGAAAATTCGTAACATCGCGATCATCGCGCACGTCGACCATGGAAAAACCACCCTCGTCGACCAGCTCCTGAAGCAGTCCGGCTCGTTCCGCGACAACCAGCGCGTTGCCGAACGCGCCATGGATTCGAACGACTTGGAAAAGGAACGCGGCATCACCATCCTGGCCAAGGCGACGTCGGTCGACTGGAAGGATACCCGCATCAACATCGTCGACACTCCCGGCCACGCCGATTTCGGCGGTGAAGTCGAGCGCATCCTGTCGATGGTGGATTCGGCCATCGTGCTGGTCGACGCCGCCGAAGGGCCGATGCCACAGACCAAATTCGTCGTCGGCAAGGCGCTCAAGGTCGGATTGAAGCCGATCGTCGTCATCAACAAGATCGACCGGCCGGACGCCCGCCACGTCGAGGTGGTCAACGAAGTGTTCGACCTTTTTGCAGCGCTCGACGCGACCGACGATCAGCTCGACTTTCCGATCCTTTACGGTTCAGGCCGCGACGGCTGGGTGTCGGAAAACCCCGAAGGTCCGAAGGATCAGGGTCTGGCGCCGCTGTTCGACCTCGTCATCAAGCATGTGCCGGCGCCGACCGTCCACCCCGGCCCGTTCCGAATGATCGGCACCATCCTGGAAGCTAATCCGTTCCTTGGCCGCATCATCACCGGCCGCATCGAATCCGGCACGCTGAAATCCAACCAGGCGGTCAAGGTGCTGCATCATGACGGCACCCAGGTCGAAACCGGCCGCATCTCGAAGATCCTGGCCTTCCGCGGGCTCGAGCGCCAGCCGATCGATGAAGCGCAGGCGGGCGACATCGTCGCCATTGCCGGCCTGTCGAAGGGCACCGTCGCCGACACGTTCTGCGACCCGTCGGTGACCGAGCCGCTGCATGCGCAGCCGATCGATCCGCCGACCGTGACGATGTCGTTCCTCGTCAACGATAGCCCGCTGGCCGGCACCGAGGGCGACAAGGTGACCAGCCGCGTCATTCGCGACCGCCTGCTGCGCGAGGCCGAAGGCAATGTCGCGCTGAAGATCGAGGAATCGCCTGATAAGGACTCGTTCTTCGTCTCCGGCCGCGGCGAGTTGCAGCTTGCCGTTCTGATCGAGACGATGCGCCGCGAAGGTTTTGAGATCGCCGTGTCGCGTCCGCGGGTCGTCATGCAGCAGGGCGACAACGGCGAATTGCTCGAGCCGGTCGAGGAAGTCGTTATCGACGTCGACGAGGAGCATGCCGGTGTCGTCGTGCAGAAGATGTCGGAGCGCAAGGCCGAGATGGTCGAATTGCGCCCGTCGGGCGGCAACCGCCAGCGCATCGTTTTCCACGCGCCGACGCGCGGCCTGATCGGCTACCAGTCGGAACTGCTGACCGACACGCGCGGCACCGCTGTCATGAACCGGTTGTTCCATGCCTACGAACCTTACAAGGGTGAACTGCCGGGCCGCACCAATGGCGTGCTGATCTCCAACGAACAGGGTGAATCAGTGGCTTATGCCATGTGGAACCTGGAAGATCGCGGTCCGATGGTCATCGATCCAGGCGTCAAGGTCTATCAGGGCATGATCATCGGCATCCATTCACGCGACAACGACCTCGAAGTGAACGTGCTGAAGGGCAAGAAGCTGACCAACATCCGCGCCGCCGGCAAGGATGAGGCGGTGAAGCTGACGCCGCCGATCCGCATGACGCTGGAACGCGCGCTGGCCTGGATCCAGGACGACGAGCTGGTCGAGGTGACGCCGAAGACCATTCGCCTGCGCAAGCTCTACCTCGACCCGAACGAGCGCAAGCGTTTTGAGAAATCGGCGAAAGTGGTCGGCGCGGCGTAAGGTTTTTTATCTTTGACGAGATGAAGGCGGCGCAACAAACGTTCTCGCTGCGTGGGCAGGGCTACCCGCCGCGGTAGTTGGCTGTGGGTAGAGGCGAGGAAACGGGTGTGCGAAATGCAGTTCGGGACCTCGTCCGGAGCCTCATGCAAGATGACATGCTGCGAAGGCTCGTCGCTCACAGGAATCTTGTTGAACTTGGCAATGCAGCACTGCCAGCGATCGAGCATGAACTTGCAAAGATCGATCTAGGCAAGGTTTCCCACCGTGAAATCGCAACGCTTGTGGCGGGCCTCGCTACTGCTCTGCACGACATCGATGAAGATGCATCCCGGCGGTACATTTCGGATTCGCTCGCGAGACCGATAACTCCCGTTATGCGTGCCGCGCTCCGCAGCATCATTCACTTTACAATGGACGACTGGCGGCGGTCTTCGGTTGGCGAAATCCTTGTTCTGGAGCATGGCAAGCTCGACAGCCGCTTTGAAGCCTCCCGGCACGTTGGGCGTTGGCTCGCAAATGTTCCTGAAGCCGATCTGGTTGGCATTTCCCGACTCTACATAATTCCTGAAGTCTCCGAGCCCGAATTCGCTGGGACGTATCTCCAGGCAGTATCGGTCATCGAGATTGTCTGGCGACGCCCATCCAAGCATAGGATTGGCAACGCAGTCCGGAGATTCATGATCGAGAAAACGCTCTATCATGAGGTAGGACACCACGCGCTGCAGCATATCGAATTCGGACAAGACCCTGATCAAGAGAAGCAGGCAGACCGATACGCATGGAAAATGATGCGCAAGGCACATCCCAATCTATCGATGCTTACTCTTCCCTTGCGGTTCCTTGGCGCGTCTCAGCGAGCGAAAAACGCCAAAGATTTGGAAACAGCTTAGGAATACTCGTGTGCTCCTTCCCTCGTGGTTTCATCCGCCGGCAGCCGAGATGATGGCTTCCCGGTTGGGCTCACCGACGAGCTCGATGCGGATCGCCGTTCCCGCTCGAGCCGGCTTGCGCAAGGCTTTGGCCCCGTCAGGACCTACGACCAGCAATCGCTTCTCTTCCCAGGCCTGAACCCGCGATCGCGAGATGCCGAGTTGGCTGGCGAGCAACCGGTCGAGCCGTAGCGCTGTAGGCATCTCGAGCCCGAGCTGGAGTTCGAGAGCGGTGGTGTTTTGCGGCCTGTCGCCGAGCATCTCCTTGTGGACGGCGGCTTCGGGAAACTCCTCGACGCGCCCGACCCTGCTTCGCAGCGCGACAACATCGAAGGCATGGCGACGCGCCAGGGCCGGGTCGTTGCTTTCAAGCGCCTGCAGCAGCGCCGGCTCGATCTCGCGGCGGTTGCACCGCTCCAGAATGCCGAAATTCCAGGAATTGCCGCAATCGACGCAGCGATAGATCAGCCACGCATCGATGCGTTTGCCGTTGGCGTTGACGCGGAATTTCCCGCTGCTGTGGTACGCCTTCAGGCCGCCGCAGCGATTGCAGTTGATGTGAGGTCGAGGTGCGGTTTTGGGCGCGATCGCCCAGCGCATACGCAGTATAGAAGACATGCCGAAAAGCCCTTCCCGTCGGGAAGTTCGTCAGATCAGCGATGTCGAGATGCCATACGGGCACGGCGTGGCGAGAGGCTGCGGTGGTCGGAAATCCAGGTGGCGCGGGTGACTGCGCGCGACAGCGGTTCAGCAGTGCCAAACCGGTCTCGAACCGCCACCCTGAGGAACACATGATATGAAACAGGCGTCGCGAAAAGCGGCGCCATGCATTGTGTCGGGGGAGTTGACGAGACCGGCGGTTACGCAGGCAAAGTGAAGCTCGAAATTGTGTCGGGCGGAAATTCTAACCGCGAGGTGTCGAGCCGGCAAGCCTCTTCCTTGGTCGGTGCTACCGCAGGTGGAACACTTGCGCTACAATCGAGCGGTCAACGTCCCAAGCAAAGATCCCGGTCATGCACTTCACCTCGCTTCTGATCTTCGCCGCCGCCCTTTTCGTCGCCGCCCGCTCGCCCGGCCCATCGATTGCCGCTCTGGTGGCGCGGGTCATCGCAAAGGGCTTTCGCGACGTGTTTCCGTTCCTGCTCGCCATGTGGATCGGCGAGGGCATCTGGCTGTCGCTGGCGGTATTCGGCCTGGCGGTGGTGGCGCAGACCTTCCATCTCGCCTTCGTCGTGCTGAAATGGGTCGGCGTCGCCTATCTCGCCTACCTCGCCTGGAAGATGTGGACCGCTCCGGTCGAGGCGCGCGAGGGCGAGATGCCGCGCGAGGAGTCGGCCGTCAAACTGTTCTTTGCCGGCATGGCGGTGACGCTCGGCAATCCCAAGATCATGATGTTCTACCTGGCGCTGCTGCCGACCATCATCGATCTCGCCTCGGTGACGGTCGTCGGCTGGATCGAACTGACGCTGACCATGGCCGTGGTTCTGGTCACCATCACTCTCGCCTGGGTGCTCGCGGCAGCGCAGGCGCGAAAACTGCTGAAGAGCAAGCGGGCGATGAAGATCGCCAACCGTGTCAGCGCCGGCACCATGGCCGGCGCCGCTGCGGCGATCGCGGCGCGGTCCTGAGCGTCACATCATCTCGATGATCGGCGCGATCTCGACGCTGAAACCCGGGTCCGTCAGGATAGGACAATCCTTGGCCTTGGCGACGGCATCGTCGATGTCTTTCGCTTCGATGATTGTGTAACCGGCGGTCGGATTGCTGCCGCCATTGTTCTCGACCTTGCCGCCCGGCAGGACGGTCTTCGACATGCCGACCGGATTGCCGCCGTCGACTACGGCCGAGCCAAGCTTGCCGTACCAGCCGTTCCAGGCATCCATCGCTGCTTTCCGTTCGGCCTCGTCGGTCGGCATCTTGCCCGAGCCATGATACACATAGAGAAATTTCGCCATGTTCTCCTCCGTTGATCAGCGGCGTCGAACCTGCATGCGGTCACGCCGCAGGGCGATCATCGGACCAAACCGGCAAAGACGCAACGAGAATGCGCAATGGCTAATATACGGTTCGGTTGGGCCGCACCTCACCGCGCCATAGCGTGGTATTCATCGTTCGGCCGCATGTCGACCGCCGCCGCCACCCGGTTCGACATGTTGAAGAAGGCGGCGGTCGAGGCGATGTCCCAGATGTCGCGATCGGAAAAGCCGGCCTCACGCAGCGCTGCCCGGTCGGCCTCGACGATCTTCGCCGGCTGCTCGGTCAGCTTCACCGCGAATTCAAGCATCGCCTTCTGTCTCGCGGACAGGTCGGCGGCGCGGAAGTTCATCACCATGATCTCGCCAAAGGCCGGGTCGCCGGAAAGCTGGCGCACCGCCGCGCCATGGGCGGCGAGGCAATAGTAGCAATGATTGATGGAGGAGACGGCGACCGCGATCATCTCGCGCTCCAGCTTCGACAGGCCGGATTGGCCCAGCATCAGATCGTTGTACATATCGGTGAAGGCACGCAGCTTCGTCTCGTCGAAAGCGTAAGCCAAAAGCACATTGGGAACGAGGCCGAGCTTCTCCTCGCATTTGGCGAAATAGGCTTTCGTCGCTTCGCTCAGTTCCGCAGGCGCGAGGTCAAGTGCGATGATTTTGTCTTTCATGGCGGATTTTCTCCTCGTTTTCGGTGACCCAGCGGCGAATCCCGACATTTCGTCGCAAGCGGTCAAACCTTTGTCGCCAAATATCGGTCATCTGCTACCATAGTCGCAAAACATATGACGGGAGGGATTAGCGACATGGCCGGCCTGAAATCTGCAAGCCAGTTGAAAAAGATAAGCACGGCCAAAGGCAGCGAGAAACCCGGCAGGCTTGCCGACTACCTGCTGGCCCGAGCGCCGGCCGAAGATGTCGCCGCCTATGAGGTCACCGCCCTCGAACGCGCAGCCGATCTCGCCGGACGCGCCGTCGCCAGGCACAGGAAGGGCGATTGCGTCGTCGCCATAGAGGTCGATTCCGGTGTTGTCCGCCAGGGCAGGCCGATGACCGTGATCACTGTCGTCAACGACAACATGCCGTTCCTGTTCGATTCCGTCCTCGGCGAGATCACCGAGAGCGCCGGCGAACCGCTGCTGGTCACCCATCCGGTCATCGTCGTCAGGCACGGCAAGAGCGGCGTCGACGAAATCCTCGGCGATGGCGGCTTTGCCAAGGGCGATCACAGCCATGAACGGTTGAGTGTCATCCATGTCCATATCGGCCGTCTTTCGGCCGATCAGGCCATGGCATTGGCCGAGCGGCTGAAAAAAATATTGGGCCAGGTGCGCGCCGCGGTCACCGACTGGAAGCCTATGCTGGCCCGCCTCGACCAGGCGATCTCGGAGTTCCGCTACGCCCCGGTGCCGCTCGACAAGGCCCACGTTGCCGAAGCGATCGCCTTCCTCGAATGGCTGCGCGACGACAATTTCACCTTTCTCGGCATGCGCGAGTTCAAATATACCGGCGGCGAGAAGAGCGGCACGCTGGAGCGCACCGAAAAACCCGGCCTCGGCATCCTCTCCGATCCGGACGTGCTGGTGCTACGGCGCGGCACCGAAGCGGTGTCGACGACGCCGGAAATCCGCGCCTTCCTGCACGGGCCGGAACCGCTGATCGTCACCAAGGCCAACGCCAAATCGACCGTGCATCGCCGCATCTATCTAGATTACATCGGCGTAAAGACCTACACCGCCAAGGGCGTGCTTGCCGGCGAACTGCGCATTGTCGGCCTGTTCACCTCGACCGCCTACACGCGCTCGGTGATGAAGATCCCTTATCTCAGGTCGAAAGCCGAAACCATCATCGCCAAATCCGGTTTCAACCCTGAAGATCACTCCGGCAAGGCACTGATCAACGTGCTGGAGAGCTATCCGCGCGACGAACTGTTCCAGGTTCCGGTGCCGATCCTGCGCAAGCACGCCGAAGCCATTTTGGGGCTGATCGAGCGGCCGCGCGTCAGAGCGCTGGTGCGCGCCGATCAGTTCGACCGCTTCGTCTCGATCCTCGTCTTCGTGCCGCGCGACCGCTACGACAGCGTCGTACGCGAGAAGATCGGCACCTATCTGAAGACGGTGTTCCAAGGCCGGCTGTCGGCCTACTACCCCGCCTTTCCGGAAGGCGGGCTGGCGCGTGTCCACTTCATCATCGGCCGTTCCGGCGGCAGGACGCCGAAGGTCGACCAGGCGACGATCGAGGCAGCGATTCGCGCCATCGTGCGGACCTGGGACGACATTCTGCGCGAGACCGCGGCCGAGACCGGCGCCGATGCGGCGCTCACGGCGATCGCCTCGCGCTTCTCGGGAAGCTATCGCGACAGCTTTTCGCCGGCGGAGGCGTTGGCCGATGCCGGGCGCATCGCCAGGATCAGCGCGGCCAACCCGATCGCCATCGACTACTACCGTCACGCCAACCAGGAACCGCATCAGGCGGCGCTGAAGATCTATCACCATGGCAGCCCGGTGGCGCTGTCGCGGCGGGTGCCGGTGCTGGAGAACATCGGTTTCCGCGTGATCAGCGAGCGCACCTTCGAGGTCGGGGACGAGGCTTCCGGCATGATCAATAGTGATCAGCCGGGCATGGTCTTCATCCACGACATGGAGCTCGAAAACAGCTACGGCAAGCCGATCGACCTTGGCGACCGCGGCGCGCTGTTCGAGGACGCGTTCCTTTCCGTCTGGCGCGGCGACATCGACAATGACGGCTATAACGGCCTTGCCCAGACCGCCGGCCTGTGGTCGAGCGAGGTCACCATCCTGCGCGCCTATGGCCGCTATCTGCAGCAGGCCGGGATCCCGCAGAGCCAGGATTTCATCGCCGCCGCACTCAACCGCTATCCGGAGATAGCGCGTGGCCTGCATGAGCTGTTCGTCGCCCGCCTAGGACCGACGGCGGAGACGGAAGGGGTGGTCGCGGCCAAGCACCTCAAGGCCAAGATCAGGGATGCGTTGGAAGAGGTTCCCAACATCGATGACGACACCATCATCCGTCGTTACCTCAACCTGATCGAAGCCTCGCTACGAACCAATCATTTCGTTCCCGATACTAAGGAGAAGGGCCAGTCGCTGGCGATCAAGCTCGACTCGCAGGCGGTCGACGGCCTGCCGGCGCCGCGGCCGTGGCGGGAGATCTTCGTCTACGGTTCCGAGGTCGAGGGCGTGCATCTGCGCTTCGGCCCGGTCGCCCGCGGCGGCCTGCGCTGGTCGGACCGCGCCCAGGACTACCGCACCGAGGTGCTCGGGCTGGTCAAGGCGCAGCAGGTCAAGAACGCGGTCATCGTGCCGGTCGGCGCCAAGGGCGGCTTCTATCCGAAGAAGCTGCCGATGGGCAGCGGCCGCGACGCCATCTTCGAAGCCGGCGCGTCCGCCTACAAGAATTATGTCTCAAGCCTGTTGTCGATCACCGACAATATCGGCCTGGACGACGTCATTCCGCCAGCCGGTGTGACCAGGCGCGACCAGGACGATCCCTATTTCGTCGTCGCCGCCGACAAGGGCACGGCGACCTTTTCCGACACCGCCAATGCCATCAGCGAGAAGCATGGCTTCTGGCTCGACGACGCTTTCGCCAGCGGCGGCTCGGCCGGCTACGACCATAAGAAGATGGGCATCACCGCCAAGGGCGCCTGGGAAGCAGTCAAGCGGCATTTCCGCGAGATGAACCGCGATATCCAGACCACGCCCTTCACCGTCGTCGGCGTCGGCGACATGTCGGGCGACGTGTTCGGCAACGGCATGCTGCTGTCCGAGCAGACCCGGCTGATCGCCGCCTTCGACCATCGCGACATCTTCATCGATCCGGATCCCGACATGGCGGCTTCGATGGCCGAGCGCCGGCGCATGTTCGCCCTCGCCCGTTCGAGCTGGCAGGACTACGACAAGACAAAACTGTCCGAAGGCGGCGTCATCGTCTCGCGCAGCCAGAAGTCGATCACGCTGCCGCCGGCCGCGGCCGCGGCGATCGGCCTCGGCAAGACGACCGCCTCGCCGGTCGAGATCATGAGCGCCATCCTCAAGGCGCCGGTCGACCTTTTATGGTTCGGCGGCATCGGCACGTATCTCAGGGCATCGACGGAAACCAACCAGGATGTCGGGGATCGCGCCAACGATGCTATCCGAGTGACCGCGCTCGAAGTGCGCGCCAAGGTCATCGGCGAAGGCGCCAATCTCGGCGTGACGCAGCTGGCCCGCATCGAGTTCGGCTTGAATGGCGGTCGCTGCAATTCCGATGCCATCGACAATTCGGGTGGCGTCAACTGCTCCGATGTCGAGGTCAACATCAAGATCGCGCTGGCTTCCGCCATGCGCAAGGGGGCGCTGACCCGCCCAGCGCGCAACAAGCTTCTTGCCGAGATGACCGACGAGGTGAGCGCGCTGGTGCTGTCCAACAATTACGAGCAGACGCTGGCGCTGTCCCTTGCCCGCAAGCGCGGCCTTGCCGACATCGCCCATCAGAGTCGTTTCATGGCAGCGCTCGAGGCGCGCGGCCTGCTCGACCGCAATGTCGAAGCTCTGCCGTCGCCGGCAGCGCTTGCCGACCGCGAGGCGCGCGGCGAGCCATTGACCAGGGCCGAGCTCGGCGTGCTGTTGGCCTATGCCAAGATCGTGCTGTTTTCCGACATCGTCGCCAGCGACGTGCCGGACGATCCGCATTTCGACCGTGACCTGATGGGCTATTTTCCGGAGCGTATGGCGAAGAAATACGCGGCCGAGATCCATGGCCATCGCCTGCGCCGCGAAATCATCGCCCGTGTCGTCGCCAACGATCTGGTCAATCGCGGCGGCCCATCCTTCGTCAACAGGCTGCAGGAAGCGACGGGCCGTAGCGCGGCCGACGTGGTCCGGACCTTCGCTGTGGTGCGAGACGGCTTCGGGTTGCCGGCGCTCTATCGTCAGATCGATGCACTCGACAACCAGATCGACGGACAGGTGCAGCTCGACCTTTATCAAGCTGTTAGCCGGCTCACCTATGTGGCCAGCGGCTGGTACCTCAAGAACGATACTAGCACCGCTCCGCTCGGCCAGCGGATCACCGAATTGCAGGATGCACGCAAGGCTCTGGAGCCGAAGCTTGTTTCGCTGCTGCCGGCCTTCTCGCGCGAGTGGATCGAGGAGCGGCGGCATGATCTGGCCAAGGGCGGCGCGCCCGAAAAGCTGGCCGAACAGCTGGCGCTGGCCGATGTGGCGGGCGTCGTCCCTGACATCGCGCTGACGGCCCGAACGGCGAATGCCGACATTGTCGTCGCCGCGAAGGCGTTTTTCGCGGTCAGCGACGCATTCCGCATTCCGCGCGTCGAGGACGCGGCGCGCTCGATCGCGCCGTCCGACTATTACGATCAATTGGCTCTTTCCCGCGCCACCGACACGATCGGCGCGGCCAGGCGCGGCATCGCCGTGGCGGCGCTCACCAGCCATGCCGAGGCGGCGGATCCGGTGGCGGCGTGGCTGGAGGCCGGCGGCGAGAGGGTCGGGCGTATCCGCGAGCGGCTGCAGGCGCTGACCGAGGGCGGCGATATCACCGTGTCGCGGCTGTCGGTGGCGTCGGGGCTGATCAATGACCTGACGGCGCTGTGAGAAGTTTTCCACATCGCTCGGGATTGCCGGCAGGAACTGCGCTATAGAGCGGAGCGGCGCCCCGCTTCGGGGCGCCATTCGTGGGAGGGCATATGGCCGAGCTAACAGTGCAGCGAGCGCCGGAACGCGGCATCTGGGGGTGGATGCTGTTCGACTGGGCAGCGCAGCCGTTCTTCACGGTCATCACCACCTTTATCTTCGGACCCTATTTCGTCTCGCGCATGGCGAGCGATCCGGAAACGGGCCAGGCGGCATGGGGTTACGGCATCGCCGCGGCGGGCCTGGCCATCGCCGTGCTGTCGCCGATCCTCGGCTCGATCGCCGACCAGACCGGCCCGCGAAAACCGTGGATCGCACTCTTCGCCGCGATCAAGATCACCAGTCTTTGCCTGCTGTGGTTCGCTGCTCCCGGTTCGAACCTTTTCCTGGTCGTGCTGCTCTTCTCGTTGGCCTCGGTCGCGGCGGAATTCTCGACCGTGTTCAACGATTCGATGATGCCGCGTCTGGTGCCGAAGAGCGAAATCGGCCGAATCTCGAATATGGCATGGGGTCTCGGCTATCTCGGCGGCATGATCGCGCTGATCTTTGTCGTCGCCCTCATGGCCGGCTCGTCGGCAACCGGCAAGACGATCGTCGGTCTCGATCCGATCCTCGGGCTCGATCCGAAACTCGGCGAGGACGCACGGGCGACGGGACCCCTCTCAGCGGCCTGGTATTTCCTGTTCATCCTGCCAATGTTCTTTTTCACACCGGATGCGGCCAAGGGCATTCCCCTTGGACCGGCGGTGCGCGAGGGGCTGTCGGAACTGAAATCGACGCTGGGCGAAATACGCAAGCGCAGCGGCATCTTCCGCTTTCTCGTCGCCCGTATGATCTATCAGGATGGCGTCAATGCGTTGCTTGCGCTGGGCGGTGCCTTTGCGGCGGCGATGTTCCACTGGTCGATCACCGAGATCGGGCTGTTCGGCATCATCCTCAACGTCGTCGCCATCGTCGGCTGCCTGGTTGCCGCACGCCTCGACGTGGCGCTCGGCTCCAAGACCATAGTGATGATTTCGCTTGTCCTGCTCAGCATTGCCACGATCGGCATCGTCTCGACCGGGCCTGGCTACACGCTGTTCGGTGCCTGGACGATGCCCGGAGCCGATAGCGGCGGGTTGTTCGGTACACCGGCCGAAAAAGCCTACATCTTTTTCGGTCTGCTGATCGGGCTTGCCTTTGGGCCGGTGCAGGCATCGTCGCGCTCCTACATGGCGCGCAGCGTCACAGCTGCCGAATCAGGCCGCTATTTCGGCATCTATGCGCTGGCCGGGCGGGCGACCAGTTTTGCTGCGCCATTCATGGTGGCCACGATCACCTTGGCCAGCGGCTCGTCGCGGTTAGGCATGGCGGCAATCGTGCTGTTCCTCGGCGTCGGCCTGGCGATCCTGGTCCGCACGCCGTATCCGGCGGACAACCCGCAGGCGGAGTGAGCTTACCCTCCCCCTTGTGGGTAGGGTCGATCCGCGAAGCGGAGCGGGTTGGGGGCGGCGCTGCCCCCAACCCGTCTCACGAACTTTGCTTCGCAAAGATCGTTCGCCGACCCTCCCCGCGAGGGGGAGGGTGAAGCGCTCAATGCCGGAAATGCCTCACGCCGGTAAACACCATGGCGATGCCGTGGGCGTCGGCGGCGGCGATGACATCGTCGTCGCGCATCGAGCCTCCCGGCTGGATGACGGCGGTGGCACCGGCTTCGATGGCCGACAGCAGCCCGTCGGCGAAGGGAAAGAACGCGTCCGAGGCGACGACAGACCCCTTAGTCAGCGGCTCGGCCACGCCAGCAGCCTCAGCCGCGTCGAGCGCTTTGCGCGCGGCGATGCGTGAGGAATCGACCCGGCTCATCTGGCCGGCGCCGATGCCGACGGTGGCACCATCTCTGACATAGACGATGGCGTTCGACTTGACGTGCTTCGCAACGCGGAAGGCGAATTTGAGATCGGCCTTTTCGGCCGGCGTCGGCGCGCGCCTGGTCACTACTTTCAGGTCGAGATCATCGACCACCGCGTTGTCACGGCCCTGGACGAGCAATCCGCCGGAGACGGATTTGACGGTGGTGCCGGCGGCGCGCGGATCGGGCAGGCCGCCGGTGACAAGCAGACGCAGGTTCTTCTTGGCGGCGACGATGCGGATAGCTTCTTCCGAGGCGCCCGGCGCGATGATGACCTCGGTGAAGGTTTTGACGATCTCTTCGGCCGCCTCTGCATCGAGGGTACGGTTCATCGCGACGATGCCGCCAAAGGCCGAGACCGGATCGCAGGCAAGCGCCTTGGCGTAGGCCGCCTTCAGCGAAGCGCCCTCGGCGACGCCGCACGGGTTGGCATGCTTGATGATGGCGACAGTTGCGGAGCGGGCCGGATCGAACTCGCCTACCAATTCGAAGGCGGCGTCGGTGTCGTTGATATTGTTGTAGGAAAGCTGCTTGCCCTGCAGCTGATGCGCCGTCGCGACGCCCGGCCGCCTGTCGCCATCGACGTAGAAGCCGGCGCCCTGGTGCGGGTTCTCGCCGTAGCGCATCACCTGGTCCAGCCTGCCGCCGAAGGCGCGCCAGGTGGGATGCTCGATCTCCAGCGCTTCGGCGAACCAGCCGGAAATCGCCGCATCATAGGTGGCGGTGCGGGCGAAGGCCTTGGCCGCCAGCTTCTTGCGGAAATCCAGCGAGAGCGAGCCGAAATTCATCTCCAGTGCGTTGAGTACTGAGGCATAGTCCTCGGGATCAGTGACGATGGCGACATAGGCGTGGTTCTTGGCCGAGGCGCGGATCATCGCCGGACCGCCTATGTCGATGTTCTCGACGATCGAGGCGTAAGCGGCGCCGGAGCGGCGGACATCCTCGAAAGGGTAGAGATTGGAGACGACGAGATCGATCGGCTCGATGCCATGATCGCGCATTGCCGCGGCGTGTTCGGGATCGTCGCGCACGCCGAGCAGCGCGCCATGCACGGACGGATGCAGCGTCTTGACGCGGCCGTCCATGATCTCGGGAAAGCCGGTGAGGTCGGAGACGTCGCGCACGACCATGCCTGCCTCAGCGATCGCCTTTGCCGTGCCGCCGGTGGAGACCAGCTCGACACCGGCCGAGACGAGGGCCTGCGCGAAATCGATGAGCCCGGTCTTGTCGAAAACGGAAAGCAGCGCGCGACGAACGGGAACGAGGTCGGGCGCGGGAATGTTCTTGGCGGCGACGGCCATGGGCTGGCGGCCTTTCACGGCTGGTTGGGAAAGTGTCCGCGCGCCGTAGCACATGAGGCCTGGAAATCAAACTGCGAGGCTAACCGCAGTCTCAGCTTTTTGCGACCTGACCGGCGATCACCGTTCGCGTCAGCTGCCAATGGACTTCGGAAACCTCCGATGCCTTGAAGGCCAGCACGATCTGCCGGCCGCGGCGCGGGCCGCCCAAACCGGCGAAGTAGATGGATTCCTCGACCTCGGGCGCTACCTCGGTGCAGGTGAACACCCACGTGTCGGCCTGTTCGGCGGTCAGCACCAGGCGGCCATGCTGGTCCTGGAGCAGGCCTATGGCGGGATGGATGTGGAAGCGCACCGTGACAAAATCGCGGCCGTTGTTGCGGATCGCAGCATTGCCCGGCCGCAGAAAGCGATCCCTGCCGGCAAGCACATTGCCGTTCGTCGACAATTTCAGCTCGCGCTCATGCAGCAGGCCGAAGCGCGCGACATAGCCGTCGTGGCGAGCCAGGAAACCCTGGCTGCCTGGCTGGTCGGTGCGCTTGCAAGATACATGCTGCGGGCCGCCGATCAACGGCGTGCCGAGCAGATCGTTGACGCGCAGCGAATGGCTGAAACGCGCCGACGAGGTGTCGTTGAGGGTGGCGGTCGAGTGGGCGGCCGTGGCGCGGGCAAGCGGCCGGAATTCGGCGGCGCCATAGGTGTCGACGCCGGCATTGACGACGTAATGCTGGCGGCCGGAGGACAGTTCGAAAGCCAGGCATCCGGCGTGCGCCGCGTTGGAAACGTCGATTGGGGGCGGCGGGCCGGTATCGGCGATCACGGTGACGCCGCCCATGGAGAGGCGCTCGTAGCCTGAATGCGGCGCGTGCAGCAAAGGCGCGCCGGCGGTGTCGTCGTGGCGCAGTATGGTGGCAATGCGGTCGTGGATGGTCGCGCCCATGCCATTGAAGCGGGCGAGGCTGCCGTCCTGGTGGCGAAAGAAACGCAGCGCCGGCAGCATACGGTCGATTGCACCCATCAGCGCCGCCGGCGGAGTTTCGGCTTGATTGGCATAGGTTTGGCGCAGCGGCAGAAGGTCGGCGAGGATTTCAAGAACGGTTATCGGATTGCGGGAAATATGTCCGCCATCCGGCAGAATCTGGCGATCGAGCTCATCGGCGAGGCTGCGGGTCGCACCGCGCAGCGCCGATGCCGGCGCCGGCAGCGACAGAGCGGCAAAAGCCAGCGCGATGCGGGCGCGCAGCCTGTCCTTGCCGTCCGGCATCTCGCGTGCCATCGCCCTGAGATAGCGGATCTGCATGGCCAGCGATTTCAGGAAGGCCCGGTAGAAGGGAAATTCTGCGCCCTGCAGCACCACCGAGGAATGCTGCAGCCAGGCAATGACGCGCTTGGCCGTCGTGCCAGGCTCCCAGGCGACTCCGGCAATATTGCTGCCATGCATGGCGATCCAGTCGGAGACCAGCGCCCGGGCATTGGCGGCGGCAAGCTCGGTGCCGGCGGCGCGCATGTGGCGCAACCAGCGAAAGCCGTGCAGCGTCTTTTGCCAGCCGGGATTGGGCACGGCGATCTGGAAAGGCGACTTGCCGCCGGTCTCGACCATATGTCCCGACAGCGGATAGCGGCCATAGTAGATCTCGAGCGCAATCTGCGGGTCGGCCAGGCGCAGGTCCGGCGGAGCGATCAACACACGTTCCGGCGTGCGGCCGGAGTAGCGCCAGCGATAGAGTGGCCCGGCACGCAGGCGCCGGCGCGTCTTGCGCCAGAACTCCTTCGCGACAAGCGTCCATAGACGCGTCGTGCTGCCGGCAGCGATCGCCAAAAGCCCTCCTCATACCTCTCAACCCGAAGACAAGTTATATGATTCAAGAACTTATGCGAAGGCGAATTCCATGGAGACCTTGGAAGTTCAGCCTGTTTTCCGCAGGATTTTCCCTAAAACAGTCTTCAAATTCTCAGCGTTAGCCGGCTCTGCGCATGCGGGCGGCGAAGAAGCCGTCCAGGCCGGACCGTTCCGGTGAGCCGAGCTCCAGATCGGCGGGTGTGGTGCGTAGCGTGCCTTGCGGCGTGAGGAAGGGATCGATGCCGGCGATCTCGCCTGGGCGGAGCGGATCGTCGACGATATCAGTCGTTCCGGCGAGGAAGGCGCGGTGAAGCGCCTCGCCTTCGAGCGGGTCGAGCGAACAGTTGGAAAAGACGACGCGCCCGCCGGGCTTGACCAGGGTGACGGCGCGGGCGAGCAGCCTTCGCTGCAGATCGGCGAGCTTTTCGATGTCGGCCGCCGTCTTCGTCCAGGGCACGTCGGGATGCCGCCGCACCGTGCCGGTCGAAGAACAGGGTGCATCGAGGAGGACGGCGTCGAACAGTTGTTCCGGCTCGTATTTGAGCAGATCGGCCTGGACGATCTCTGCGGACAGGCCAAGCCGTTCGAGATTCTGCGACAGCCGCGCCAACCGGTTCTTCGAGGAATCAATCGCGGTGACCGTGGCGCCGCCGAGAATGAGCTGAGCGGTCTTGCCGCCAGGGGCGGCGCAGAGGTCGGCGACGCGCAAACCCCTGATGTCGCCGAAGAGCCGGGCCGGAAGGCTGGCGGCGGCATCCTGAACCCACCAGGCGCCGTCTTCGAAGCCGGGCAGTTCGGTGACGGAGGCGCTGAGCTTTTCCACGCGCACCGTGCCGGTCGGCAGCACGATGCCGCCGAGCCGCTCGGCCCACAGCTCGGGATCTGACTTGACGGTGAAGTCGACCGGCGCCTCGTACCGATGAGCGGCGAGGATTTGCCTGGTCTTGTCGACGCCATAGGCGGCCTTCAGCCGGTCGGAAAACCACTTCGGCGCCTCGTCGGTACCGGCAAGCGCTGCAGCCAACTCGGCCTGCTTGGACCGCGCCAGCGTGCGCAGCACGCCGTTGACGAGACCGGAGAAGCGCACCGTGCGCGGATCGGACTTGGCGTGGGTCACAGCAAGGTCGACGGCGGCGCTGTCGGGAATATCGAGGAATAGGATCTGCGCCGCCGCCACATGCAGAATATGCGAAAGCACGGTGGCATTGGGCGGCAACGGCTTTTCCAGGCGGCGGGCCAGTAACCCGGCAATGGTCACGCGGAAGCGCAGCGCAGTGACCAGTATGGCGCGCACCAGCGCCCGGTCGCGCAGGTCGAGCGCCTTGTACTGCGGATGGCCGTTCTCGTGGTCGGTCAGCCCATCAAGCGGCGTTTTGGCATCGATGACGGCGGCGAGCAGCCGGGCAGCCGCCTTGCGCGCGGCGAGACCGGCAACGGGCTCGCCGGGGCTCACTGCATTGTTTTCGTGATCGCCTGAAATTCGGTGCCGGCGTTTCGCTTCGCTCACGACCACGGACCCTTGGGTCCGGTCGGATTGCGGCCCCAACGATTTGGCTTCGGCGGGGCCGGTTGCGCCGGCGGCTGCTCAGGCTGCTGTGTTGCCTTCTCCCACGGGCCTGATGGCGATTGTTCGTCGGCCTGTCGTGGGCGCGACACTGGGGTCACGTCGGATGAGCCGCCACCGACCATATCCCGCGCCATCGCCTGCAAGGCCGCGATACGGTTGTCGGTGTTCGGGTGGGTGGAAAACAGACTGTCCATGCGCTCGCCGGAAAGAGGATTGATGATGAAGAGGTGGGCGGTCGCCGGATTGCGCTCTGCATCCGGGTTGCGGATGCGTTCGGCGCCACGGGCGATTTTGTCAAGGGCCGAGGCAAGCCAGAGCGGCCGTCCACAGATCTCGGCGCCGCGCCGGTCGGCCTCGTATTCGCGGGTACGGCTGATCGCCATCTGCACGATCATAGCGGCGAACGGCGCCACGATCATCGCCACCAGCACACCGATAATGCCGAAGGAATTGTTGTTGTCGCGGTTGCCGCCAAAAAAGAAGGCGAAATTGCCGAGCATCGAGATCGCGCCGGCAAGCGTGGCGACGATCGTCATGGTCAGCGTGTCGCGGTGCTGCACATGGGCGAGCTCGTGCGCCATCACCGCCGCGACCTCTTCGTGCGATAGTTGCTGCAGCAGCCCGGTGGTGGCGGCAACCGCGGCATTCTGCGGATTGCGGCCGGTGGCGAAGGCATTGGGCTGCGGGTTGTCGATCAGATAGGTTTTCGGCATCGGCAGGCCGGCCTGTCTGGCAAGGCTCTGTACGATGGCGTAATATTCCGGGGCGTTCCTTTCGTCGACCTCGACGGCGCGGTTCATCGCCAGCACCATCTTGTCGGCGTTCCAATAGCTGAACAGGTTCATGGCGGCGGCAATCAGCAAGGCAATCACCATGCCGCCCGATCCGCCGATCAGATAGCCGACGCCCATGAACAGCGCGGTCATCGCGGCCAAAAGCATGGCGGTGCGAAGTGTGTTCATTGTCTGCTCCGTTTCTGCCGGCGCTGCGTAAAAGGGGTCGATCCTTGTCGGCTCATCGCTATATGATGGGAAACGTGTGGCCCTGTTTCAATCAGGGCCCGTTTCAATCGGCCGGGAATATCGCATGATCGAAGAAACCAGTAAAACGGGCGAAACCAGTGAAACAACTGCCGGCCCCGGCCACGACGCGCCGCAAAAGACGCTGACGCCGGCAGCGCGCCGCGCTCTGGCTGAAGCGGAAGCACGGCGCGAACACTATCGGCAGCAGGAAGCCGCGATGCCCCAGGAGATCGGCGGCCGTGGCGGCAAGGAGCCCGGCCGCTATGGCGACTGGGAGGTGAAGGGCCTGACCAGCGATTTCTAAGGGCACCCTAAGCCGCAGCGCGCTCCGCCGCGAGCATAATCCAGCCGCGGTCGTCGACCGTGATGCCCAGCCCGGCATAAGAGGCGATCGCAGCATGCGGCGTATGCAATGGATGCTGGTGGGTGGCGCTGATCACAACGACCGTGGCTCCTGCGGCCTCGGCCGCCGATATGCCGGCAGGCGCATCTTCGAAAACGAGGCAGTCGCGCGCATCGACGCCCAGCCGCTCGGCCGCCAGCCGGAAGCAATCCGGCGCTGGCTTGCCGCGGGAAACGTCCTCGGCCGCGACAAGGATGGCGGGACGCGGGATGCCGGCGGCGGCGATGCGCAGGAGAGCCAGCTCGCGCGGCGCCGAAGTGACGATGGCCCAGCGCTCGGGCGGCAGCGACGCCAGAAATGCCGCTGCGCTGGCGATCGGAAGGATGCCGTCGATATCGGCCGCCTCGGCCTGCAGAAGCGCATCGGCTTCGCGCATCGGGTCGACGCCTGGAAGCGCCAGCCGCGCGATGGTCTCGATTGCCCGCACGCCGTGGATCGTCGGCAGGAATGCGGCAACGTCGAGACCTTGCCGTCGTGCCCAATCTGCCCAGACCCTTTCTGCCGCGGCAATCGAATTGACCACCGTTCCGTCCATGTCGAACAGGAAGGCTGCGAATTTTCTGCCTGCGAACATCTGCTATCCCGGGTTGTTTCGGAAGGGACCAAAAGCCTGTCGATCGACCGTAACGTCGCATCGGCGGCATGGGAAGGCGCGAGATCGCCTTTTTCGACAAGACCAGGGAACCACGGCCGGCCATCTCGCGTTAACTTAATCGTCTTCCACGACACTCAAAAAAGGGGGGAACCGCGATGCTGATTCGGCTCGGCTACGAAATCGCCATTGACTGCGCTGAAGCCACCCCGGTGATTTCGCTGCTCGAGATCCATAAGGACCGCCAGGCCGACATCAAGCGGCAGACCCGCGTGCTGACCTCGCCTACCGTCCCAACCAGGCTCTATCACGATCTTTATGGCAACGCCTGCCGCCGCTTCACGGCGCCCGGCGGCAGCTTTCGCATTCTTTACGATGCCGTTGTCGAGGACAGCGGCGAGGCCGACGAGGTCAACCCGCTGGCCAGGGAAGTGCCGGTGACGGAGTTGCCCGACGATGTGCTCTGCTATCTGCTCGGCAGCCGCTATTGCGAGACCGATCATCTCAGTGATCTGGCCTGGCAGGTTTTCGGCCCTGTTCCATCCGGCTGGGCGCGGGTGCAGGCGATCGTCGACTATGTCCACAACCGTCTGTCGTTCGGTTACGGCTATGCGCGCCCAACCCGCACGGCGGCGCAAGCGCATGAGGAGCGCGTCGGCGTCTGTCGCGACTTCGCTCATCTGGCGATCACGCTCTGCCGCTGCATGAACATTCCCGCCCGCTACGCAAACGGCTATCTCGGCGACATCGGCGTGCCGGTCGACCCGGCTCCGATGGATTTTTCGGCGTGGCTGGAAGTGTTCCTCGACGGCAAATGGTACACGTTCGATCCCCGCCATAACATGCCGAGGATCGGCCGGGTCGTCATCGCGCGCGGTCGCGACGCGACCGACGTGCCGCTGCTGCACAGTTTCGGCCCGCACCGGCTCAGCCTGTTCAAGGTCTGGACCTACGAGCAGGAAAGCAATCTGTTCAGCCCGCCCCATCGCGGCGTCGACAGAACCGTCACCGCGCAGATGCTGGCATAAAAGCGCAAGCGCGAACGGCCTGCGACCGTTGTTACGATCATCCGGGCCGTCGTACAGGTCCGATGCGCCTGATCCGCTTCGGCACAGCCCGCCTGTGCCGGAGCGGGATCGAGTCCTTGTGCTCCACGGCAGACATCGGGATCATGGTAAGCGCTTCGTAAACGAAACTGCCGCAGCGGCTTGTCGTTTACCGGCTATTCACCTTGCCGCATTTCGAAACCAAGCAGAAACAACGGTTTGACAATGAGCCGGTAGCTGTTGGTCCCTTCGCGGCGCCATACGGCCGGAATCCTGCAATGCGGCCTTCACACGGCCTTGAGGTCGTGGCGAATGGAGTCGGAAGCATGCGGCATTTTGGGGGTCTTTTTCACGCAATCGGCAGCGTTGCCGGGGATCGCAGCGGAAATTTAGCGGTTCTGTTCGGCATGGTTGCGTCGGTGCTGGCGCTGGGCGTCGGCTTTGCCGTCAATATTTCCCAACTCTACAACGCCAAGTCGAGTTTGCAGGGCGTGATCGATGCGGCGGTGACGTCTACTGCACGCGACCTGACGACCGGCGTCATCAAGGAGGCCGATGCCAACAAGTCGGTGCAGGCGTTTCTCGATGCCAACAGCCGAGCGGGCATCCTGCAGGCTGATCGGATCGTCCTCGACAAATTGACCATCGACAGGACCGCCAAGACGGTTCAGGCGGACGTCCATGTCGATCTCGGCCTTTATTTTCCGCTTTTCAGCATGGGTGACATGAAGCGCGTTGCCGCATCGACGACAGCGCTCTATTCGGACAAGACGATCGAAGTGGCGATGATGCTCGACGTCACAGGGTCGATGGCCGGCCAGAAAATCATCGATCTGAGGACAGCTGCAGCGAACGCGGTCGACAGCTTCCTGGACGGCCAGGACTCCTCCAACCCCCGGGTGCGTGTCTCCATCGTACCATACGCCAATTCGGTGAATGCCGGCGCGCTTGCCGCCAGCAGCGTCTATGTCGAAACCTCGACCAGCCAGCGCAAGCAAGCGCCAGGCAATGGCGCCATACAGTACGTCTCCGGCTTAACGCGTCCGGATAATTGCGCCACCGAGCGCAAAGGCACCTATCAATATTCGGATGCGGGCCCCGAGGTCAGCATGGTCAATCGCGATTACCTGTTGTCGTCCTTTGCCTGGCAGACCGGCACGGCTGCCTGCCCGGCCGCCGCGTTGAAGCCGCTGACGGCGGACGCCGCGGCGCTCAAGAACGTCATCAAGACCTTTGTCGCATCGGGCGGCACCTCGGGCCATATCGGCGTGCAGTGGAGCTGGTACATGCTTTCGGAAAGCTGGGGCAGCGTGATGAATGCTTCGCAGCGGCCGGCCAAGGCGGATCCGAACAAGGTCGCCAAAATCGCGATCCTGATGACCGACGGCGAGTTCAACCTGTCCTATTTCGATGCCGCCACTGTCGGTGAGGTCTACAATGATGCCGGCAAGGAACCGACCCGCACGGCAGCCAAGACGCTCTGTACCGCCATGCGCGCCAAGGGCATCGA
Organism: Mesorhizobium sp. WSM4849; assembly: GCF_055811385.1. Lineage (NCBI taxonomy): Bacteria > Pseudomonadati > Pseudomonadota > Alphaproteobacteria > Hyphomicrobiales > Phyllobacteriaceae > Mesorhizobium > Mesorhizobium sp. WSM4849. Next base: position 37,417 of record NZ_JBVVPW010000050.1, read on the forward strand.
AATCTTCACCATCGGTTTCGATCTCAACGAAGAGATTGCCCAGGCGACACTGCACAATTGCGCGAGCCCGGATACCGCCAAGATCAAGCACTTCTATCAGGCCGCCAACGGGACGGAACTCAACCAGGCTTTCCAGGACATAGCGCACAACATCGAAAGCCTGGCATTGACCAAATAGAGGGCATTGACCAGACAGGATCCGGACAAGGAAAAGGCCGCCGCTTCTTTCGAAGCCGGCGGCCTTCCGTGTTTCCGTCCATGGCGCGGCTCATGGCGGCGACGTGACTTAAAAGTGCTGGAGCGTCCTTTGCGCGTCCAAAGGACGCGCGGCGCTCCAGGCGTCGCCAGCCGCGCATCTCGCGCCTTAACGGGAAGACTGCTTCCCGAAAGTGCAATCCGCTGAGGCCACGTTCTGGAAAACGAAATCACTCGACATCGGATCACCTCCTTTCGATTTGTTGAAGACGCCCTCATCATGGGGTGTCGATCCGCAAATGGCAAGGCGCCATGGTGAAAATGCGGTGCGGGCTTGTCGCTGGCGGCTTGCGGCTATCCGATCGGACAGGCAAAGTCGGCGTCGACGCCAAGCGGCAGAGCAGGGGAGGACGGGCATGGAGGCAGCCGACAGAGCGGCACGGATCGTTCGAACGGTTATCGAGACATTGAAGCCGGGTTTCGCGGTCAGGTTGTGGACCGGCGAGCGGATCGGGCCCGCCACCGGCCCGGTGGTCACCATCAACGACCAGGACATCGTCTGGCAGGTGATGCGTCGGCCCAACCTCTCGACGCTGATCGAAATGTGGATTTCCAAGACCATCGACGTGGAAGACGGGTCGCTGTTCGATTTCTACGCTCTGCCTGCGCACGGCAAGCTCAGGACGAAGCTCAAGGCGTTGCCCAAGCTCGCGGTCCTGCGCGACCTGCCGGCCGTGCTGTTTTCGAGAAAACAGATGACGGCGCGGACCGACCTTTCCGGGCGCAACCCCTTCGTCAGCGGGTCGAACAGGCAAGCGATCCAGCACCACTACGACATTTCGAACGCCTTCTACCGGCTCTTCCTCGACGAACGCATGGTCTATAGCTGCGGCTATTTCACCGATTTCGCCAACGGCATCGACCAGGCGCAGAAAGACAAGCTCGACCATATCTGCCGCAAGCTCCGGCTGAAGCCGGGCGAAAGGCTGCTCGACATCGGCTGCGGCTGGGGAGCCATGCTCATCCATGCCGCGAAAAATTACGGCGTCGTCGGCCACGGCGTCTCGCTGTCGGAAGCCCAGACCCAGCTTGCCCGCGAGCGCATCCGCGCTGAGGGGCTGGAGGACCGCATCACCATCGAGATAAAATCCTACGCCGAGCTGTCCGGCTCCTTCAACAAGATCTCGTCGATCGGCATGTTCGAGCATCTGGGGCTAGCCAACCACGCCGCCTATTTCTCGACCATCCATCGCCTGCTCAAACCGGGCGGCATCTATCTGCATCACGCTATCACCCGGCGCGACAAGGGCAGCATCAAGAAGACCTTGCGCAAAGGCCCGGAATTCAAGGCGCTGATCAAATACATCTTTCCCGGCGGTGAGCTCGACACGATCGGCATGACGCTCGGCAATCTCGAAGCGCACGGCTTCCTCGTCTACGATGTCGAGAATTTGCGCGAGCATTATGCCCGCACCTGCCGGCTGTGGGCCGAGCGCCTCCACGCGCGCTTCGACGAGGCGATCGCCGAGGTCGGCGAAGCCAAGGCGCGCCTCTGGCTGCTTTATCTCACCGGCTGTTCGATCACTTTCGAACGCGCCTCGGCGCAGATTTTCCAGACCGTCGTCACCAAGCGCGCGCGGGGCCCGAGCGGCCTGCCGCCGACGCGGGCGGATTTGTACCGGTAGTTGGTTTAGGTTGTGAACTCATAAACGTAACGGCTCAGCGGTTAGTCTTTGACGCCTTGGTTGCTGCAAGAAGCGCTGCGAAAGTCTGCTGGGGTCATTTTGAAGAGAGCGTCGCCAGCGGCGTCGGGTGAAACCGGATTGCCCTGCGCAGAGACGACTGCCGTCGAAGGCTGGTCATCACAGCTGCAGACGATCCAACTCGCTCCGCCGAACGTTCTGTTCGCTGGACCAGTTTCGCACTTCATCGGCGGAGACGATGCTATTTGCGGTGCCTCCGCCCGCCCTATCCCGGCGGCAAACAGGCCTAGCATCACCAAACGCAACAGTGCAGCCATAGGCCAAAAGTGTGCCGCACCAAAGCGCAGACTGCGCAAGGCCGCGCACCAGACGCGGTGGCGCGTCTGCTGAGATAGTGTCCTGAAGGTTCTGCAAAAAGCTTTGGAGAGAGAACGGCCCTTGCTCTGAGGCGAGGGGCGGCCATGGC
>NZ_JBVVPW010000051.1:0-36557 GCF_055811385.1 Mesorhizobium sp. WSM4849
ACTTCTTCGTCGCCAGCGGCGCGCCGCCCTCGTTGGTGAGGCGTATATAGTCGGCAGCCGTCCAAAGTGTCAACAACGATTTCCGTCTTTTTTTACGGAGAACTGTTACCCTTTTTGCGTCCCAGTTCAGGGTGCACCACACCATGTCTTAGGTACGATTTGTTGTCTCCGGGCTGGACAACTTCAGGTAGACCGGCTGGATCGCCACGATCCGAAGGTTCTCACCATGAAAATTTGAACCGCACGGGACCAGGAGCTCACCTGTCCCCATGCGGCGGAGCCGTCTCCGGTCCTGTGAGCTTATATGGGAACAAAACAGGAAAATTCAAGGATCATGGCTGGAACCATTCGGCCCGGCTGTTAGTTCCATCAGCGAAGAACGGGACCGCCGAGCGAGCGTCGCAGCGCGACAGGCCTGAGGTCCTCAGCAAGTCTTCCAGGCCAATATCGCTCTACGACCGCAGGCGGTGGTGCCGTTCTGGGCACCAACAGGGAGATTCACCATGAAAGTCGCTGAGATAATGACCCCCAACGTCCATCTCGCCAGTCCTGGCGAGTCGCTGCAGAAAATCGCGAAACGAATGGCGGTTGACGACGTCGGATTTCTGCCGGTCGGAGAAAACGACCGACTCGTCGGAACGATCACCGACCGTGACATCGTCGTGCGTGCGGTCGCCGAAGGCAAGGACGGCAACGCGACAGTCCGCGACGCGATGACCGAGGATGTCAAATACTGCTTCGAGGACGAAGATATCGAGCACGTCGTCCAGAACATGGGCGATATCCAGGTCAGGCGGTTGCCCGTCCTCAATCGCGACAAGCGCCTGGTGGGCGTGGTCTCGCTCGCGGACGCGGCGCTGAAGGAAGATCCGGCAACCGTCGGAATCGCGATGTCCGGCGTGGTCGTGCCCGGCGGCGCACACGCGACGTAAGCGCTCTGCCCGGCAGGCGAGATCGGACTGAGTTCAGCGGCCCGCACTAACATCGGACCCAAAGTGGGTACCGGTGTGGGGATATCCGATGCTCAAACAAAAAGAGGAGCGGCGGCACGAGTCGGTTTGAAATGGCCTCTAGCGTTGTCGCGTCTCAAAGAGCCCAAAGCGATGGCTCGACCGAGCCCTAACCACACCTTCCCTGCCTATGCCGGGAGCGTCGATGACGCCCCCGGGCTGCACTAGTATTTTGCACGTTTTCGCTTGCGCTCTTGCCGTGGCTCAGAGCTACGATTGGGCGATGTCAGTTCGGTGCCACCGCGGTATCGCCCAGCACCACACCCTTGGCAGCCTGTTCGATGACCTCGGCTACGGCCTGTGGCTGGGTAAGGAACACCACATGGCTGCCTTTGACTTCGGTCGTGACCGCCCCGATACGATCGGCGGTGCTCCGAAGCAGTTCGGGCGCAATAGCGCCGTCCTCAGTCGCGACAACGTACCAGCTTGGCTTGGTCTTCCACGCCGCCGTCGTCACCTTGGCCTCAAGCGCCTTCATAGCGATCGGCACCTGTGAGTCGCGCAGGAATGCGGCGTCGGCATTGTCGGTGTCCCCGGCAAAGCCGGCCTTAAACGTCTCAGTCTTCAGGAACGCGAAGCCATCGGGCTGCACGTCAGGCTGAAAGTTCGGCGGAGGAGGAACCTCGGCATATTGGTCCAGCGTGGACTGACCGACATCTGGAGCGAAGGCAGCGACATAGACGAGGCCCGCAACATTGGCAGCGTCGCCGGCTTCTGTAATTACCGTGCCACCGTAGGAATGGCCGACGAGAATGGCTGGCCCATCCTGCCGGGCGAGCACGCGACGCGTTGCGGCTACATCGTCTTCGAACGACGTGAGCGGGTTCTGGACGATCGAGACTTTATAGCCACGACTTGTCAGTTGGTCGTAGACGCCTCGCCATCCAGCTCCGTCGGCAAATGCGCCGTGGACGAGAACGATATTGCGGAGCGGCGCGCTCTGTGCGTCGGCAGCAGTTGCCGAAAGCGTCAGCGCACCGACGGCGATCGCTAGGGATTTGATCATAATAATTCTCCAGTTGGATTTTGCTGTTGATAGGACAATCATGATCTACCCTGAAGGGTCTGACTTGATTATCGAGCGGATTCGGACATCAATGTCTCAAAATGAGAGACAATCCTGGAGGACGCAAATGCTGCGCGACTTCAGCGATACGGTCGCTTTCGTAAAGGTGGTGCAGGAAGGGAGCTTCACAGCGGCGGCGCGCGTGCTCAAGGTGCCGAAGACACGGATCAGCCGGAAGGTGCAGGAGCTGGAATCCAGACTACAGACACAACTGTTGAATCGGACAACGCGCAGCCTGAAGCTGACTGAAGCGGGAGCGGTTTATTTCCAGCACTGCGAGCGAGTGGTGAAGAATCTGGAGGATGCGGAGAACGCAGTGGCGGAGTTGCAGCAACATCCGCGCGGGTGGCTTCGGATTACAGCCCCGTATTGGCTGGCAACTCGCGTCCTCGCGCCGCTGCTCACCGAGTTTCGCCGCTTCTATCCAGAGGTGTTCCCGCAATTGCTTCTTGGGCACGAAGTCGTCGATCTTGTCACCAAGGACATAGACATCGCTTTCCGGCTCCAGGAAGGCACCCTGCCCGATTCCACGCTCACGGCTCGGCGGCTCGGCGCATTACCGATGGGCATCTATGGAGCCCCGACCTACCTGGAACGTGCGGGAATGCCACAGCATCCTTCGGAGCTGGCAGAACATGCCTGTCTGTTGACAGAATTCTATTTCAATCGTCCGGCTGTAGAATGGCCCCTGTCGAGCGGCGGCGAGCAGTCCCAGTTCAAAGTACGAGCAGTGGCCGTCGCCAGCGATCCAGAGGCTCTTCACGGGTTCCTGCTGGAGGGAGTTGGCCTGTTCATGACCAACCATGTGCGCGTCAAGTCGGACGTTGCGGCTGGAAGACTGGTTCGTGTCCTGCCCGAGTGGGCAGGGCCCGAACCGACCCTCTATGCGATCCGGCCAGGAGGCGGCGTTCAGCCGCCCAAGGTTAAAGCATTCTTGGACTTCCTCATTCCGCGGCTCGACTTGAAGAGGATTGACAGCAAAGGGAGCCACATCTGAAGCCGATCCTGCGCACAAAGCGCTTCTTCCGCCGCATCGCCGGGCGTTAAACTGACCCACTACCCCCTTTGGCAGTAGCCGGCTGATGCAGTTTGACCCGAGCTAGCCCTTATCAACGTTACGCCGATTTAATGTGCAAGCGAGCGGGAGAATTGCCATAAAGCTTTGATATCGACGAGTCATCCTGCGTGTCGGAGTGTGCCGTCGCGTCTACTTCACCTTGGGAACCGTAGGCGGTATATTTGCCAACCGGAGCGCCGATGGCCACCTGGAAACAGATCGTATTTGCACTTGTGATCCTCGTCGCGGCTGCGGCCGCCTGGGTTCGCTTTTTTCCAGGCGCGCCGGATGTGCTGGCGCGCTGGGGCATCGATTGGGCTTATGCCGCAACGCCACCAACGGGCGCCGTCGATAACGCCGGGCAAGCAGGCAGCCGCAACGCCGCCGGCCGGCGGGTGACTATCGTTGCATTGCCGGCGTCCGCCGCCATCATCAACGATCGCCTGCAGGCGATCGGCACCGGCCGCGCCAACGCCTCGGTGACGATCAATCCCTACAGTTCCGGCCGCCTAGTAGAATTTCTGGTCGAGTCCGGCGCGCATGTCGAAAAGGGGCAGGTGATCGCCACCCTCGATTCCGACACCGAGGTGATCGCACAGGACCGCGCCAAAGTTGCTTTGCAGGACGCGCAGGCCAAGCTCGTCCGGGTCAAATCGCTGCGGGCTTCCAACGCTGCGACAGCGGTCGCCGTTGCCGATGCCGAAGTGGTGCTGGCCAATGCCAAGCTGGCGCTTCGCGATGCGGAACTGGCCTTGCAGCGCCGCTCGATCGTCGCACCGATCGCCGGTGTCGTCGGCATCCTGCCGATTGCCGCCGGCAACTATGTGACCAGCCAGTCGGCGGTCGCCACCCTCGACGACCGCTCCAGCATACTGGTCGAATTCTGGGTGCCGGAGCGCTTCGCCGCCGCCGTCAAGATCGGCGCGCAATTGTCGGCGACGCCGATTGCCAATCCCAACAAAGCCTATACCGGTACGGTTTCCGCTATCGACAACCACATCGATGAAGCCAGCCGTACCCTCCTGGTCAAGGCAAAGATCGCCAACCCGGCCGATTCGCTGCGTGCCGGCATGTCCTTCCAGATCTCCATGAAATTCCCCGGCGACAGCTATCCGGCGGTCAGTCCGCTGGCGATCCAGTGGGGTTCGGACGGCGCCTATATCTGGGCCATCGTGGACGGCAAGGCCAAGCGGGTGGCCGTGCGCATCATCCAGCGCAACACCGAGACCGTGCTGATCGACGCCCCGATCGTCAGCGGCGACATGGTGGTGACCGAAGGCACCCAGAGCGTCAGCGAAGGCGGCGAGGTCCGCATCGCCGGCGAAGAACAGCGCGCCGCGGACGCCGACGGCTGATGACCGCAACCAACAACGCCGCCGGCGACACAGGCTTCACCGCGCTGTTCATCCGCAGGCCGGTGATGGCCTTGGTCTTGAACACGCTGATCGCGGTCGCCGGCCTTGCTGCCTTCTACGGTGTCGAGGTCCGCGAACTGCCTGATGTCGATCGCGCCGTCGTCACCGTTAACACGACCTTTGAAGGCGCTGCGGCCGAGACCGTCGACCGCGAATTGACCGACGTGATTGAGGGCGCGGTCGCCCGCGTCTCCGGTGTGAAGTCGATCTCGTCCACCTCGTCCTTCGGCACGAGCCGCGTCACCATCGAATTCAACGACGGCGTCGACCTCGACGTCGCCGCCTCCGATGTGCGCGATGGCGTTGGCCGCGTCGTCGACCAGATGCCTGACACGGCGGATGCGCCGCGCATCGTCAAGGCCGACGCCAATTCCGAGCCGGTGATGCGGCTGGCTGTCACCTCCGACACCATGTCGGTGCAGGACATGACGGTGCTAGTCCAGGACCAGATCGAGGACGAGCTTGCCGCCGTGCCCGGCGTTGCCGACGTCCAGGTCTATGGCGACCGCGACAAGATCTTCCGCATCGATGTCGACCAGAACAAACTTGCCAGCCTGGGCTTCACCGTCGCCGACCTGAGGACAGCGCTGGCTTCGGTCGCTTTCGATTCGCCGGCCGGTTCGATCACCACGACCAACCAGGACCTGATCGTGCGTCCGACGGCGGACGTGACCACGCCGGAGGAGTTCGAAAACATCATCATCGGCGGCACGACCCGCATCCGCGACGTCGCCACCGTCACGCTCGGCCCCGACATCGGCCAGACCACATTGCGCTCGAACGGCAAGACCGGCATCGGTCTCGGCATCATCCGCCAGGCGGAATCGAACACGCTGGATATTTCGACCGGCGTCAGAGCCGCGGTCGCCACGCTGCAGGCGGATCTGCCCCAGGGCATGTCGATCAAGGTCACCAGCGACGATGCGGTCTTCGTCAACGGCGCGGTGCATGAAGTCGAAATCGCACTCGGCCTGTCCGTCTCCATCGTGCTGATCGTCATATACGTGTTTCTCCTCGACTGGCGCGCGACGCTCATTCCGGGGCTTGCGATGCCGGTCGCCATGATCGGGACGATCGCCGCCATCTATCTCGCCGGCTTCTCGGTCAACATATTGACGCTGCTCGCCCTGGTGCTGGCGACGGGCCTGGTCGTCGATGACGCCATCGTCGTTCTCGAAAATATCGTGCGACGACGCAACGAAGGCATGGGGCCACGCGCCGCGGCCGTGCTTGGCGCCCAGGAAGTGTTCTTCGCCGTCATCGCCACGACGCTGACGCTGGTCGCCGTGTTCGTGCCGATCTCCTTCCTGCCCGGCCAGACCGGCGGCCTGTTTCGCGAATTCGGCTTCGTTCTCGCAATATCGGTGCTTCTGTCCGCCGTCGTGGCGCTGACCTTTTGTCCGATGCTTGCCTCGCGCATGCTGTCGGTCGCGCCGCTTCATCACGAAGGCCGCAGCGGCATCGGCGCCCGCATCGGCGGCGCGCTGAACAGGCTCTACCGGCGCTGCCTACGTACCTGCCTCGATGCGCCGTGGATCGTGCTCCTGGTCGCGCTGCTGTTTGGAGCCACCGCCTTCACGCTGTTCGGCACGATTCGCCAGGAACTGACGCCGACCGAGGATCGTGCCGTCGTGCTCATGCGCGTCGACGCGCCGCAAGGCGTCAGCCTCGACTACACGACGCAGCAGATGCAGAAGATCGAAAAACTGATCCAGCCGCTGCGCGATTCCGGCGAAATCCGCAACACCTTCGAGAGCGCCGGCCGGAACGGCGCCTACAACGCCGGCTTCATGGTGATGACGCTGGCGCCATGGGACGAGCGCGACCGCAGCCAGCAGCAGATCATGGCCGACATCAGCCGGCTCACCCGGCAGGTGCCGAGCGTGCGCGTCTTTCCGATACAGCCCAACAGCCTCGGTATTCGCGGCGCCGGCAACGGCCTGCAGTTCGCGCTGGTCGGCAACAACCGTGCGGCGCTCGGCGACGCTGCGGTGAAGATCATCGCCGAGATGCAGAAGGATCCCCGCTTCCAGTCGCCGCGGCTCTCCGTCGACCCGACGCAACCCCAACTTTCCGTCGCCATCGACCGCGAGCGCGCTTCCGACCTCGGCATCGACATTACCGGGCTTGCCGATACCTCCCAGGCCATGCTCGACGGCAATGATGTCGTCGACGTCTATATCGCCGACCGCAGCTACGGGGTGAAGCTCGTCTCGACGACCAACCCGATCAACGATCCGACCGATTTGGAGAACATCTTCCTGAAGACGGCCGACGGCCGCTTCGTGCCGATGTCGACCATCGCCACGTTGACCGAGCGCGCCGTACCGCCCTCGCTGACCCGCGAGCAGCAGCAGCCGTCGGTGGCGATCACCTCCAACCTCAGCAGCGATTTCGCACTCGGCCAGGCGCTGACCCGCGCCGAGGCAATCGCCACGCCGCTGCTGCCGGCGGGCAGCCGCATCGTGCCGTTGGCCGAGGCGGCGACGCTGGGTGAGACCAACAGCGCCATGATCACCATCTTCGGCTTCTCGCTGGTCATCATTCTTTTGGTGCTCGCCGCACAGTTCGAGAGCTTCGTCAGCGCGGTCATCATCATGGCGACGGTGCCGCTCGGCCTCGCCTGCGCGATCTTTGCCCTTTTGCTCAGCGGCACCAGCCTCAACGCCTACAGCCAGATCGGCCTGGTGCTGCTGGTCGGCGTGATGGCCAAGAACGGCATTCTGATCGTCGAGTTCGCCAATCAGTTGCGCGACCGCGGGCTCGGCGTGCGCGAGGCGATCGAGCAGGCCTCCACCATCCGGCTGCGGCCGGTGGTGATGACGATGATCTGCACCGTGCTCGGCGGTGTGCCGCTGGTGCTGGCGAGCGGCGCCGGCGCCGAGGCGCGCATCGCGCTCGGCTGGGTGATCGTCGGCGGCCTGGGTTTGGCCACCGTGTCGACGCTGTTCCTGACGCCGGTCGCCTATCTCCTGCTCGGCCGCTTCGTCACGCCGAAGGTGGAAGAGGCATCGCGGCTGAAGCGCGAGCTCGAGGAAGCCGCCTACACCAATGTCGACCCGGCGGAGTAGGTTCGGGTCAGGCAGCCTTCAACATCGCGGCGGGAAGGTGTTCTCGGGCATCCAGCACCTCCATGCCGACGATGTGACCCTCAGCATCATAGTCGAGGACTATGCCTGCGGAAACTTCCTCGCTTTCCTGAATCGCTTCCGAGGAAAAACGGATGTAGGCAGCATTAGCTTCCGGGTCATATTCGAGTTTGAGTGTCATTTCGGCCTTCTCGCCCCGCGATCGAAGTAGACAGACAGTATACGGATTTCCTCAGGCGTTACCACACAGACGACGCGCAGGATGCGATTGCCATTTTCGGGCACCCGCTTGTACAGACGTATCACCGAGGTGTCTTTCACATCCGCCGCTTGCCAATCCGGTTCCCACACAGCTCGTTCGATCCAGCGTTTGTCGAGCGAACGTTCACGAATGACTGTCTCGGCATGGTTGGTGTACAGCAGCGGGCGTTTCGCAATCATTCCGCAGCCATATCCCGATCAACACCGTGCCGCCGGGCCCGGCCAGTCAGCCAACACGCGCCCCATCGCCTCGGTTTAGGCACTTTACCCGTGGCAAGGAATGATCGTACTTCGGGAAGCCTTGTCAACGCGAGCCATTTCGTCTGGACAAGGGGGCAGGAGCGAGGGAATTATCCGGAGGAAATTGCAATGAGCTATCTGGACGAGCTGTTTTCGGTGGCCGGCAAGACCGCGCTGGTGACCGGGGCTGCGACCGGCATCGGCCGCATGGCTGCAACCGCTTTGGTCAGGGCCGGCGCAACCGTGATGATCGCCTCGCGCAAGGGCGAGGATTGCATCAGGGTTGCCGGCGAACTGAACGGCCTCGGCGGCTCCGGCCGGGCCGAAGGCTTTGCCGGCGATGTCTCCAGCGAAGCTGGCATCGCAGCGCTGGTCGATGAGGTCAAGGCGCGGGCCGAGCGGCTGAACATCCTGGTCAACAATGCCGGCGTTTCCTGGGGCGCGCCGCTGGAAAGCTTCCCCTACCATGCCTGGGCCAAGGTGTTCGGCGTCAACGTCACCGCCGTCTTCCATCTGACGCGCGAGCTTCTGCCGCTGCTCGACGCCGCCGCCAGCGATGCCGATCCGGCCCGGGTGATCAATCTGGGTTCGGTGATGGGCACGCAGCCATTGGCCGACGACGCCTACTCTTACGCTGCGTCGAAGGCTGCTGTTCATCATCTGACGCGCACCTTGGCGATCGAGTTCGCCGCCCGCCGCGTCACCGTCAACGCGTTCGCGCCCGGCCCCTTCCAGAGCCGGATGACCGCCTTCGCCACCGCGACCGAGGACCAGGCCAAGCATGTCGGCGGCCATGTTCCGATCGGCCGCATCGGCGCGCCGGATGACATTGCCGGCGCAACGCTCTATTTGTGCAGCCGTGCCGGCAGCTATGTCACCGGCGCCATCCTGCCGATCGATGGCGGGCAGTCGGTGCAGCATGGGCTGACACTGTTCAAGGAATGAAGCCGCTCGCGTTCCGGACGGTTGAAATGGAGGACATCAGCGTGGAACCGATCAGTCTCGATGTGCTTCTGGCCAGCGTCGGCAAGGAAGTCGGCGTGTCGCCCTGGCGGGTGGTCTCGCAGCGCATGATCGACCAATTCGCCGATGCCACCGACGACCACCAGTTCATCCATTGCGATCCGGAGCGCGCCAAGCGCGAGACGCCGTTCGGCGGCACCATCGCGCATGGCTTCCTGTCGCTTTCGCTTTTGTCGGCGATGACCTTCGAGACCATGCCGCCGCTCGAAAACAGCAAGATGGGCGTCAATCATGGCTTCGATTCGCTGCGCTTCCTGGCGCCGGTGAAGACCGGCGCGCGCATCCGCACCCGATTCGTGCTGGCCGACGTCAAGGTCAGGCCGTCGGGCTGGGTGCAGACGGCGCATGATGTGACCATCGAGATCGAGGGGTCGAAAAAACCGGCGCTGACCGCGCGCTGGCTGACGCTGACATTGATCGAACGCCAGCCAGAAGCGGCTTGAGTGGCGAACGCCGGTAGCCCTGTTACGGCGATCATCTTGTCCGATTCCGTACAGCGTATATAATTTAGCCAGCCACTAACAATAAAGGCAGGCGAAAATTGCCGCTCAGCGTCCAGACACGCCGCGAGAAACAAAAGGCCGAACTGCGCTCCGAACTTGTCGATGCGGCGCACAAGCTCGTGCAGGAGGAAGGCTATGAAGGCCTCACCATACGCAAGCTGGCCAAGCGCGTCGGCTATGCACCGATGTCGGTCTATTCCTATTTCGCCGACAAGCAGGACATTCTGTTCGCGCTGGCCGAGGATGCGTTCGAGACTCTGGCAAAGCGTATCGAGGATCACCCGGCCGACGATCCGATCGAGGCGCTGCGGGTGGTGATGACCGAATACGCGGCCTTCGGCCTTGGCAACCCCAACGAGTATCGCACGGTGTTCATGACCGAAAAGGTCAAGCCCCCGGAAGGCAGGAACTTCGCCGAGATGCAAGAGGGCAACCCGTTGATGAAAGTGCTGATCAATAGGGTCGAGGCCTGCGTTGCCGCCGGCAGGCTGAAGGGCGACCCGCGCGCCATCGCCACCATGCTATGGGCGGTCGGTCACGGCACGATCTCGCTGCTGATCACCTTTCCTTTCTATCCGTTCGGCGACCAGCAGGCTTTCGTCAAGCGGATGTGCGACTTCACGCTTGCCGCGCTGGCCACCCAGGACGTGCCGCCGCTGACCGAGACGCGGGTCAACTGCTGCTGAAAGGTTCCTTCGGTTTCGGGTACCTGAAGATCGTGTACGGCACGGGTGAACGGCGCCGCGTGCGCAACTCGGCGCGCGCTGGTGCGACGCGATTCCCAACATCCACATAAAATTTTCGTACATGTACGACTTCTGGCTTGAACCCTCTGATTGCCGGGTGTATATGTACGCTTTACCGTACATGTACGGAAAATTCAGCGGTTGAACTGGAGACAGAAGATGAGAAAGCCGATCTTCGCCCTCGCGGCCGTCCTGGCATTCTCGGGCGCGGCCTTCGCCGGCCAGAGCCAGCCCGGCAAGCAGGCGCCGGCCGCAGCCTGCGCCGACATCAACATCGAGCTCGATTGCGACGCGACCGGATCGGTCGAAAAGTCAGGCTCGGCCACTCGCAACGGCTCGACTGAAAACAAGGGCCCGCGGCTCGGTATCGACATCGATCCGTGGATCGTGCCAAGCACGTTCTGAGGTTCGAAGACAAAAGGGCGACAGGAAATCCTGACCGCCCGTTTTCGTGGCCATTTCAGCCCGGCGCTGCTGGAGCCCGATGGAAGCTATTTCCTTCGCTTCTTCATTCCGGCCACGATCTTGGCCTTGCCGGGTCTTGCGGGAGCACCGGAAATGGAGGTCCCGGTGATTGACACGGGATCACTGGCCGGAAACGTGTCCTCAAGCCCTTCCTCGAGTTCCTCTTCAATGTTTGGTTCTTGGTGCTGCTCGTGTTCGAACGAGCGCACGGCCGGCGTCTTCTGGACCGGTGGATTCGGCGCCGATTTCGACGGCATCGACATTCTCCCTCGACTTGCTCCGGCAACAGCCGAGCGCAGCGAGTATTCCTAAGCCGCTGCGTCGCCTGCCGCCTCCGACAGGAAAGTAAAGACATAATCGGAAAAGGAACGCCAGCATTCAACGCGGAACGCGTCGGTCGCGGTGCGCAGCAGCACGATTTCGACCTTGCCCAGAATGGTGCGCGACGCCGCGCCGACCGGAAAGGCGTCGAGCGACAGATCCTGCGGGCAGCCTGAATTGATCGTCGCCGCCGCTGCCGGGCCGGTGACCGATATGGCGACGTTGCGATGCGAGATGCCGACCGCAGAATGCAGCACTGTCACCTCGGCGCAGTCGGCGAGCGGGTCTCTTCCCACCTCATCGATGACCAGCCATTCGTCTGGCCCAAGCCACAACGCCGTGCGCCCGGCCTTCGCCGCCGAAGTTTTGGGCTTTCGCGGCAGGGTCACGCCGAGCGCCTTCGAAAGCGCCGCGACCGAGGCGTCCGGCGCGCGCAGCGAAATACGCTCCGCCGGCTGCAACACTGCAAGCGTAACGCCGGTTACGGAAAGCTCCTGGCCCGCGAGGACCGGCCGGCGTTCGACCGACGGCGCAGCGGCTGCAGATTTCTTCGCGGCAACCTTAGCCATTGAGGCGCTCCCCCTTCTCGTCGAAGAACACCATGCCCGTGACCTCCACCTCGATCGTCCCGTTGGGCATCGGCACGTAAAGCGTCTCACCCATCCGGTCGCGGCCGCCGGCAACCAGGGCCAGCGCGATCGAGCGACCGCAATTTTCCGACCAGTAGCTCGAGGTGACATGGCCGATCATGGTCATCGGGATCGCCTGCTTCGGATCGCCGACGATCTGCGCGCCTTCTTCCAGCACCACCTTAGGGTCTTTGGTCTTCAGGCCGACCAGCTGCTTGCGGCCCTTGGCGACAAGATCCGGCCGCGCCATGCCGCGAACGCCGACGAAATCGGCCTTCTTCTTGCCGACGGCCCAGTCGAGCCCGGCGTCGTTTGGCGTCACCGTGCCGTCGGTGTCCTGGCCGACGATGATGTAGCCCTTTTCCGCACGCAGCACGTGCATCGCCTCGGTGCCGTAGGCGCCGGCGCCATGCTTCTGGCCCTCGGCCCACAACGCTTCCCAGACGGCCTGGCCGTAGTCGGCCGGCACGTTGACCTCGAAGCCGCGCTCGCCGGTGAACGACATGCGGAACAGCCTTGTCGGCACGCCGCAAATCCTGCCCTCGCGCACCGACATATGCGGCAGCGCCCCGTCCGACATGTCGATGCCCTCGATCAGCGGCGCGATGATCTCCCGGGACTTCGGTCCCTGCACGGCGATCACCGCCCATTGCTCGGTGATCGAGGTCAGCCAGACATTGAGATGCGGGAACTCGGTCTGGAGGTAATCCTCCATATGGTTCATGACACGCGGCGCACCGCCCGTCGTCGTCGTCACATGGAAACGGTCGACTGCAAGTCTTCCCACCACGCCGTCGTCATAGATGAAACCGTCCTCGCGCAGCATGATGCCATAGCGGCAGCGGCCGGGCTCCAGCTTCTCCCACGGATTGGTGTAGAGCAGTTCCATGAATTTGGCCGCATCCGGCCCGACCACCTCGATCTTGCCCAGCGTCGAGGCGTCGAACAGGCCGGCTGTCTTGCGCACCGTGACACACTCACGATCGACGGCGGTGTGCATGTCCTCGCCCGCCTTCGGAAAATACCAGGCGCGCTTCCATTGGCCGACATCCTCGAACATCGCACCTTGAGCCTCGGCCCAGGGATGGATCGCCGTCTTGCGGGTTGGGTCGAAGAGCGGACCCCGCGCGTGCCCGATGATCGCGCCGAAGGTCACCGGCGTGTAGGGCGCCCGGAACGTCGTCAGGCCGACCTGCGGGATCGGCTTGTCCAGCGTCTCGGCGGCGATAGCCAGGCCGTGCATGTTCGAGGTCTTGCCCTGGTCGGTCGCCATGCCGTTGGTGGTGAAGCGCTTGACGTGCTCAATCGAGCGCATGCCTTCATGCACCGCCTGGCGGATGTCCTTGGCGGTGACGTCGTTCTGGAAATCGACGAAGGCCTTGACTGTCGTATCCGGCCCGGCGCCGGGCGCCGCACCCAGCATGCCGCGCGACCAGCTCTCGCTGGCGTCGACCTTCGGCTTGGTTCCCTTGACGGTGTTGGCGCTGGCATCTTTTGCCGCCTTGGCGCCCGCCGCATAGGCCTCTTCGATCGTCGCCGACAGCCCGTCCGTGCCGTTGCAGGCGCCGACGGAGACACAGTCCTGCGCGTAGGTGCCGGGCACGAAGCGCTTGGTCTCGTCGTTGAAGGCAACCTTGCCGCGCGACTGCGAGAACAGATGCACCGACGGTGTCCAGCCGGCCGACATCAGGATGGCGTCGACCGGGATGGTGCGCTCGCCGCCGCCATTCTTCGGCTGCACGGTCATCGACGAGACTCGCAATTTGCCGCCCGCGCGGATCACCGCGCGGCCGAAATTGACCTCGATGCCGAGCGCCCTCGCCTCGTCGATCACCGACCCGGTCGGGTTGTCGCGCAGGTCGACTATCGCCGCCACGCCGACGCCGGCTTTCTTGAGGTCGATCGCCGCCGCATAGGCGGAATCATTGGCCGTATAGACGCCGACATTCCTGCCGACCGCGACGCCGTAATGGTTGAGATAGGTGCGCGCCGCTGACGCCAGCATGATGCCGGGCCGGTCGTTGTCGGCAAACACCATGTGCCGCTCGATGGCGCCGGTCGCCAGCACCACGCGTTTGGCGCGAACCTGCCACAGCCGCTCGCGCGGCAGGTCGCGGCCGGGGTTCTGCAGGTGATCGCTGACGCGCTCGACCAGCCCGACGAAATTCTGCGCATAATAGCCGAAGGCCGTGGTGCGGGACAGCACGCGGACATTGTTCATGGCCTTGAGCTGCGCGACTGCCGCCTGCGCCCAGCCAAAACCGTCCTGGCCGTCGACCTTGGCGCCGCTCTCGAAACGAAGGCTGCCGCCGAAATCCGCCTGCTCGTCGGCAAGGATCACGCGCACGCCGGTTTCGGCCGCGGCAAGTGCGGCGGCGATGCCGGCAGCACCACCGCCCAGCACCAGCACGTCGCAATGGGCGTAGCGCGCCGAATAATGGTCGGGATCCGGCTGGTCGGGGGCGACGCCGAGGCCGGCGGCGGCACGGATCTTGGGCTCGTAGAGGTTTTTCCAGGCGGACTTCGGCCACATGAAGGTCTTGTAGTAGAAGCCGGCCGAAAGCAGCGGCGAGGCGATGTCGCCGACCGCACTGACGTCGAAGGAAAGCGACGGCCAGCGGTTCTGCGACTGTGCAGTCAGCCCGTCATAGAGCTCCTGCACCGTGGCGCGGACATTTGGTGTCTTCCTGGCGGAGTCGCGCTTGATCTCGACCAGCGCATTGGGCTCTTCCGCCCCAGCGGACAGGAAGCCGCGCGGGCGGTGGTATTTGAACGAACGGCCGACCAGATGCACGCCGTTGGCAAGCAGCGCCGAGGCCAGCGTATCGCCCTCGACACCGGCATAGGACTGGCCGTCGAAGCTGAAGCGGGTCGTCTCTGCCTGCTTGAGGCGCCCGGCGCCGGGAATGCGGAACGCTGCGATCATTTGGCGGCTCCCGGCAGCTTCGCCGGCTTGGGTTCGCCGGCCTTGTAGGTCATCAGGAACCTGTCGCTGACGGTGTCGCGCACGGCATTGAAGAACCGCGCGCAGCCATGCATGTGCCGCCAGCGCTCATAAATGATGCCTTTGGGATTCGAGCGGATGAAGAAGAACTTTTCGAAGTCGTCATCGCTTGTCGCGGCCATATCTGCCGAACGTGCAATATGCGCCTCGCCGGCGTTGCGGAATTCGAGTTCCGGACGCTCTTCCTCGCAATAGGGGCAGCGGATGAGAAGCATGGTTGTTCCTACAATTCGCCATGGCCGACGCGGGCGCCGGCCGGTTGATCGCAAAGCCCCTGACCCAACATCCCGAAGGGAGCCATCATCAGTGTGCCACCGCTGCCGCTGCCGCCTCGTCGATCAGCCGGCCGGTGCGGAAGCGCTCGATGGTGAAGGGCGCGTTGATCGGGTGGGGATCGTCCCTGGCGATGGTGTGGGCAAAGACATGGCCCGAGCCGGGCGTCGCCTTGAAGCCGCCCGTGCCCCAGCCGCAATTGACATAGAGGCCGGGCACCGGCGTCTTGGCCAGGATCGGCGAGCGGTCGGGCGTCACGTCGACGATGCCGCCCCACGACCGCAGCATTTTCATGCGGGTGAACATCGGGAACATCTCGCAGATGGCGTCGAGCGTGTGCTGCAGGATATGCAGGCCGCCGGTCTGCGAATAGGAGATATATTGGTCGGTGCCGGCGCCGATGACCAGCTCGCCCTTGTCGGACTGCGAGATATAGGCGTGCACCGTGTTCGACATCACCACGCAGGGGAAGACCGGCTTGACCGGCTCCGACACCAGCGCCTGCAGCGGATAGCTTTCCAGCGGCATGCGCACGCCGGCCATGTTCATGATGACGGACGAATGCCCGGCGGCAACGACGCCGACCTTCTTGGCGCCGATGAAGCCGCGCGTCGTCTCGACGCCGGTGACCGCGCCATTCGGCGCCCGCTTGACGCCGGTGACTTCGCAATTCTGGATGATGTGGACGCCGCGCGCCGAGGCGCCGCGCGCATAGCCCCAGGCTACGGCATCGTGCCGCGCGGTGCCGCCGCGACGCTGCAGGGTCGCGCCCATCACCGGATAGCGCGCATCGCGCGAAATGTTGAGCGGCGGGCAGAACTCCTTGGCGGCTTCCGGCGTCAGCCATTCATTGTCGATGCCGTTCAGCCGGTTGGCATGGACGTGGCGTTTCAAAACCTGGATGTCGTGCACATTGTGCGCCAGCATCATGACGCCGCGCGGCGAATACATGACGTTGTAGTTGAGCTCCTGGCTGAGCCCGTCCCACAGCTTCAGCGCATGGTCGTAGATGCCGGCGCTCTCGTCATAGAGATAGTTGGAGCGGATGATGGTGGTGTTGCGGCCGGTGTTGCCACCGCCGAGCCAACCCTTTTCCAGCACCGCGACATTGGTGACGCCGTGCACCGTTGCCAGGTAGTAGGCGGTGGCCAGGCCATGGCCGCCGGCGCCGACGATGATGACGTCGTACTCCTTCTTCGGCTCCGGCGAGGACCACTGTTCCTCCCAGCCCTTGTGGCCGCGCATGGCCTCGCGGGCGATGGCGAATACCGAATATTTCTTCAACGTTCCAGCCTCGCAGATAGCGGCCGGACATCCAATCGAGCCCCGGCGCGCGAGGTGTATCACTAGCGAAACCGCGCTGCCAGCCTTGCGCTGTTTGCGACGGCGCTTGCCGTTTTGCGCCATGGCCAAAAAGACCTGTCGAAGCAACGAACCGAACGACGCCTCCGGACGCCTTCGCAGGTATCGGGTGGCTCGCACCGCCTCGACCTGCGATCAACATCCCGATTGCCGGCAAAGCTGGCGCGAAAAAAGGATGCAAAAATGCTCGCACTCGCCAACAAGGTCGCCATCGTCACCGGCGCCAGCTCTGGCATCGGCCGCGCCACGGCCAAGGTGTTTGCCGAGGCTGGCGCCAAGCTGGTCGTCGCTGCCCGTCGCCAGGCAGAGCTGGACGCGCTCGTCGCGGAAATCGAGGAGGCCGACGGCACCGCCATTGCGCTTGCCGGCGACGTTCGCGATGAAGCCTATGCCAAAGCCCTTGTCGAGCTGGCGGTCGAGAAATTCGGCGGGCTGGATATCGCCTTCAACAACGCCGGCTCGGTCGGCAAGATGGGTCCGATTTCGGAGTTGTCGCTGGAGGGATGGCGAGAGACGCTCGACACCAACCTGACCAGCGCCTTTCTCGGCGCGAAATATCAGGTGCCGGCGATGGTCGAACGCGGCGGCGGATCGCTGATCTTCACCTCTACCTTCGTCGGCCATACCGTCGGCATGCCCGGCATGACCAGCTATGCCGCAAGCAAGGCCGGGCTGATCGGATTGACGCAGGTGCTTGCCGCCGAATATGGCGCGAAAGGCGTGCGGGTCAACGCGCTGCTGCCGGGCGGCACCGACACGCCTTCGGCAACATTCAAGACACCTGAATCGCGAGCCTTCGTCGAAAACCTGCATGCCTTGAAGCGCGTTGCCGAGCCTGAAGAGATCGCCCGCTCGGCGCTCTACCTGGCGTCAGACGCGTCGAGCTTCACCACCGGCGCGGCGCTGTTTGCCGATGGCGGTGTCTCGATCAGCCGGACGTGAGGCGTTTCCCGCGTGGGCGAGCGAGCCGCAATGTCGCAAAAGCGGTCTTGCTTTCCAGCGCGATTTGGCGATTTCTTCGGACACTTCTGTTCGAAGACGGGCCTAAAACATGCTGCTGATCAGGACCTACATCGCCGCGAGCGCAATCGAGGGCGTCGGCGTGTTCGCCGCCGAGCCGATCAGGAAGGGAGCGTCGATCTGGCGGCTCGATCCGGATTTCGACCGGCTGATCCCGCTGGAAAAATATAAGACGGCGCCGCCGCACCTCAGGGAATTACTCGACAGATATGCCTATCCAAGCCCGGACCGGCCCGGATTCATGGTCTATGAAGTCGACAACGGCCGCTTCATGAACCATTCCGAAAGGCCGAACACGGATTTTTCTCGGCATGGCGGGGCAACCGCGATCCGCGACATAGCGGCGGGCGAGGAGATAACCTGCGACTATGGCGAGTTCTTCGAGGATTTCGAGCGGCTTCATTTGGCCACGGCATAGAGGAAGCGCCTGTCCGCTTGCTCTGTTGCGAATGCTGACCATAAAACGGCCCGGGTCGACGATCGGCTCCAGGCCACGTTTCCAGCCCTAGTTCCGGTGAGAATGCGGCTCGTCGGTGTGGCGGCCGTCGTACTGCAGGTCCAGCTCCCGAATCGCCTCCTTGCCCTTCTCTGGATCGACAAGCCTGAGAAGCGCGTCGATCTTGGCCTCCATACGGTCGGTACTCTCCTTCGATTGCGGCGATCCGACGAAGAGCAGGAACGCCAGGCCACCGACCTGCCAGTGCAGCTGCAGGAATTCCGACTGCCAGTTCTCGAGCGTGTCGCGGCTCATCTCGATCAGATAGCCGCCGAACTCGGGCGGTTGGCCAAGCGCTCGCTGCTCGTCGAGATAGGCGAACCAGCCGAAAACCCAGTGGCCGAAAAGCGAAATGATGAAGAAGCCGAGGGTGATCCAGGCGTAGCTGTAGGCGCGCCACACCGAAGATCGTTTCACATTGCCCGCCGGCCTGCTGTCGTTACCGCTTGGCATTGTCGCTGTCCGACGCCGAGCGAGCCAGGAACTGCTGCGTAGTCGCGGGCAGCTTGTTTTTCAGCCACTCGGCCATCGCCTCCTCCTCACGCAGATTTTGTTCGCAGGCCCGGGCGATCTCTGTTTCGCCGAGGGATTCGGCGGTTGCGATTAGGATCGTGTAGGAGGCGATCTCCATATGCTCGAAGGTGTAGCTCGCGAGTGAGCCTTTCATCACCTCGTCGCCGGCGAAGACGCCGCTTAGGGACTGCGCCATCGCCAGCAGCTTGCCGCCGGCGTCCTTCAGCGCGGATGCATCTTCGCCCAGTCTTTCGAGGCAGGTTCTGAGGCGCGCGGCGTGTCCCTTCGTCTCATCAAGGTGCAGCCTGATGCGCTTACTGAGCTCGGGATAACTCTCCAGCCGGCTCAGCAGTCCGTTCAGCATGGTTTCGGCCTGCTCCTCCATCGCATGCGCATCCTTGAGCCATTGGACGAGCCATTCACGGGTGCCTGACATCGGTTTTCCCCTGTGCTTGTTTCGCCGCAACAACCATTGGGGAACGAGGTTGGTTCCTTCGTTGATAGAGCCGGGCGGAGCGTTCTGCCGGATTGGGGCAGCCAGAATTTATCGGTGGCGAAGAAAACGCCAACGATCGCTCATCGGTGCGGAGAGCCCGCCCCGAGAAGGCAAATCTACTACCAGAGGTCGTAATTCCTTGCTTTGTGACGGCAGTTATGCTATTGATTTCCGCATCATGCTGATTTGCGCCGACGACCCGCCGCCGAGGCGGGTTTTTCGTTTCGGCAGTGGACAGAGCGGCATGATTCTGCTATCAGCCGCCACAATTCGTGGTGTAGACCGCCGCGGAGGCAAGCGACTATGGCCACTTGCCTGTTGTTAACAAACCCGAAAGACAGGATTGCCCGTGCAGGTACTCGTCCGCGACAACAATGTTGATCAGGCGCTTCGCGCGCTCAAGAAAAAGATGCAGCGCGAAGGCATCTTCCGCGAAATGAAGATGCGCGGACATTATGAGAAGCCTTCCGAGAAGCGCGCCCGCGAAAAGGCGGAAGCCGTTCGCCGCGCCCGTAAGCTGGCCCGCAAGCGCGCCCAGCGCGAAGGCCTGCTGCCGATGACGCCACGCCCGGTGGCGGCTGGTGCTGCTGGTGCCGGTGCTCCGCGTCCGCCGCGGTTCTGACGCCAATTTTTCGTCCTTTTCGAAGGATACCCAGGGTGGCGCGATGCGTAATCGCCGCCACCTTTTTGTTGAATTCGACCAGTTCGGAGAGGGCCGGTTCGGAGAGGGAACAGACCTGACGGCGCGGCGGGCAGTGAGGACAGAGCAGACATGAATGCAACAAGCGTGGAGCGCAGAACCGCAATACGCGGCTTCGCCCTGACGGCAGCCCTGCTTTCCGGCTTAGCGCTCGCCGGCTGCCAGACAGCCCCGACCGGCGAATTCACCAACATCGACAAGGCACAAGGGTCGGCCGAAAACATCTCCTCGCTGTCGGCCGTTATCCAGCGCAGCCCCCAGGATCCGGAAGGCTACAATGTGCGCGGCTCGGCCTATGGCCGCGGCGGCCAGTATCAGGCGGCGCTCAAGGACTTCAATACCGCCATCCAGCTCAATCCGAATTTCTACCAGGCCTATTCGAACCGCGCTCTCATCCAGCGCTTCCTCGGCGACCAGGCGGCCGCGCTTGCCGACTACAACCGCTCGATCCAGATCAATCCCGACTATGACGCCGCCTATATCGGCCGCGGCAATCTCTACCGAAAAGCCGGCCGCATCCAGGAAGCGTTCAACGATTTCCAGAAAGCGATCCAGCTCGACACCACAGATGCGCGCGCCTATCACAATCGCGGCCTGATCTATCAGAGCCAGGGCCAGCACGCTTTCGCCATCGAGGATTTCTCGACCGCCATCTCGCTGGCGCCGGACGCCGCCGAACCCTACAATGGCCGCGGCCTCTCCTACCTCGCCATGAACGATGAGGACAATGCCTTCGCCGACATCAACATGGCGATCAAGCTCGACGGCAAGAATGCCGAGGCCTGGTCCAACCAGGCGCTGATCTACGAGCGGCGCGGCGACAAGGCCAAGGCGGCAAAATCCTACCGCGAGGCAGTGCGCCTCAACCCCACCTACCAGCCGGCCAGGGACGGCCTGGCGCGCACCAGCACCGGCTGACCGACGGCGGCGTTTCGGCCTGATATGGCAGGCCTGCCGTTTGGCATGCCTTCGAAACCTTCAATGACTGTGCATTGACGCTCGCCTTGATCGCGCCAAGTTTTCGGCGGAACGCTCGGGGTGTTCAGCCGTTGTTCAAGGCAATTCGCGAAAAGGACCCCTCCCATGATCAAGAAACTCGCCTGTGCCGCCGCCCTCGCCGCCACGGTGCTTGCTGCCCCTGCCAGCGCGGGCAGGCTGGAGCTTGGCGTGCTCGACTGCACCATCGACGGCGGCACCGGCTACATCGTCACATCCAACAAAGGCGTGGCCTGCACCTTTCGCCCTCATCATGGCGGTCCCCCCGAAGCCTATACCGGGGTCATTTCCAAGCTCGGCGTCGACGTCGGCAGGACGTACCAGGGCGAATTGATATGGGCAGTTCTGGCGGCCACCCGCGATCGTAATTCCGGCGATCTTGCCGGCAGCTATTATGGCGTCAACGCCGAGGCCAGCCTGGTGACCGGCGGCGGCGCCAACCTTCTGGTCGGCGGACTGAACAGCGCCTTCTCGCTGCAGCCTCTCAACGTGCAGGCGCAGACCGGCGTCAACCTGGCCGTCGCCGTCACCTCACTGGAGCTGATCCACTCTTTCAAATAAGCGCCATAGCGTGGCTCTGCGGCGCGGAACAGGATTGGACTGTTCCGCGCCGCATGATTTTTGGAATACCGCCATGCCAACGATGATCATCGCTGACGCCATGATCGCCGCCGGCATCAACCTTCGATCACCCTGACTTCTCGCGTTCATCAGCATCTCAGCGCACCCGCAAAAACCGCTTGAGCTCAACTGTGGTTGAGGTTCTACAACCCGTCCCCGAAGCGCCGCGTGCCCGTTGGAGACGAAGAGCGCTCCACCATTTTTGAATCGGCGTATAAGAAAGTTCGGAGGGCGGGTGACCGAAACCAGCACAAACAGGGTCGATTGGCGCGCGCTGTGGGCGAGCGGCGATCTGGCGCGCTTTTGCTTCATCAGCCTCGGCATCCTGCTGCACGCCACCAACGAAACCATGGTGGCAACGGTGATGCCGGCCATGGTCGGCGAACTCGCCGGCGTTCAGCTGGTCGGCTGGTCGCTGGCGATCTACGAGCTCGGCGCCATCGTCGCCGGCGCCGCCGCCGGACGGCTGGTGAGCTATGTCGCGCTGCGCACCAACATGGTGGTCGCCGCCCTGCTCTATGCCGCCGGTGCCCTGGTCTGCGCCATCGCGCCCTCCATGCCGCTGTTCCTGACCGGCCGCCTGATCGAGGGGCTTGGCGGCGGCGCGCTGGTGTCGCTGGCCTTCGTCTCGGTCGAACGGCTGTTTCCACGCGCCATCTGGCCGCAGCTTTTCGGTGTCATGTCGGCGATCTGGGGCGTCGCCGCCTTCAGCGGGCCGGTGCTCGGTGCATTGATGACCGAGTTGCTCTCCTGGCGTTGGGCTTTCGGTATCTTCACGATCGGCGGCACGGCCATGGCGCTGGCGAGCTTCATCGTGCTCGACACGCCTGAGGCAACCAGGCCGCAGGCGATCACTGGAACGGCGCCGCCGTTCCCCTTTGCCGCGCTCGGCTGCCTGGCCGTCAGCGTCGTGCTGATCGCCACGGCCGGTGTCGACATTGCCCTGCTGCGCTCGTCCCTGCTGCTTACGCTCGGCCTGATCGGGCTTGCACTGTTCATCCGCATCGACGCGCTGAAGCCGGGCTCGCGGCTGTTTCCGTCGCGGCTGTTCTCCTGGCGCTCGCCGGTCGGCGCAGGCATGACCATGGTCGCCGCCTTTTCGGTGGCGACCTGTTCCTTCGCCGTCTACGGGCCGCTGCTTCTGACCAGCCTGCACGGCATTCCGATCCTGACCACCGGCTATATCATCGCCGCCGAATCGATCGCCTGGTCGATCCTGTCGATCCTCGTCGCCAATGCGCCGCCGGAACGCGAGAGGCTGATCATCACCGGCGGCGCACTGATGATCGCGGCCGGCATCGCCGGTTTCGCCTACGCCGTGCCGGCAGGTTCGATTCCGCTGATCCTGTTTTGCGCTTTGCTGCAAGGCGGCGGCTTCGGCATTGCCTGGCCCTTCGTTACACGCGTGATCGTGGCATCGGCTAGGGACGGCGAACACACGATCGCCTCCGCCGCCGTGCCGACGATGCAGCGCATCGGCTATGCGGTCGGTGCCGCGTTGACCGGCATCGTCGCCAACGCCAGCGGTTTTTCCGAAGGCCTGAACCGTGCGGCGGCGGCAAATGTCGCCACCTGGCTGTTCCTCGCCTTCGTGCCACTCGGGATTCTAGGATGCCTTGCAGCGCTGAGGATCTCGGGGCCGGCAGCCCGGCCACAGGAAGCGACGGGCTAGACAGTAATCGTCTTCAGCCGTTCGGCGATCAAGGCGGCGAGCCGCGTCGCCACCTCGTCCTTGCTCATCTCAGGCCATTCGTCGACACCGGCCTTCGAGACGAGCCGCACCTTGTTGCGGTCGCCGCCCATCACGCCCGAAGACCCCATGCCGCTGTCATGCGACACATCGTTGGCGACGATGAAGTCGGCGCCCTTTTTCCTGAGCTTGGCCTCGGCGTTCCTGACGAGATCCTGCGTCTCGGCGGCGAAGCCGACGACCAGGCTGGGCCGCTTCCTGTGATGACCGACACCGGCAAGAATGTCAGGGTTTTCGACCATCTGCAGCGCCGGCGGCCCCTCGCCCGCCACCTTCTTGATCTTCTCGCCGGCCGAAGTCTCGCTGCGCCAGTCGGCAACCGCAGCGACGAATACGGCCGCGTCCGCCGGCAAAAGCTGTTCGACCGCGTCCTTCATCTCGTTCGCGGTTTCGACATGCTGCGTGGTGACACCAGCGGGATCGGCAATGCCAACCGGACCGGAGACGAGGCGCACATCGGCGCCCAGCCTTGCCAGCGCCGCCGCGATGGCATGGCCCTGCTTGCCGGAAGAACGGTTGGCGATGTAGCGCACCGGGTCGATCGGCTCATGCGTCGGCCCAGAGGTGACGATGATCTTCCTGCCTGCCAGCGGCTTCGGACTGATATCGAGCAGCGCCCCGATCGCGGCAACGATTTCCAGCGGCTCGGCCATACGGCCTTCGCCCGCCTCATTGCTCTCGGCCATCTCACCCTTTGCCGGGCCGACGAATGCGACGCCATCCTTCTGCAACGTCGCGCGGTTGCGCCGGGTCGCCGGATGCGACCACATTTTCGGGTTCATGGCGGGCGCCATCAAAACCGGCTTGTCGGTGGCGATAAGCACGGTCGAGGCGAGGTCGTTGGCATGGCCGTTGGCAAGCTTCGCCATCAGGTCGGCGGTGGCCGGCGCCACGACGACAAGGTCGGCCTCGCGCGACAGGCGGATGTGGCCGACATCGTGCTCGTCATTGCGGTCGAACAAATCGGTGAAGACGTGGTCGGCCGACAGCGCTCCAACCGACAGCGTGGTGACGAATTCCTGCGCCGCAGCGGTCATCACCACGCGCACGGCGGCATCGCGCTCACGCAGCCGGCGGATCAGGTCGAGCGCCTTGTAGGCGGCGATGCCGCCGCCGATGATCAGCAGGATTCGCTTGCCGGAGAGGGTGCCTCGCGGGATCTGGCTGGACACGGCGGCAACTGGCGTTGCCGGACCGTGCGAGCCTGTCAATTCGCGCAGGGTTTTCTCGATCTGGTCGATGCGGCCGACCGGACCGAGCTGCCCTTCGACCGCCGCCCGGATCATAACCCGCGCTTGTTCTTCCATCGAGCGGTCATTCTCTGCCGCCAGCCGGCGCAGCAGGTCCTTGACCTCGTCATCAAGGTTGCGAATGGTGATGCTGGCCATATGATTGCATTTTTGCTGATATGTTGAATGCAATGATAGCAATGCAATCAATTCAGGGCAAGCCGGCTAGAAAATCCGCCACGCGATGTAGACCAGCGTCAGCGCGATCACCCACAGCGCCAGCCGGCCGGATCTGCTATAGCGCGCCTCGGCCTTGCCGATCGCATGCGCCGTCCTTTCGTCGAAGCGCAGCCCGTGTTCGGCCATCAGATCGATCTCGCGCGACAGCCGCTCGGTGCGGGCGGCGAGGTCCGGCGCCTGGCGGGCCAGCGCCAGCAGCGCGTTGGCGCCGTCGCGTGCGTCGGCCAGCAGAGCACGCGGGCCGAGATTGCCTGATATCCAGCCGCCGACCACCGGTTCGGACGTCTTCCACATGTTGAAGGCCGGGTCGAGGGTGCGGGCAACGCCCTCGACCACCACCATGGTCTTCTGCAGCAGCACCAGTTCGGACCGCGTCGCCATATCGAAGAGGTCGGTCACCTCGAACAGGAGCGCCAAGAGCTTGGCCATCGAGATGGTTTCGGCCGGCTGGCCGTGGATCGGCTCGCCTATGGCGCGGATCGCCTGGGCGAATGCCGCGACATTATGCCGGCGCGGCACGTAGCCGGCCTCGAAATGCACTTCGGCGACGCGCAGATAGTCACGGGTGATGAAGCCGTAGAGGATTTCGGCGAGAAAACGGCGCTCCTTCTTGCCGAGCCGGCCGGCAATGCCGAGATCGACAGCGACGATGGTGCCATTAGGCTCGACGAAGAGGTTTCCCGGATGCATGTCGGCGTGGAAAAAACCGTCACGCAGCGTATGGCGCAGGAACGACTGGACCAGATTGGCGGCGATTGCCTTTAGATCGTGGCCGGCGGCAGCGAGGCTGGCAATGTCGTTCAGCTTGATGCCGTCGACCCATTCCATGGTCAGCACGTCGCGGCCGGTGCGTTCCCAATCGACGGTCGGCACGCGAAAGCCGGGATCGTCCTTGGTGTTCTCGCCGAGCTCCGAAAGCGCTGCCGCCTCGAGCCTCAGATCCATTTCGATCTTGGTGGTCTGCGCCAGCGTCTCGGTCACTTCGACCGGCCGCAGCCGGCGCGACGACGGGATGTATTTTTCCTGGAGACGAGCGGCGAGGAAATAGCTTTCGAGATCGCGAAAGAAGCGGCGCCGCACGCCCGGCCGGATGACCTTCACCGCCACCCGCGAACCGACGCCGTTCTCCAGGGTTTCCGCGAAATGGACCTGAGCGATCGAAGCCGCGGCAACGGCCTCGCCGAAACTGGCGTAGAGTTCGCCGACCTTGCGCCCGAGCGAAGCTTCTACCGCCGCAATGGCATCGGCCTGCGGAAAGGTCTGCATCTTGTCCTGCAGCATGGCGAGATCGAGCGCTATGTCGTTGCCGACGACATCGGGCCGGGTCGCCAGGAACTGGCCGAGCTTGACATAGGATGGGCCGAGCCGGACGACGGCCTTGGCCAGCCGGTCGCCACGCTCATAGGCAAGCGCGCGGCGGCGGGTGAACAGCCGCGCTATCCGCCAGCCGAGTTTCGGCAGACCGAAGAGCTCGTCGCCCGGCAGCGCCGCGACGACGCCTTCGCGGACCAGCACCCAGCCGGCCCGCACGAGCCTGAAACCAGCGCCGACACTGCTCATGACTGCGCCAGCCTCAAAGCTTCCAGCCCGAATGAAGCGCAGCTATGCCGCCGGAATAATTGCGAAAAGAAGCGCGCTCGAAGCCGGCTCGGGAAATCATCGCCGCGAAATTCTGCTGATTGGGAAATTTGCGGATCGATTCGACCAAGTAGGAATAGGGCTCGCCGTCGCCGGTCACCGCCTTGCCGATCCTGGGGATGGCATTGAACGACCACGCCTCATAGACCTTGTCGAGCAGAGGCATGTCGACCTCGGAAAATTCGAGGCAGAGGAAGCGCCCGCCGGGCTTCAGCACGCGATAGGCTTCGGCAAGCGCCACATCGATGCGCGGCACGTTGCGAATGCCGAAAGCGATCGTGTAGGCGTCGAAACTGGCCTCAGTGAAAGGCAGCTCCTCGGCATTGGCTTCGACGAAATCGGTGTTATCAGTCAGGCCCTTTTTTTCGGCCCGGTCGCGGCCGACCGCGAGCATCGAGCCGTTGATGTCGAGAACCGTGGCATGGGCGTTCCTGCCGCTCGCCTCGACGATGCGGAAGGCGATGTCGCCGGTGCCGCCGGCAACGTCGAGAACGCTCCAGCCCGGTCGTTTCGGTGGATTGAGCCATGTGACCATGGCGTCCTTCCACAGCCGGTGCAGCCCGGCCGACATCAGGTCGTTCATCAGATCGTAGCGGTTCGCGACCTTGTGGAAAACGTCATTGACCAGGGACTGCTTCTCGCCTGCCCCTACACGCTTGAAACCATAGGAGGTTTCCATGCCGCCAACGGCCGTGGTTCTCTCTACCGACATTATTTTTGATCCGCCATAAAACCGGCGGGACCATAGCCGATCGATGGTGCCGACGCTATTGTTTAAGGCGCGGTGTTCGGCCGCGCTTCCCGGTCGTGGAATCATGCTTATGGGTGCGCGACTTGGACTGACCTGACGGGATGACTGCATGCCTTTGAAAGCGGAACTGCACTGCCATATCGAAGGGGCAGCGGCGCCCGAACTCGTCGTCCGCCAGGCGCAGAAATACGGCAAGGACACCTCGCACTACATTCAGGACGGCTCTTTCGTCTGGCACGATTTCACCTCCTTCCTCGCCGCCTATGACTTCTCCTCCGACCTGTTCCGCACGGAAGAGGACTATGCGCGGCTGGCCGATCATTACCTGACAAGCCTCGCCCGCGACGGAGCCATCTATTCCGAGATCTTCACCTCGCCGGACCACGCCGGCAACGCCGGCCTGTCGGCCAAGGCCTATACGGATGCGCTTGGCGAAGGCATGGCGCGCGCCAAGGCCAAGACCGGCATCGAGGGCCGCATGATCGTCACCGGCGTGCGCAACGCCGGCGTCGAATCGATAGAGCAGGCGGCGCGCTTCGCCGCCCGCTGCGGGCATCCGCTGGTCACCGGCTTCGGCGTCGCCGGCGACGAGCGGATGGGCGATCTGGAGGATTATGTCAGGGCTTTCGAAATCGCGCGTGAGGCCGGCCTCGGCATCACCGTCCATGCCGGCGAACTGATGGGCTGGGAGAGTGTCAAGGCCGCACTCGATCACATCCGCCCCGCCCGCATCGGCCATGGCGTGCGCGCCATCGAAAACCCCGACCTTGTTCGTCGCATCGCCGAGGAAGGCGTCGTGCTCGAATGCTGTCCCAGCTCCAACATCGCGCTGAAGGTCTTCGATAGTTTCGCCGATCACCCTTTTCCGGCACTGCAGGCGGCAGGCTGCAAGGTGACGCTAAACTCCGACGATCCGCCCTATTTCTGGACGTCGCTGAAGCGCGAATACGACATTGCCGCAGAGCATTTTTCGATGAACGACAAGGCGCTCGCCGCCGTCACCAGAACCGCCATCGAGGCCGCCTTCGTCGACAAGAAGACCAAGGCAATGCTGCTGGGCCGGCTCGACGTCAAGGGCAGGTGAATGGTGAATGGTCCACCCGGCGCTTCGGTCCCTCAACCGCGAATTTTTCCGCTCAACCAAAGACCCGCAAACCTATTCACCATTCACCATTCACCGGACCGTCAACCGCGAGTTTTTCCGCTGAACCAAGGACTCGCAAACCTATTCACTATTCACTATTCACCATTCACTATTCACCTGCGCAGCTAGGAGAACACCATGCAGGGCGTCACTGTCGTCGACCACCCGCTTGTCCAGCACAAGCTGACCATCATGCGCAAGAAGGAAACCTCGACGGCCGGCTTCCGGCGGCTGTTGCGCGAGATCTCGCTGCTGCTTGGCTACGAGGTTACCCGCAATCTCGAGCTGACGACGACGACGATCGAAACGCCGATCGAGACGATGGAAGCGCCGACGCTGGAAGGCAAGAAGCTGGTCTTCGCCTCGGTGCTGCGCGCCGGCAACGGCTTGCTCGAAGGCCTGCTCGACCTGGTGCCGGCGGCGCGCGTCGCCCATATCGGTCTCTACCGCGACCATGAAACGCTGGAAGCGGTCGAGTATTTCTTCAAGGCGCCGAGCGATCTCGCCGACCGGCTGGTGATCGTCGTCGACCCAATGCTGGCGACCGCCAATTCGGCGATCGCGGCGATCGATAAGCTGAAAGGGCGCGGTGCCACCAACATCCGCTTCCTCTGTCTGCTGGCGGCGCCAGAGGGCCTCGAGCGCTTCACCAAGGCGCATCCCGATGTCCCGGTCTTCACCGCTTCCATCGACCGCCAGCTTAACGAGAAGGGCTACATCATGCCCGGTCTCGGCGACGCCGGCGATCGTCTGTACGGGACCAAATGACCGTGCCGCTCGTTTACCGATCGTTTACGCAAACGGCCGCTTTCCGCATCCGTTAAAGCCGCAAACACCATGTCGCGATAAGCATGGGCCTTCACGAAGGCCGGTCCATGCTGCGCAATCTTCTCATCCTTGGCGTGTTCGCCGTAACATCGGCGTCGTTCCCGATGCTCTATCAGTCGAATCCGCAGATGTTCGAAGGCCTGCTGAAATCGGCGGGCGGGGCCAGGCCGGAGGTCGAAACGCAAACGGACCTGAACCTGGCTGCGGTTCCCGACAGACCGGCGACGCCGCAGCCGCTCGGCCGCAAGGTCGTGGTCACCGCCGACGCGCGCGGGCATTTCACGTCGGCGTTCAAGCTCAACGGTCGAACGGTCGACGGCATGATCGACACCGGCGCAACGCTCGTCGCCATCAACAGTTCGACGGCACGCAGGATCGGCATTTCGCTGAACGCGTTGGACTTCAAACACCAGGTCAACACCGCCAACGGCGCCATCAAGGCTGCCCTGGTGACCGTCGATCGGCTGCAGATCGGCAAGATCACGGTCGACGGCGTTCAGGCGGTGGTGCTCGACGACAAGGCACTGCGCACCAATTTGATCGGCCTGAGTTTTCTCCAGCGGCTTGAAAAGTACCAGGTCGAAAACGGCGAGCTGCTGCTCGTCCAGTGAACCATGATCCCGAAAAGTGGAAACCGGTTTTCGGAAAGATCATGGTCCAATAAAAAAGATCATCCGCGCGGCAGGATCCGCCGGATGACGGTTTTTTCCGCAGGCGGCTTCGAAGCGCCGATCGCATAGGCCGAAAGCACGGCGGCGGCGGCCACTTCGGCATCCCCGGCATTGCGGGCATGGACCAGCGCCAGCGCCTCACCGGCGCGCACCTCCGCGCCGACCGGCAACAGCCGGGTGATGCCGACCGCATGGTCGATCCTGTCGTCCGGCCGTATGCGCCCGCCGCCAAGCCCGACGACGGCAAGCCCGATGTCGCGGGTGGCGATACCTGTGACGAAGCCGTTTTCGGCGGCCTTGACCGCAAACTCCGTCGCCGCCTTCGGCAGGTATTTTTCTGGGTTCTCGACGAAGTCGGCCGGACCGCCGAGCGCCGCCACCATGCGCGCGAAGACGGCGGCGGCACCGCCGCCGGCAAGCGTCTCGGCGGCGCGCCGCATGCCGTCCTGGTTGGACGACACCAGCCCGGCCGACTGCAACATGTCTGCAGCGAGCGCCAGCGTCACATCCTCCAGTCGCCGGTCGCGGACGCGGCCGGTGAGAAAATCGACGGCATTTTGTACCTCGACCCCGTTGCCGGCTGCCGACGCCAACGGCTCGTTCATGCCGGTGACCAGCGCCGAGGTCTTCAGTCCTGCCCCATTGGCGACTTCGACCAGGCTGTTCGCCAGTGTTGTTGCGTCGCGCGACTTTTCCATGAAGGCGCCGTTGCCGACCTTTACGTCGAGCACCAGCGACTGCAGGCCGGCGGCCAGCTTCTTCGACAGGATCGAGGCGGTGATCAGCGGCACCGATTCGACGGTTCCCGTCACGTCGCGGATCGCATAGAGCCGGCGATCGGCGGGCGCGAAATCGGCGGTCTGGCCGATGATGGCGCAGCCGGCTTCGAGCACTGCCTTGCGAAAGCCCGCCACATCCGGCTGGCTGATATAGCCGGGGATGGCATCCATCTTGTCCAGCGTGCCGCCGGTATGGCCGAGGCCGCGGCCGGAAATCATCGGCACATAGGCGCCGCAGGCGGCAACGATCGGCGCCACCATCAGCGAGACATTGTCGCCGACGCCGCCTGTCGAATGCTTGTCGGTGACCGGCCCCGGCAGGTCTGACCAATCGAGCACGTCGCCGGAATCGCGCATGGCCAGCGTCAGCGCCACCGCCTCGTCGCGGCTCATGCCGTTGAAGAACACCGCCATGGCGAACGCCCCCACCTGCCCGTCCGAGACGGTGCCGGCGGTCACGCCTTCGATGAAGCTGGCAATCTCCTGCGTCGACAGCTTGTGGCCGTCGCGCTTGCTGCGGATGATTTCCTGGGGAAGCATCAGGCCGGGACCTTACGCTCCGGCAACCCGTCCTGGAACATACGCTGGAGGATCGTAGCCAGCCGCGCGCCGCCGACCGGCGCCATGTCCTTGGTCTCCTGGTGCGAAAGCTCCGCCCCGGTCATTCCTGCGGCAAGGTTGGTGATGACCGAGCAGGCCGCGACGCGCAGGCCGAGGAAACGGGCGAGAACGACCTCCGGCACGGTCGACATGCCGACGGCGTTGGCGCCCATGACGCGCGCCATGCGGATCTCGGCGGGCGTCTCGAAGCACGGCCCGGAAAACCACATATAGACGCCCTTGTGCAGCACGGTAGCCGTCGCCTTCGCGGCCGTCTCGATCGCTGAGCGAAGGCCGGCATCATAGGCTTCGGTCAGGCCGACGAAGCGTTGGTCGCTCGGCTCGCCGATCAGCGGATTGGAGCCCGAGAAATTGATGTGGTCGGTGATCAGCATCACCGAGCCCGGCCCCATGTCCGGATCGATCGAGCCGGCGGCATTGGTGAGGATCAGTTGCGAGATGCCGAGGCCGGCGAGCACCTCCAGCGCCGGCCGCATCGCAGCCGCGTTGCCATGCTCGTAATAATGCGCGCGGCCGGACAGCATCAGCACTGGCGCGCCGGCAAAACGTCCTGCCACCACCTCGCCGGCATGGCCGGTGACGCCGCTTCTGGGAAAGCCCGGCAATTCGGCATAGGAAATGCGGACAGCGTCCTCGACCTGGTCGACAAGCCCGCCAAGACCCGAACCCAGCACCAGCGCGGTGGCGGGCGCCAGCCCGTCCAGCCTTTCGACGAGGCGATCAAGCGCTTCCTTCATTTCAACCAGCTCTTCATTTCAACGTGTCGCCCTGGAAGCCGTAGGGCAGCATCTCGCCCATGGTCACGGTCTCGACCACGCCGCCATTGTCGCAGAGATAGAGTTTGGTTTCCGGCCGGCAGAATTCGGCCAGCCGCTGCCGGCAGCCGCCACAGGGCGAGCATTTCGCCATGCGCTCGGCGATCACCGCGATCTCCGTGATCCTGCCGCCGCCGCCCATGATGTAGTGGCCGAGCGCGGTGGTTTCGGCGCACCAGCCTTCCGGATAGGAAGCGACCTCGATGTTGGCGCCGGCAAAGACGCGGCCGTCCTCGGTGCGCAGTGCCGCCCCGACCGGAAACTTCGAATAGGGCGCATAGGCCTTCGCCATGGCGGCCTTGGCCGCTTCGAACAGATCATGCGACATTGTTTTTCCCTCGCATGATCTTGTCCGAAAACCGGCTTCCACTTTTCGGGATCATGCTCACATTTTTCCTCGCATGACCTTGTCCGAAAACTGGCTTCCACTTTTTCGCTGACGCGGACCTGCGGTTCGCGATCATGCTCAGCGTTCCTTGACATAGGGCACGCCGCCGGCGCGCGGCGGGATCGCCTTGCCGATGAAGCCGGCGAGCAGGATGACGGTGAGGATATAGGGCAGCGCCTGCATGAGTTGCACCGGCACTTTGCCGATCAGCGGCAGCGGCGTGCCCTGCAACCGGATCGACAGCGCGTCGAGGAAGCCGAACAACAGGCAGGCGAACATGGCGTTGACCGGCTTCCATTTGGCGAAGATCAGCGCGGCCAGCGCGATGTAACCCTTGCCGGCGGTCATGTCCTTCACGAACCCGCCATTCTGCACCATCGACAGATAGGCGCCGGCAATGCCGGTGAGCACGCCGGTGCAGATCAGCGCCCGGTAGCGCAGCCAGGCGACCGAGATGCCGGCGGTGTCGACCGCGGCCGGGTTCTCACCGACCGCGCGCATGCGCAAGCCGAAGCGGGTACGGAACAGCACCCACCAGGTGAACGGCACGGCGAGAAACGCGACATAGACCAGCACGGAATGGCCGGAGATGAGTTCCGAATATATCGGGCCGAGGATCGGCACGCTCCTGAGCGCGTCCGCACCGGGCCAGATGATCGCCCCGAACCGCTCGTCCGAGGCCAGAGCCGGCGTACGTCCACCTTGCTGGAACCAGGCCTGGCCGAGCATGATCGTCGATCCGGCGGCGATGAAATTGATCGCTACGCCGGAGACGATCTGGTTGCCGCGATGGGTGATAGAGGCGAAGCCGTGGACCAGCGCGAAAGCGACCGAGATGAGAATGGCCATGCCGAGGCCGATATAGGCGGAATGGAAGACGGAGGCGGCGGCGGCGCCGGCGAAAGCGCCGACCAGCATCTTGCCCTCGAGCCCGATGTCGAAAATGCCGGCCCGTTCCGAATAAAGGCCGGCGAGGCAGGCGAGCAGCAAGGGCACCGACAGGCGGATGGTCGAGTCCAGAACCTGGATGACGGCGTTGAACAAATCCATCTCAGGCCCCCTTCCCCTTGATCGCTTCCATGCCGACAGATCTCGGGCTGAGCGAGGCGAACAGCGCCTGGACATAGGGCCGGAACATGTGCTCGAGCGCGCCGGCGAACAGGATGACCAGGCCCTGGATGATGACGATCATGTCGCGGCTGATCGCCGGCATCTCGAAGGCGAGCTCGGCGCCGCCCTGGTAGAGCATGCCGAACAATATTGCGGCGAGCACGATGCCGACCGGGTGGAGGCGCCCCATCAGCGCCACGGCGATGCCGACGAAACCGGCGCCCGAAACGAATTCGAGCGCGACATTGTGCTGGTCGCCCATCGTCGGGTTGAGCGCCATCATGCCGGCGAGCGCGCCCGAAATCATCATGGCGACGATGATGATGCGGGTCTCCGAAATGCCGGCATAGCGCGCCGCTTTCGAGCTGTGGCCGTAGGTGCGCATCTCGTAACCGAGCTTGGTGCGCCAGATCAGCACCCAGACCAGAAAGGCCATGGCCAGCGCCAGCAGGAAGCTGATGTTGAACGGCGCCGAGCGTATCTTGGCGCCGAACAACTCGATGACCCAGTTGAGCTTCGGCAGTTGCGCGCCTTCGAGGAAGGTGCGTGTCTGCGGCGCCATCGAATTGGCCGGCTTCAAGAATCCGACCAGTGCGTAGACCATGACGCTGGCGGCTATGAAGTTGAACATGATGGTGGTGATGACGATGTGCGAGCCGCGCTTGGCCTGCAGATAGGCTGGGATCAGCGCCCACAGCGCCCCCATCGCCGCAGCGGCGACGATCGCCAGCGGGAAGGTGAGCCACCATGGCAGCACGCTGTCGAAGGCCAGGCAGACGATGCCGATGCCGAGACCGGCGATATAGCCCTGGCCCTCGCCACCGATGTTGAACAGGCCGCAATGCGCCGCAACCGCCACCGACAGCCCGCTGAAGATGAAGGTGGTGGCGTAGAAAAGCGTGAACGCAATGCCTTGCCCACGGCCGAAGGCGCCCTCGACCAGGACGGCGGCAGCGCGGAACGGATTTTCGCCAACCAGTAGCACGACGAAGCCGGCGACGACGAAGGCAACGGCTAGATTGATCACCGGGATCAGCCCGTAATCCGCCCAGGCCGGCAGCTTGGCGTAGGGCGTGCTCATTCCGCCGCCTCCCGGTGCTCGACGCCGGCCATCAGCAGGCCAAGCTCGCCTTCGGTCGCCTCCGGGCCGCGCTCGCCGACGATGCGGCCGGCAAACATCACCAGGATGCGGTCGGAGAGCGAGCGGATCTCGTCGAGCTCGACCGATATCACCAGCACCGCCTTGCCCTGGTCGCGCATGGCGATGAGCCGCTTGTGGATGAATTCGATGGCGCCGACGTCGACGCCGCGCGTCGGCTGGCCGACGATCAGCACGCCCGGATCCTGTTCCATTTCCCGCGCCAGCACGATCTTCTGCTGGTTGCCGCCGGAGAAATTCGCGGTCTTGAGCCGGCAGTCCGTCGGGCGGATGTCGTATTTGGTGATCTTGTCCCTGGCGTCGTCGCGGATGGCATCGATGTCGAGGAACGGCCCCCAGAGGTAGCGCGGATCGTCGTGATAGCCGAGGATCGAATTCTCGTTTTCCTCGAAGGCCAGCACCAGCCCGACATGATGACGGTCTTCCGGCACATGGGCGAGACCCCGATCGCGCAGGTCGCCGGGATCGGCGGCCCCGGTGAGATCGATCGGCTTGCCGTCGAGCATGACGGAGCCCGAGACGGCGCGCCTGATGCCTGAAATCGCCTCGAGCATTTCGGATTGCCCGTTGCCGGCGACGCCGGCGATGCCGACGATCTCGCCGGCACGCACATCGAAGGAGATGTCGTCGACCATGGTGACGCCGCGCGAATCCTTCACCGTCAGGTTCTTGACCGCGAGCCTGACGCCGCCGGCTTCCGCCTCGCCCTTCTCGACCCTGAGCAGCACGCGCCGCCCGACCATCAGCTCGGCCAATTCCTCGACCGTGGTCTTCCTGGTCTCCCTGGTCGCCACCATCGTGCCCTGGCGCATGACCGAGACCGTGTCGGTGATCGCCATGATCTCGCGCAGCTTGTGGGTGATCAGCACGATCGTTTTACCCTGCTCCTTCAGCTGCTTGAGGATGCGGAACAGATGGTCGGCCTCAGCCGGGGTGAGGACGCCTGTCGGCTCGTCGAGGATCAGGATCTCGGCGCCGCGATACAGCGCCTTGAGAATTTCGACACGCTGCTGCAGGCCGACCGGCAATTCCTCAATGATCGCATCGGGATCGACCTCCAGCCCGTATTCGCGCTCGAGCCGTTCCAGTTCGGACCGCGCCTTGGCGATGCTCTTCTTTAGCAGCGCATCGCTTTCGGCGCCGAGAATGACGTTTTCCAGCACCGTGAAATTGTCGACCAGCATGAAATGCTGGTGCACCATGCCGATGCCGAGCGCGATGGCGTCGTTTGGCGACTTGATCGACGCCGGCTGGCCGCCGACGCGGATCTCGCCGCTGTCGGCCTGGTAGAAACCGTAGAGGATCGACATCAGCGTCGACTTGCCGGCGCCGTTCTCGCCGACAATGCCGTGGATGGTGCCGCGCACGATTTCCAGATTGATGTCGCGGTTGGCGCGCACGGCGCCAAAACTCTTGTCGATGCCGATCAGTTCGATTGCGGCTTGCGCCATGCAGCCTGTCCCACTCTTATTTTTTTATCGCTTGGTCAAAACGACTAGCATGACACCCCGTCTGTGCCAATTGGCCGGAGCAGCGTTCACTCTCGACAAATCCCCGCGCGCTTGTCAATTTCGAACGTGCCGCAGCCTTCACATTCGCTATTGCACCGGCCCGAAAACCGGATTCGATTTTCGGAAAGCACGATGCGAAGATCGTAAGTGTTAGAGGGTAGTTTTGGGCGTCCGATTGGAGGCATGTCGCTCTAATGTGGCGACTCCCGAAATTCGCATCTCTTGAGAGTTGCGCAGCAAGAAACCGAGGTTTTTCAGATGACCATGCCCGCCGACCGGCTGACGACGCTGGAAATCCGCGCCGCCGAGCAGGAGAAGACCATCGAGGAACTGTCCGGCCAGATCGCCGAGCAGTGGAAGGTGATCGAGCGCATGCAGCGCAAGCTCGATGCGCTGACCGACCGCTTCCTGGCGCTGGAGGAGCAGGCTGCACCCGACGTACCGGTGACCAAGCCGCCGCATTGGTGAGCTTGCGGATAAGAAAAAACCGTCGGGTTTCACCCAGCGGCGTCGATCAGATCGGCAATCTCGCGATCAATAGCAGGGCTATCGCAGGTGGAAAGCCGAGGCTTTCGCTCTACGATGTACCCCCACCCCTAACCCCTCCCCACAAGGGG
>NZ_JBVVPW010000052.1:0-26906 GCF_055811385.1 Mesorhizobium sp. WSM4849
CGGGGGCTGCGCGGCGGACACGCCAACGTCACCGCTGAATGCCACGCCATTTTTGCAGAACTTGACGCACACAACTTTCCCTCCCCCTTGTGGGGAGGGTTAGGGTGGGGGTCCACCTTCGCAAGAATCCAAATGCGATTGCCTTGCCCCAAGTGGGGGAGATGCCAAGTGCTGGCAAAGAGGGCAGGACAGAGGGGGCGCGAAGGAACGCGACCCCATCATCAATCATCCCCCAAAAATCCCAGCCGCTACGAAGCGGCTTTTTGCTGTGGGCCTAGGCCCTGCTTTTCCCGATCCACACTGATGGAGGCCTAAAACCATGGCCATCACCCCGCTCGACATCGCCAACATGGCGCTTGGCGTTCTCGACGAGGCGCCGATCGACAGCCTCGATCAGGACGTGAAGGCAGCCCGCCTGCTCAATCTGCATTTCGACCTGACCCGCGAGACGGAGCTGACGAAGCATGCCTGGGTGTTCGCCATCCTGGCGGCCGCCGTCGCCGGGTCCGATACCGGCAGCGGCGCGGGCACGCTAAACTTTGCCTATGAATTGCCCGTGGACTGCCTGCGGCCTTTGCCGCTGACCCACAATGGCGAGCCGGATGGGGTGCCGATCTCGTGGCGCCAGGAAGCCGGATTGATCTATTCCGACCAGTGCAGCCCGCGCGTCATCCGCTATGTCGCCAACCTGACCGATCCCAACGACTGGGACGCATTGTTCACGGAAGTGCTGGTCGCGGCCCTTGCCATCAAGATCGCGCATCCGCTGACCCACAAGGCGGGCATGATCGATATCGCCCGCGGTGCCCATGACCGGGCGCTCGACGCGGCGTTCCAGTCCAACGCCATCCAGCGTGGCGGCAGGCTTTCGACGACGTCCTGGGCGATCCAGCACGGCGGGTTTGTGCGCTGATGACGACGCTCTATTCGGTCCAGGACACATTCGTTCGTGGCGAGATCTCGCCGCGCCTACACGCCCGCGCGTCGCTCGATCTTTACCGCGCGGCGCTCTCCCGGTGCGAAAACTTCGTCACCTTGCCGCATGGCGGCATCCGCAAGCGCGGCGGGTCGTATTTCGTCGGCGAGGCCAAGGATTCGTCGAAGAAGACGCGCGGCATACCGTTCATCTTCTCGGCAGACCAGGCCTATATGCTGGAGTTCGGCGACCTCTACATCCGCGTCTATGCCTATGGCGCCCGCGTCGGCACGGTGGACGTGGCGACACCCTATCTCGAAGCCGATCTGTTCGACCTGCAAATCGTCCAATCCGCCGACCAGATGTGGATCACCCACGCGGACTACCCGCCGCAGGTTCTCACCCGCACGGCGCACACCACATGGACGCTGACCGAGTTCGTCTTTCTCGACGGCCCCTATGACGACATCAACACAACCGCGACCACGATGGCCCCCGCCGAGACCGGCGCCGTCCATCCTCTTATGACCAGCAATACCGCTGCAGGCGGCACTGCTGCGGACAGCAGCGGCGCCGCCGACGCCTACAAGGTGTTCGACCGGAACAATGGGTCAAACCTTTCGCTCGGCACGACCACCGGCTTCGTGTCCTATGGCTTCGCCGGGACCAAGGTTTGTGACGGCTACTGGCTTCGCGCGCAATCCATTGGCGGCACAAGGGCACCGGTCGCCTGGGATTTCCAGGGTTTTGACGGCACGAACTGGATCTCGCTTGATAGCCGAACGGCGGAAACCGGGTGGTCGCGCGGCGAGGTGCGGTTTTATGAATTCCAGAATGAAACGGCCTACCAGTCCTATCGGCTGAACATCACCGGCTCGGAGGACGACAGCAATGTTACGATCGCGGAAATGGGATGGCATGAGGATGGCGATACACAGACGCCATTCGATCTCACCGCGTCCTCGATCGTCGGCATCAATGACGGCACCGGTTTCCAGGCATCAGATGTCGGCCGCGCCATTCGGCTGCTCGGCTCGGATGCCATCTGGCGCTGGGCGCGCATCACCAGCCGCACCAGCACGACTGTGGTCAAAGTCAGGCTGTATGGGCATGCGCTTCCCAATCTCAGCCCGATCGCGCGCTGGCGTCTCGGCACTTTCGTTCCCGGAAAGTACGTCGAAAGCGGTTCGCTGTACGAGGAGCGGCTGGCCTTCAGCCGAAAATTCTCCGTCTACGCATCCGCAACCGGCGATTTCGACAATTTCGCGCTCGGCGATGAAGATGACGACGCGCTGGAATTCGTCCAGGCCGGCGGCGGCCAGGCCAACGATATCACATGGATTGCGGAATCCGATGGGGCTTTGCTGATCGGAACGCTTGGCGGGGTCCGCGCGCTGTCGGGTTCGGGCATCGACGAGGCGTTGACGCCGTCGTCCTTCAAAAACTGTCGGTCCCGCACATTCGGCTGCGCCAAGGTCCGTCCGGTGGATGCCGGTCAGTCGTTCCTTTACGTGACGCGCTCCCGCAAATCGATCGCCGAACTGACCCAGAGCGCCACCGGCCGCTTCACGTCGGATGATGTCGGACAGATTTCCGAGCATATTCCGAAGAAGGGCGTCGTCGAACTGGCATTCCAGACCGATCCCGATCCGCTGCTGTGGTTCCCACTGGATAACGGAGAACTCGGCGGCTACACGCACCAGCCTTCCCAGGAAGTCCGCGGCATGCACCGGCATCGCATCGCCGGTTCTTTCTCGGGTTCGGGCTGGGGCGTCGTTGAGAGCGCCTTGGTGACGCCGGGGCAGGACGGCAATGATGATCTGTGGCTGATCGTCAAGCGCACCATCGGTGGGGCGACGAAGCGCACTATCGAAATCAAGACTGTGCCATTCGAATATGGCGAGGTCGCCGACGCGTTCGAAGTCGATTGCGGCCTGTCCTACACCGGCGCGGCCGTGGGGATGGTCACAGGCCTGGGTCACCTCGAAGGCGAAACCGTCGACGCCCTGGCGGATGGCAAGGTCTACAAGGGCCTTGTCGTGGCTGCCGGAGCGGTTTCCTTGCCCGGCGGGGCAACGGCGGCCAAATGGCAGGTCGGGCTACCCTATGAGGCCGGCGCCGACACGCTGGAGCTCGATGTCGGCGGCAAGGACGGATCGATCGTCGGGCGTCGAAAGAAGGTCGCCAAGGTCATCCTCTCCGTGCTGGAAACAGACACGACCGGG
Source organism: Mesorhizobium sp. WSM4849 (assembly GCF_055811385.1). NCBI lineage: Bacteria > Pseudomonadati > Pseudomonadota > Alphaproteobacteria > Hyphomicrobiales > Phyllobacteriaceae > Mesorhizobium > Mesorhizobium sp. WSM4849. Next base: position 3,142 of record NZ_JBVVPW010000052.1, read on the forward strand.
CTGGAAATCACGTCGTTGATGCGCGGTCGGTGGGAGCCGGTTCGTATCCCCTCGATCGTCTCGCCCGACGGCATGGCCAATCTGTTCACTGGCAATGTCGAGGTGCCGATCGACGACAGCTGGGAAGGGCAGGGCAGAGTGCGGATAAGGCACACCAACCCGACGCCGTGCACCATCCGGGCGTTCACGCCGGTGTTCGACAGTGAGGCGTAGACCCTCAAACACCAAACGTAGCGTTCCCGCCCTCTGTCCTGCCGGACATCTCCCGCCTTGAGGCAGGGCGATCGCATATGGATTCTTGCGAAGGTGGACCCCCACCCTAACCCTCCCCACAAGGGGGAGGGAACGCTGCCGCGCGCCTTTAATTTCCCATTTGGCGCTGAAGGGCAGGCAATCTGCCGAGGTCGGCGCCAACGGAAGTCTCCCTCCCCCTTGTGGGGAGGGGTTAGGGGCGGGGGTGCATCGTAGAGCGAAAGCCTCGGCTTTCCACCTGCGATAGCCCTGCCTCAAGGGAGAGATGTCCGGCAGGACAGAGGGCGGCGCTGTTCCGCCGGCCTATCAATCAACCGCAATTGCTTCCTCGCGCCAATTCTCGGCTGATCAAACGTTAAACCCAAGGCCGCGTTCCTTCGCGCCCCCTCTGCCCTGCCGGGCATCTCCCCCCGAGGGGGGAGATCGGCAGCTGCGTGAACCGCCCATCACCCTCCTAAAAGGACCCTCCCGTGACCCCAATCCCCGATGACAAGCGCCGCGCCGCCGCCGCGCAAAGTGAAACCTGCGTCGACATCGCAGCACTTGCCGACGAGATCAGGGCAAACGCCGCTTCCCTCGACGAGCGCTGGCGCATGGCCCAATGGCTGATCGAACAGCTGCGCCAGCAATTGTTCGACGCCGATGCCTTGCGCCGTGCCGTCGCCACCGCCAACAGCCAGTTCGACGCCGCCGGCGTTGCCAGCCTGAAAATCAACCCGACTGCCATCCGGCGCGCCGCCATAGCCGGGCGGCGAGCGGCAGCACCCGCTCGTCTCAGCGCGGCAGCGATCCAGGCCGACAGACTGCTGCTGTCGCTGCTCAGCCCCGGCGGCGCGCTCGACCCGCGACCGGCGCTCGGCGCGCCGGTCGGAGGCATCGCGGCCAGATTTTCGCTGCGTGGCCGGGGCCGCGGCTGACCATGTGCACACTTGCCCTTATCGGCACGGCTCTCTCGGTCGGCGGCGCGCTGGTCGGGGGCCAGCAGTCGCGGCAGATGGCCGACTACCAGGCCAGAGCCTATGAGCAGCAGGCGCGGGCCGACGCGCAAGCCGCGGCCTTCGAACAGGGCCAGGAGCGCCACAAGCAGGATCTGTTGCTGTCGCAGGCGCGCGCCCGGGCCGGCGTCTCGGGCGTCGCCCTGTCAGGCTCGCCGACCGAGGTGCTCGCCGCCAATGCACGGCAGGGTCAGCTCGACATCAAGGCGATCCAGTACGGCTCGCAGCTGCGCCAGAACAATTTGACCACGCAGGCCGCGATCTCGCGCTTTTTCGGCAGGCAGGCGGCGGCTGCCTCGATCTTCAGGGCAGGCGGCAATCTCGTGTCCGGCCTTTCCGGGCTGTACGACCCGAGCAGAGCGGTGACGTTCGGCAACAGCGCCTTTTCGCCGGCGCCGGGCGGAGGGCTTTACTGATGGCGACCATCCCCCTCCAGCTCGCCCAGCGCCGGCTCGACACCGGCAACGCAGTTTCCTATCCCGACAGCTCGCCGGTCGGCGCCGCCATGCAGGGCGTTGGCGACGAGCTCTCGGCCGTCGCCGAGCGGTTCCGGCAGCAGAAGCAGCAGCAGGATGCGTTCGACGCCGAGGTCATCGGCCGCGAGCTGAACGGGCAGATTGCCCAGGCCGAGAAAGAAGCGATCCAGAATGCGCCGGCCGACGGCCGCGGCCTGCACGACGCCATGTATGGCCAGGTCGACCCGCGCAATGGTGTCGTCAAGCCGGGCCTGTTCGACAAGATCTTCGACAGCACCGTGCCAAAAATGCCGGAAAGCGAACGCGCCAGCTTCATCAGGCAAAAAGAGGCTTTGAGGCTGGCCGGGTCGGCGCGCATGGCCGCACAGCAATATGCGCGCCGCCAGGACTATGAGCAGGCCGAATGGTCAAAGGCGCAGGCTGCGGAGCTCAATGCAATCGCGCAGAGCGACCCGGACGATACAGCAGCATTCGAGGCGATCAGGCAGAGCGGGTTCGACTTCATCGCCAAGATGGGCAACCCGGTCGCCCGGCAGTTGGCCGAAACCGGCTGGCGCAGCAACACGGCAAAGGCGCTCGTCCAGGCGATGATCGCCAAGGATCCGCGCCGCGCTATCGAACTGCTTGGCGCCGCGCCCAAGGCCACCGACGGCGCGATCAACGGTGAAACCACCGGCGCTGAAGGCGGCACCGATCTGTCGGCGAAAAACCCGAATTCGCCCGCTTCGGGCGACGACCGCCTTGCTGATCTCAGGCCCGACGACAGGGCTGCGCTCGCCCGGCTGGCCGGCGCCTCGGTGGCGCAAAACTGATGTCCGCAACCAGGCGGCCGGGCTGGATTTTCTCGTTACCTGCCCCTGTTGCTTTGGCCACAGGCTTTTTCATGGGAAAACCCAAAGTTCCTGAAATCGCCGCTGGCAATGCACGCAGGTATGTGGTCGTTATCCATAGTGATAAGAGCGACGGCAGCCTTTCTTACGACACAGGCTTGTGGTTCTGGATTTGAAATTCCCAGGCGCTGATGCGATCATTGGAACGGAAATCCACCTGCCCGTCCAGGCTTCAGATGAAGGACTGACCCTATCTTGTTGCGCTTAGAGTCTTATCCGATGCTGGCAAGGATCGTTTTTCCGGTCACGTTGGCCGGCGTTCTCCTGCTTACTCTTCTGCCGGCGCGGTTCTTGCCGGATTTCGGCACGGCGGTCACGCTTTACGATGACAAGTTGCATCACGCCATCGCCTTCGCCGTGCTGGCGGCCTTGGGAAGCCTCGGCTGGCCGGAACACAAGGCAAGGCTGGTTGTTGTCCTCGCCTTCACCGGCGCGGCGATCGAGGTTCTTCAGGGCTCGCAACTGATCGGGCGCGATCTGGATGGGTTCGACTGGGTTGCCGACTGCGCCGGCATGGCGTGCGGGCTGACAATCGCCGGCTGGACAAAGAGGCGCGTTGGGAGGCGCATTGGCGGATTGCCATAGACCGCAACGGTTTTGGGCGCCCTTTTTCTCTTGAGGCCGGAGCCGCGCCTCTTCCGCGCCCCGCAGATTGCCCATGGACCGCGCGTCGCGTAAGCGCACGCTGAAATCATAGAGCACTTTCAAGCCTCGCTTTCGCGGGGCTTTTTTCATGGAGCAAGCCTGATGGCTCGACCTGCAACTGCCGCCGTTCGACTTCTGACCGGCGAACGCGAACCCGTGCGCCTGGCGACCACGGTCAACATCCTCCTTCATGGCCTGCAGGCCATCGACGGCGTGCCGTGCGAGGTTGGCGACCGCGTGCTGGTCAAGCACCAGGCCGACCAGAGACAGAACGGCATTTATACGGTCAGCGAAGGCGAATGGTTTCGCGCCGCCGACGCCCGCACCGCCCGCACCTTGCAGAAGGGAACGACGGTTCACACCCAGGTTGGGACAATCAATGCCGGGCGGGTATTAGAATTTAGCGCTGACGAGCCGGTGGTGGGCAGCGATGCCATCGCCATTGCGCCGTTTGTGCCGCCCGACATTGCGGAGGTGGTCGAGGATGTCGAATCGCTGCGCGATGCAACGCAGGTGCTGAAGGATGCCACCGAGGCCAGTGCCGGCCAGGCAGCCGCCAGCGCTGCCAGCTCTGTCGCCAATGCCGGACAAACCGCCGCCGATGTCGTCACCACCGCGGCCAATCTGGCCAGCGCGCAGGCGGCGCGCGACGCGTCGCTGTATGGCAAGGGCATTTTCCCGACAACGACGGCGGCGATCGGTTTTGGTATCGTCGGTAGCGGTGCGATCACGGCGGGCGCCGGTGGCGCCAACGGCACGTTCGACCTGGCGTTTACCGGTGGCGCTGGCTCGGGCGCGGCCGGCCGCTTCGTTGTCGCTGGCGGCGCGCTGACGCAGATCCTGATCAACGCGCCCGGCTCCTACACGGTGGCGCCAGCTTTCAGCTTTGCGGCGTCGGCGGGATTGGCTGGCGCAGGTGCGGCGGCGGTCCTCGCCCGGAATGCTGAGGTTGGTGAATACTTTTGGACCGAAGTCAGCGCCGGTATCCTTGGAATGTACACTGTGGCGGCCGGGCCGGTTGCCGTCGACACGGGCGTTCGTCCTTCGGCGGCGGAAGTCATCGCCTTGATCGGATCGAGGACGGTCGGGCCGGTTGCGATCACTGGTTCGGTCGGCGGCACGGTGGTCTCCAACAGCAGCATCTATTACTGGCCGGGGTCACTATCGACGGTAGATGAATTTCTGTCGAGTGTAGAACTCGGCTTCGGCGCTGGGCCGGGAACAATTCATATCGTCTTTGCCCACGTCGAGGGCGATGGCACGTTAACTCTGGTCTCTGAACAAACTATCCCTGTCGTTACCGGCCCGTCCTCCGTCAACTCGGGGCTCTCGATCCTGAAGCCGGCCGGCAGCGTCATGGGCTTACAGCGGACAGGCGTGGGCACCTGGTACTATACGGCCGGGGCAATTGCGAACGGCGAAAGCGAGTGGGTTACGGCGGCGTTGCCGACCTCGCACACCGCCAAGACCATCGGTTTTACAAACGGCCCGCAATGGAAAGCAACTTTCACGGGTGAAGTCGGCACAAAGGCGCGCGCCGCCTACGATACCGCAAAAGGTCTTGTCGATGTTGTCGGTTCGGAATTGGATACCGGGTGGCCGTCGCTGGTCAACACCGGTGCGAACACGCCTGCGAACTACAGCATTGTCATGCAAACGCCGGCTCCCGCCGCTGGCTGCATCACTCAGGTCGATGTCGGGGCGAGCGGCGCGGGTGCTGCACTGATCCATGTTGTCGAGGTCTTGGCAGGACCAACCGTCAACGTGATCAGCACCACGCCAATCACTCTTGCAAATGGCGTTCCCTCTATCCCTCTCTCGATCCCGATTGCGGCCGAACAATATCCGGCGACCAGCGGCGGCGGCTACAAGTTTCAGAACAGCGTCAATCCGGAAGGCATTCCCGTTTGGCTCAGGAACGGGGCGCTGTCGAACGGCGCCAGCGTGTCGAATTCGACCCAGCACCGCTATGAGGTCCGCTTCACGATCAAGACCGGTCTTATAGCGGATGCAGCAAGGGCCTTGACCGGCGGCGCGCAGAACACCGGCATGAACCTGCTGGCAGACGCCGACCCGAATGGCGTCGTTGACGCGACCGCGATCTTTGCTTCGGCCGGGGCCGCTCACCCAAATCCCTACGTCCCGCCCGGCAGCTTCGCGCTGACGGCCATGCCTAAGTCTGGCGACGGCTTTTGGGGGCCTGGAAAGCCGTTTGTCGGTGGCAGGAGGTTTTTCGTTCCGGCTCGCCCGTCGCTGTTCAATCTTTCTGATGGCTTCCGGGCCAAGATGGCGGAGCACATCGCCAACAACGATGTGCTTTGCCTGATCGCCGACAGCATCGGTCATTGGGCTCTGGCCAGCAATGGCTCGGCCCACTGGTTCAATCGAGTTACGCAGTTCGCCAATCTCGGCATTGCGCATGATGAGCCTGGCATGACGGCGTTGCGGCCTAGCTCAACCTATACGCCCGCCTTCTATGGCGTCACGACCAGCGGAACCGTGTCGACGGGAACGCGCGGGCCGCTCGGCGAAAGCATCATCCTTGCGGATGGCGCGTCGCTGACGTTCACGGGCGCCTATGAGCAGGTCGACGTCCATTACACCCAGGACGCCGGTCAAGGCTCGCTCGCGTTCGCCTTCAACGGTGGAGCGGCCTACAAGACTGTGAACGCTGCCGGCGCTCTGGCGCTGGATCAATATTCCGGCCCGTCCCTGACAGCGCAGGCGGCGAGCGGAAACTATACCCTTACGGCCGTAGGCGGACCGGTGGAGATCACTGGGCTTATCCGTCTCGGCATCAAGGCGGCCGGCTCGCGTCCGCGCCTGCGGACGCTGCGCGCTGCGCACGGAAGCTATACGTTCGCATCCTTCAACGCGCCGCGCCTTGCTTCTGCGGTCGCACAATGCGGCTATGCTGGCGGCAAAATTGTGCCGGTCCTCGCCCTGGGCATCAATGACAGCTTTAGCACGCCGCCGGCGACGATTTCGGCCAATATCACGTCGATTATCAACACGCTGGAGGCGGCCGGCGCTCCTCGCATGATGGCCATGCCGCCAACACGGCCATCATCCGCTTGGGATAGCAGCTATACAGGCGGTCGCACCTACGACGCAGCGCTTGGTGCGATACGTCAAACCTATCGGTCGCGCAATGTGCTGACGGTCCCGATTGACGGGTTCGATTATGTCAACTCGGGGGCCTATCAAGAGGGTCTGCACTACAACGATGCCGGCCACGACAGCAATGCGCTGCGCTTCATCGAATACGTCGCGGAAAGGGGATAAGACCATGCCATTCGCAGTTCATCGCAAGGGTGAAGTGATCGCGACGCTTGAAGAAGGTGAGGAATGGGTGATCGTCGGCAAGAAGATCCTGATTACGAAGCCCAATGACCCGACTTATAGTCGAGAAATCGCAGTGCCTAAGGACGATGCCGAAGGGCTCGTCGAAGTGTGGCTGGGAGGCGCCTAGTCCGTACTGGACGCGGTTCGCGCGCTATGGCACGGTTGGCTTGGCGGGGGCGATCCTTAGGAGGATTTCTCTATGGCGGACGCCGGCAGCATTATAGCGATCTATGATGACTATTACGCAGATGGCAAAGTAGCCGCGAAACGCGAAATTGCTTCGCAGCAATCAGTCGGCCATATAGAAGCGATCCTCCCGGGGGAGACCTTCGAAAAGGTCCTTGACATCGGGGCTGGTGAAGGGGCTGTGCTGGACAAGCTCAACAAGCGAAATCTGGCAAAGACACTCGGGGCCGTCGAGATTTCGACCTCGGGTATTGAGGCCATCAAGGCACGGAAAATCCCTAGTCTGAAGAGCCTCGATGTTTTTGATGGCTACCACATTCCGCACTCCGACAAGTCGTTCGACCTTGGGTTGGCCATCCACGTTGTCGAACACGTCGAGCACGAACGGATGTTTTTGATGGAGGCGGCGAGGGTCTGCAAGAAGCTCTACATCGAGGTGCCGCTGGAGCATACGAGAAACCTCAATCGCGCCATTCGGATGTCCGGGCCGTATGGGCATATCAATTTCTACACGCCGCTGACGTTCGAAAATCTGCTCAATACTTCCGGGCTCAAGGTCGATAGTCTGATGACGTTTGCTCACGATCTCGCTTATGAACAGCACTTGGCCGGGCGGTACAAAGGATGGGTGAAATACAAGTTGCGGACCGAATTTCTCAAGGTCGCGCCCAAGGCTGCGGTGCGGAACATGGCGTACATGGCCGGAGCGCTATGCAGCACTAAATAGTTGATTCTGAAAGGTCGCGGACCTTTTTAGCAGGAACTCCGGCAACGATCGTGAAGGGCTCTACGTCCTTCGTGACGACAGACGCTGCGCCGACGACCGCGCCCTTGCCGATCGTGACACCTTTCAGGATTGTCACGCCAAAGCCGATCCAGACATTCTCATCGATTGTGACCGGCGCGATGCCGACACCCGACCAGTTCTTTTTGCCTTGATGCCACTCGGCGACATCGCTTGTGCGCTGCTTCCAATCCAGCGAGTGCGAGTTATGGTCAACGATCGTCGTACCCCATGAGATAACGACATCATCGCCAATAGTGATGTGTTCTGCAGCGACTAGGTGGCTCTTGCCGATGTAGCAGCGCCTTCCGATCGTGATCCGCGCTTCTGGTCGATCAAACGAGAAGTAGCAGTTGATGATCCCGTCCTCGCCGATCGAGTGATGGCCACGGCGGGCAGTGCGGACACTCTGAATGGCCATCTTCGTGCCAGCGCCGACATTGGCGCCCGCTAGGCGTTGCAGGAAGGGCGGCACAAAAGGCATGTCAGTGTCTTCCGTATCGTGTTTGTTGCTGCCTCTCGGCGATAACCTGCAAACCGTCGCAGAGCATGAGGTGCCGTTGTGGCATTCGCGTACTAAGCTCCTTCAATGCTGCCTGCGCATCGTGCTCGTCGTCGGCTGCCATCATTGGCGCAGGGATGTGTCGGCCATCGATTGCTTGGACCAAAAAGCGCTTGAGGGTTTGTGCCACCGGCAGGTTAGTTCGCATCGTCAGGGGCAGATCCGTTGGGCGGTCATCATTTGCGGCAAGCACCTCCGCTTTGCAAGCGTGATCGTGAGGTAGTTCACGCTCTAGTTCGTTCGGCTCGACACGGCCCCTAGCAACGAGCCAGTGCAGGTAGCATTTCGCCAACCGCAGATAGACTTGTACCGAGTGATCTTGTGGGTCGATAATTTCGGCGGCGTCTGGCTGCCGGCTGGCTTGCTTGCGCGTCCAAAAGACACGCCGTAGCCCGCGCCGCCGCGCAGGCGAATGGCGCAAAGACTGCAAAGACTAACGACGGCTGTCTTGCGGCTTGTCGTGAGGCTGGCTGTTCGACCACCAGATAAAATACAGCGAACCTATCTTCATGACCGGCACGCGGCGCTCGCGTTCGCGCACCCGCAATTCGCGATAGACTTTCATCTTCAGGGTGCCGCCCGGCAATTTGATACGCACTGCCATCGGTTCAACTCCCGCCGGTAAGGCAATGATGATGTGCGATGCAGCAATTAGAGAACTTCCCCCGGGGAAGAGTCAACAGCCGATGGTTTTTTTGACTCTTCCCGGGAAGGGTTCGAGGCACAGGCGCCCGATGACGGTCAGGGCGTCAACGCGTTGCCTGGAGTTGGTCCGGATCGTCCGGTGCACCCGGCTGGCCGATAAAAGGACGCGGCCGGTTCGACCACCACCGGTTCGACCACCACCGGTTCGACCACCAGGTGAAATAGACCGAACCTATCTTGACGACAGGAATGCGGCGGCTGCGTTCGCGCCCGCGCAATTCCCGATACACCTTCATCTTCAAGGTGCCGCCCGGCAACTTGATCCGAACCGCCATCAGCCCAACCCCATTGTGCAGCGCAGCAACTAGAGAGCTTCCGTGGCGTAAAAGTCAACAAACCGGTCATCGACTATTTCTGGGACTATTTCTGGGACTGTTTCCAGAAGGGCCCCGGGCGCAGGCTCGGGATCATCGATTTGGCGGGCGCCCGGACATGCTGCTCGGCCACCAGACGATGAAGTAGTCTCCGACCCGCCAGACCGGGACTTGGCGCTTCTGCTCGCGGCGGCGCAGCTCGTCCTTTTTCTTGATCTTCAGTGTCCCGCCCGGAAGCCTGATCCTTATTGTCACGTGCCCTCCCGCACCCGGTGTCCTCGGGGTATGAACGGTTCCTGGCAGCAGTTTCATCCCGGCTAAGAGACCGTTTGGAAACTCTACTCGGGCGGCCATCTGATGGCGTTTTCTGCGCTTCCGGCCTTCGCCGGCCGAAGCACTTATGAGCGGTCGTGGCAGTTAAAGCTACGGCCGGCGTAGGCCGGTGCTCACGGACCAGCGCATGACCCCGGAAACCGATTTCGGTTTCCCGGAAAGGGTCATGCGCAAATGCAAAGTGTTAGAGCGTCCTTTGCGCGTCCAATTGGACGCGCAGCGCTCAAATATCCGCTGCGCGCCGGTTCTCGAAACCACCACCATATGACTCGCCAGAGCGAATTTCGAAACAGTCTCTAAGCGATTTCGGTCCAGGTGGCAGGACGGATCGAGCTTCTCAAGCGGTCAGCACGATCACTTGAAGAAATCCGCCATACCCTGGACGGCCAGGAACGCATAGAGGATCGGCCCGGCTATCAGCCCGCAATAGAGGCACAGGATCGCTGCCAGCGCCACAAGCAGCGGCTTGTCGCGGCCGACCGCGCATAGCTCGGCCTTCACCGTCCAGCGCGCCGTTCCTTCATCTTGCGACATCGGCCGCTGTCCTCCCGCTCTCCTTGGGCTCATTTCACACAATCGCTTGCAAACATCAACCGGCCCGCGAGGGCGGAAAGGACACGACCATGGACATGACGTTCAAGGGTGCCGCCAGGCGCCTGGACGACCTCGATCTGCCAAAACTTGGCGCCAGGATCGGCGTCGGCGAGGACGAGATCCACGCCTTTCTCGATGTCGAAACCAGCGGGCATGGCTTCGACGCCCATGGCCGGCCAATCATCCTGTTCGAGCCGCATGTATTTTTCCGCAACCTGTCGGGGGCGAAGCGGGCGCAAGCTGTCGCGGCCGGCCTTGCCTATGCCAGATGGGGCGAAAAGCCTTATCCCCGGGACAGCTACCCGCGCCTGAAAGCCGCCTACGCGATCGACGAGACGGCGGCGCTCAGATCGGCGTCGTGGGGCCTCGGCCAGGTTCTCGGCGAGAACTTCAAGGCGGCCGGCTTCCTCACCGTGCAGGCCATGGTCGAAGCCATGATGGAGGACGAGGCGCTGCAGCTGGCGGCGGCGGTCAATTTCATCGCCGCCAACCGGCTCGACGGCAAACTGCGCAAGCATGATTGGGCCGGCTTTGCCAAGGGTTACAACGGCGCATCCTATGGGAAAAACGCCTACGATATCAGGCTTGCCGAGGCGTTCCGCAAATGGTCCGGTGTCAAGGACACGCCGGCCGCTGCCCCAGCGCAGCCTCCAGCGCCTGTTCCGATCCCGCAGGCTCCGCAACCGGACATTCTTGCGTCTTCAGGGCCAAAGCACGAGCCGGGCGAGGCTGGAGTCCGGCCCGGAGCGTTGCCCGGACCATTGCCCGGATTCTGGGCCGCAGTCCTGGCTCCGTTGGTCGCCGCAATCCTGTCCTTGTTTCGAAAGGTAAAGCCATGACGTGGTTCAATACCAATGCCGCGCACAATCTGATCAATATGCTGATCCTGCTGCTCACCGGCCTGGTCGGCTTCGACTGGACGCTGTTCGGCATCGACGCTGCCCTGGCGCTCAAGATCACCGGGGTGCTGACCCTGCTCAAGATCCTGATGAACGTCGTCCGCGACGGCGTTGCCGGCCTCGTCAGACGACAGCCTGCGGTGGAGGGCAATTGAGATGTGGGTGCTTTCCATGCTGAGCGCGTTCGCCGGCAATACGACGATCATGGCGATACTCGCCGCGCTGGTCGGCGGCATCGGCCTGTTTGTCGCCGGCGGCATCAGCCGGGCCAACAAGGATACGGCCAGACGAGCGGCGGAAAAACTCGCCGCCGTCGAGGATCGCCTCGAGATGGACCGCGAGGCAACGGATGCCGAACGCGCGGCGCGCGACCTGCCGGACGAAGCCGCACGGCGGGAGGCGAGGCGATGGGCAAGGCACTGATGATCGGTCTGCTGCTCGGGGGGCCGTTGCTCGCCGGATGCACAACGCCGGTTTCGCCGGCGCGTCAGGTCTGGTGCGACCACAACCAGGCGCGCCGTCCCTCCGTGGCCGTCGTCGTCGCCGCCATGACGCGGCCCGAGCTCGACGAGGTGAACGCCTACAACGCGAAGGGCGCCAGATGGTGCGGGTGGAAGCCATAATGCAGGAGCTTCTCGATGCTCTCGGCGTCAAGGCGCCGGTGGTGGTCGCCGGCCTTTCCGGCGGCATTTTGCGCGCCTTGTCGCGCCACCGCTACAAGGTCCGCGAGATGGTGGCGTCGCCGATCTGCGGCGCGCTGGCGGCGGCCTACCTGACATTGCCAGTGGTGCATTACTTCCGCGCTACCGGCGTGCCGATACCGTCGCCCGACGACGGCACCACGACGCTGGCCGCGGCGTTCCTCATCGGCGTCTCGGCGATGTGGATCTCGGACATCGTCTTCGAGGTGGTGGTGAGGCGGTTCAAGCCGGAGAAGGAGGAGTGAGATCGCGCCTGTCTTAAAGCGCGTCGCGTTTGACCGGCCTCATGCGACGCGCTTTAGGTTGTTGTTTTATGCATGTCGTTATCGCAAAACCGCTGCACACCCTCGGTTCAGGCCCGAGGGCATGCTTTTGCGCGACATGCATTATTGCGCCGCAGCAACAGCCTCTTGCGGGAGACTCGGGTGAAGGTTGCGGAACCACTGGCGAAGGTGCGCGTTGGGCACGACCCTTGAGAGGATCTACCATGCCAGCTCGCCCAATCGTCTCGACAGCCGTAGCGATCCTGCTCGCCGCCACAAGCATGGCTTACGGCCGGCCGGATGCGCGCACCATGACATGCGAACAGACGCAGCAGCTGATCCAGAGCCGGCGCGCCGTCGTCCTGTCCACCGGCCGCAACACCTATGATCGATATGTCCGCCAATACGGCAATGAGTGCGACTGGCCCGAAGCGCCCGTCACCTCCTATGTGATGACGCTTGACGGTCAATGCCGGGTCCATCGATGCGAGGAACCGGTTCTCGGATTGCGATGATGCGCCATTAAAGTCCAGGATCAAACACCCAGGGTCTGCGCCGCGTCGCGTCGCTCCTTGCTTCGCCCCAGGATGAGTGCGTCAGGAAGTTCATGGTGTCCAGCGGGTGGAAGTCCCGCCCGGGTAAGCACTAGCCATGCGCCCGGTAGCGAGTCTTGGGTCCGCCGCCGGTAACGGAGCGGGCTAAGCGTAGATAGCAAGCGAACGGGGCCTGTATTGAGCCACGTAATGGGTTGGTCGCGGTCGCCGAGGCTGTTCATCCTGCCGAAGGCAACACCGAGCGCTGCGCAACTGGCGAACAGCGCGCGGGCCGCCGGGGTCGAAGACCAGGTCACGTTCGCAGGGATGGCATGGGAACCTGAGAAGCCCCATCGCATGCTCTGGCTGGTCACCGGAGCGGACGTTTGCCGAGGGAGAACCGGAGGCAGCGCCCGATCTGCTGTGGGGTGTCGGCGGCCTACCTGACATTGCCAGTGGTGCATTACTTCCGCGCTACCGGCGTGCCGATACCGTCGCCCGACGACGGCACCACGACGCTGGCCGCGGCGTTCCTCATCGGCGTCTCGGCGATGTGGATCTCGGACATCGTCTTCGAGGTGGTGGTGAGGCGGTTCAAGCCGGAGAAGGAGGAGTGAGATCGCGCCTGTCTTAAAGCGCGTCGCGTTTGACCGGCCTCATGCGACGCGCTTTAGGTTGTTGTTTTATGCATGTCGTTATCGCAAAACCGCTGCACACCCTCGGGTCAAGTCCGGGTCAAGCCCGAGGGCAAGCTTTTGCGCGACATGCATTATTGCGCCGCAGCGACAGCCGCTTGCGGGAGACCCGGGTGAAGGTTGCGGAACCACGGGCGAAGGTGCACGTTGGGCACGACCCTTGAGAGGATCTACCATGCCAGCTCGCCCAATCGTCCCGACAGCCGCAGCCATCCTGTTTGCCGCCACAAGCATGGCTTACGCCCGGCCGGATGCGCGCACCATGACATGCGACGAGGCGCAGCAGCTGATCCAGAGCCGGCGCGCGATCGTCCTGACCACCGGCCGCAACACCTATGATCGATATGTCCGCCAATACGGCAATGAGTGCGACTGGCCCGAAGTGCCTGTCACCTCCTATGTGAGGACGCTTGACGGTCAATGCCGGGTCCATCGATGCGAGGAACCGGTTTTCGATTTCCCGGATTAGCTCCTCTGTGCAGAGATTTGGTTCTTTGGCTGAGCCCCGTGGACGGTCGCTGCCCGACCAGACTGCAAGCGCCAGTCTCCAACGTCTGCGATTAGCCGTAAGCCCCCGCGCCTTCGTCATCCCAGGGCAAAGCAAGGAACGAAGCGACGCGGCGCAGACCCTGGGATCCATTCCGTGACATCAGCCGAAGAATGCAGCGGCCAAGAACGGTGCTTGCATCCGCAACGGTGCCAGCTACCCTTCCACCATGACCGGCTATGCCTACATGACTGCGAGCCAGAAGCGTGGCACGATCTACATCGGTGTCACCAACGATCTTGGCCGCCGCATGCCGGAGCACAAATCCGGCCAGGGCTCGCGCTTCACCAGCCGCTACGGCGTGCAGCGTCTGGTCTGGTACGAGGAGCACTTCGATATTCGCGGCGCCATCCAGCGCGAGAAGTCGCTGAAGCGTTGGCCGCGCCAGTGGAAGATCGACCTGATCGAGAAGTGCAATCCAGAGTGGTTCGAGCTTTTTCGCGGAACGGGGTGGTAGCGTTCGGTTCTGGTCCGCTGCATACTTCGGCTTGGGTAACGGCATGGATCCTAGGGTCTGCGCCGCGTCGCTTCGCTCCTTGCTCCGCCCTAGGATGACGAAGGCGCAGGGGGCTTACGGCTAATCGCAAAAGTTGGAGATTGGTGCTAGAAGCAGCGGCGCCTGATCCAGGTCTCTTCGCGCGGCACCGAGGCGGCCGATGCTCTAAAAGCCGAAGAATTGCCAGCCGACCAGATAGCCAAGCGCGACGATCACCAGGGGAAACAGGGCCGGCGCCAGCTGGCTGAAGACGGAACGCCTTGCCGGTTCCTTTGGGGCATTCCTTTCGGCGTTTCCGAGATTTTTGGTCATGGTCCAATATAGTAGCAACCGCTGATTAACGATTCACCAACATGCTGCGCCCGCCCCGGAAACGGGGCGGTTTTTTGCGTGTTCAACGGAAGTCGCCCCCTTGCCGCCCAAAACTGTCGTGCCGGTCGATTGAACCTGCATGGAGCCGGGCGCGTCGCAGCATGCGGGAACCAATCGCCGCCCACCTGCTTTGGCAAGGAGGTTCGCGGGAAAGGAGTTCGACATGAAACCTTTCGCATTCCTGCCGAGCGCGTTGATCATCGGCGTGCTCGGCGCACTGGCGTTGGCGGCGCCGGCTGCCGCCCAGACGGATGACCAGACACAAGACCAGGCGCCTGCCGGCCCCTGCCAGGCCCAGCCGCAGAACGGCCAGCAGCAGGAGCCGCCCGCCAACAACGGTGCCGGCGACAGCCTGACCGACACGCTTGATCCCTGCAACGGCGTGCTGCTGCCGCCGCCGACCGGCGATCAGGGCATGGCCGCACCGCCGCCGGACGAAGGCAGGACACCGGTGCTCAAGCCCGGCGAGGTGCCGGCGCAGCCGCCGAAACAATAAGTTGGGGCATTTGCCGTCTCGGCGCCTGACGGGAGCCCGACGCCGGCAGGCTTTTTTGCTGGGGGGCGGAACATTAGTTCTCGCTAAATGTTCCTTTCGAAGCAGTCGATATCACCCCCTCCGGTATCGCTGCTGATCGGGCAATCCGATCGGCCCGCGTGCCTGCGAAAGGAACGCGGGCCACTGCGGCGGCTCGCGGCAACGCACCAGAGCGGCGCCAATACGGCGATCGATTAGCCGCCGCTCACGGAACAAGAAGGTTGCGTGAGCGTTTCCAAAGAGGGCCCGCCGTCCCGATTGTGATCTATTGTTGCCACCCGTGGAAGGCGAAGTCCGCCAACAAGAACAGGAGAAGACGATGAAGATCCACCTTGTTCCTGCCGCCGCCGGGCTGGTTCTGCTCACCGGTGTCGGCGTGGCCACCGCAGACCAGGTGATTGTCAAGCCCGAGCAGCAGACAGTCATCCGCGAATATGTGGACAGGCACCCGCTGGCGTCGATCAGCCTTCTGGGAGTGGAACTCAACATCGGTTCCACCGTGCCCGACACGGTTGAGCTTCACCCGATCGACGTTCCCGACGTCAAATACAGATACGTGGTCGTCGACGATCGCACCGTGCTGGTCGATCCCGGCACCCGCAGGATCGTGCAGGTCATTGACTGACCTTCACCCGCCGCTCTCTCGGGAAGACGCGAGAGCAGCGGCGGCTCGCCGGCAGGCAGCCGGCTGTTGATCGTCTTGTCGCGGGAAGGAGCCATTTCCATGTTGCCGCATGTCGAGTCACGCAATGTGGCCGCATCTGTCGACAAGCTGCTTGCTGAACGGGGCACTGCCCTGTTGTCGATGAAGGAGTTGATTGCAGCGGTGCGTGAGCAAACTGGAACGGAGCGCTCGGACGCGGATCTGGCGGGGCTGATCACCAAGAAAGCGGCACTCCTCGGTGTCGCGGTCTTGTCCGAATAGGGTTGAAGCCGCCCAAAGCGTCGATCCGACTCATGACGTCGATCCGAACTTGGGCTAAGACAGCTGTTGCCCAAGGCCCTGAACCGAACCGATGGAGGCAACAGTGACGGACGACAGGCAGGAACGCATTCGCCGGCGGGCTCACGCGATCTGGGAACAGGCCGGCCGGCCCGACGGCGCGCATCAGCAGCACTGGGACCAGGCCACTGCCGAGGTCGACGGTGAGGAGAGCAGGCCGAAAGCCAAAGCGGCTCGACCGAAGGAGCCGGCGGCCGCCAAGGCCAAGCCCAAGGACACTAAGCCAAAGGACACCAAGCCAAAGACTGCTCGGCCGCGCAAAGGTTCAGCGAGCTAGAACAATAACGCTTCGGCCGCGGGACGAAGCTCTGCCCCGCGGCCGAAAGCGTGAGTTCCCGAAATCGATCTCGGCTACATGCCGCAGTGCCTGTCGTTGACGGTCGGTGAGACCGTGCCGGGAGCCTTGTGCGTGGCATCAGGCAGCGCGCCCTGCGGGCCTATAGGGCAGTTCCGATCGGCATTGGAATTCGTGCCGTCAGGGCCCGCAATAATGCTACCGGTAATCCCGCGATCGACAGCATCCGGCTCATCGGCCAGGTTCGGATCGATCGGGGCCGGGTCGATTACGACGCTTCTGTCGCTGCCGGTACCCATTTCAGCGTCGGGGTCGCTGGCAGTCTGGGCCATCGCAGACGTAGCCAGACCAGCGGCGAGTACGGACGCCGCGAGAATCTTCGTAAGCATGGTTTGCCTCCATTTGTCTCCATTTTTTCGGTTGTCGCCGCATCGCGACTACAGAAAAAACCGCTCGGGGCTGGTGAAGGTTCCCATAAAATTCCAACCTGCGACGAACCGTCGTGATCAGCAGCGCAAACTTGCCCGGCAAATGCCGGGGACCCGAAAGCGTGCTGGCAGCGAGCCGTTGACATGCCTGCCATGTCACGATATTGAACAGGACTATACAGGTTTACTGAACAGGTATTCCATGGCGCGTCGCACGACTCCGTCGTCTCCCGGAACGGGCAAGCCCGAACGGATCGCCACCGTCCTCGAACACGAGATACGCTCCGGCGTGCTCGGCTTCGGCGACCGCCTGCAGAGCGAGAACGAGCTCGTCCAGCGCTTCTCCGTCAGCCGCAACACCATCCGCAAGGGCCTCGAGGAACTGTCGAGCCGCGGGCTGATCACCACCAAGGTCGGCATCGGCTCGTTCGTCACCTTCGACGGCATGCCGGTCGACGACGCCGTCGGCTGGTCGCGGGCGCTGGCCAATGCCGGCGCCAATGCCGACACGCGCACGCTCAGGCTCGAAGTCATGCAGGATGCCGAGCTCGCTGCCAGGCTGGGCGTCGAAAGCCCGTTCTTCATAGCCGTCGACCGGGTGCGCTCCAACGCCGATGACGGCCATGCAATCTCGATCGAGCGCAGCCGCCTGCCGCTGTCGCCGGAGCTGGAGGACGTGCCGCTGCGCGGCCTGCGCGAGGGCTCGCTGCACCAGACGCTGCGCGCGGCGGGGCTCGTCCCCGATCACGGCGAGGAGTGGGCCGACATCGAGATGCTGAGCGCCGCGGACGCGGCCATACTCGACTGCGCGCCCGGCGCGCCGTTCCTGCGCACGCGGCGCCTGACGCGCGCCGCCGATGGCCGCGCCATCGAATATGTCACCAGCCTGCTCAATCCGGCGCATTTCGCCCTTCACCTGGAGTTCTGAGCATGGATACGACGATCGACCGGGCGATGGGTGCGCTTATCGGGGGTGCGCTGGGCGATGCGCTCGGCATGCCGACGCAGCTTTTGTCGCCGGCCCGCATCGCCGAGCTCTACGGCCAGGTCGAGGATTTCGTCGCGCCCGTCGCCGACCATCCCGTCTCGAAAGGCCTCGCCGCCGGCAGTGTTACCGACGACACCGAACAGGCGCTGCTGCTCGGTCGTGTCCTGGTTGTTTCAGGCGACAGCTTCGATCACACGCGCTGGGTCAACGCGCTGCTCGACTGGGAGCGCGAGGTCAAGGCGCGCGGCAGCTATGACCTGCTCGGCCCGTCGACCAAGCGCGCCATCGACGCCATCAATCGCGGCGTGCCGGCCGCGGAAGCGGGACGCAGCGGCGATACCAATGGCGCGGCGATGCGCATCGCGCCGGTCGGCATCATGATGCCGCTGGAGCCGCTCGACGGGTTGGTCGCCAAGGTGGCGGAAACCTGCCGTGCCACGCACAACACCTCGATCGCCATTGCCTCGGCCGCAGCCGTCGCTGCCGCCGTCAGCTGCGGTGTTGCCGGCGGCGATTGGCGAGCAGCCTCGGACCGTGCGGTTGTGGCGGCAAGGCAAGGGGCGGCACTCGGACACTGGGTCACCGGCGGCGATATCGCCGCGCGGATCGACTGGGCGAGGAGCCTCGTCCGCGGCAAGGCCGTCACTGACGGCATCCGGCTGATCGTCGACCTGGTCGGCACCGGCGTCGCCAGCCAGGAATCGGTTCCGGCGGCCTTCGCGGTGCTGCAAATAGCCGGTGGCGATCCCTGGCAGGCGGCCGTCATCAGCGCCAATCTCGGCGGCGACACCGACACGATCGGCGCCATTGCCGCCGGCATGGCAGGCGCTTGCGCCGGCTTTTCCCGATTGCCGCAGGAACACATCGCCCGGCTCAAAGGGCTCGACATGGCGCAGGTGCGCGCGCTCGCCGCCGATCTGGTCGCGGTGCGGATGGCGAAACGCGGTTCAGGCAAGGATGCGGCGGCATGAGCGGGCGTCTCGTCCATATCGGCAGCGCGGTGGTCGACTATGTCTACCGCATCGACGCTTTGCCGGCGCCCGGCACCGAAAAGACCGCATCGAGCTTTGCCCAGGTGGCCGGCGGCGGCTTCAACATGATGGTCGCGGCCAGCCGCACCGGCATGCAGGTCGTCTTCGGCGGCCAGCTCGGCAGCGGACCGAATGGCGACTTCCTGCGCGCCGCTTTTGCCGCCGAAGGGATCGCAACGCTGACGCGCCCATCGCCTTTGATGGATAGCGGCAATTGCGTCGCCATGATCAGCGGCGACGCCGAGCGCACCTTCGTGTCATGGCCTGGCGCCGAGAGCGTGCTCAGCCTCGGCATGATGGCGCCCGTCCGGGTTGCGCGGGGGGATTGGGTGTTCGCCTCCGGCTATACGCTCAGCTATGTCGGCAGCCGCGACGCGCTGGCCGACTGGATCGAGACGCTGCCGGCGGAAATTCCCTTCGTCTTCGATCCGACGCCTGTCGTCTCGGACATTCCGCGCGCCGTTCTCGACCGGGTGCTGGCGCACACGAGCTGGCTGAGCTGCAACACAACGGAAGCGGCCGAGATTGCCGGCCCCGGCGATGTCGAGGCCATTGCCGCCCGGCTTCTTTCCAATCACTGCCCGACCGCCGAGGCGGTCATCATCCGCGCCGGGGCGAAAGGCTGCTTCGTGCGGCTGGCTGACGGCACCGCGCAGGCCGTGCCCGGTTTCAAGGTCGCCGCAGTCGATACCAACGGCGCCGGCGACACGCATATCGGCGCCTTCGTCAGCGCGCTGTCGCGCGGCGTGCCGCCCTTCGAAGCGGCAAGTTACGCCAATGCGGCGGCGGCGCTCTCGGTCACCCGCCATGGCGGATCGTCGGCGCCGACCGACGAGGAGATCCAGACATTCCTCAGCCATGACGATCGATCCGTGCACGGCCGGAAGCAAAAGGCCCATTTATGACAGCCTAAATGACGCAACAAGCCCGCCAACCGGGCAAACAATGAGAGGAACGAACATGCGCATGCCCAAACTGACTGCATTTGTCACGGCAACCGCCGTCTTCGCTTCGGCACTCACGCTGGCCGCCAAGGCCGACGAGGTGCATGTGCTCAACTGGAAGGGCTACGGCGCCGACGAGCCCTGGGCCATTGCCGCCTTCGAGAAGGCGACCGGCAACAAGGTCGTCAACGACTTCTTCAATTCCGAACAGGAAATGCTGACCAAGCTCAGGACCAATCCCGGCCTCTACGACGTCGTCATGATCAACGCCGCCTTCAACGACCAGGCGATGGCGGAAAAGCTGATCCAGCCGATCGACGTCTCGAAGATCCCCAACTACGCCGACATCAGCCCGGACAAATCAGGCTCGCCGATGCTCGCCCGCGATGGCAAGGTCTATGGCGTGCCATGGGTGTGGGGCTTGACCGCGCTCGCCATCAACGAGAAATCCTTCGAGACGCCGCCGACCAGTATCACCGAAATGTGGAATGAAGCCCATAAGGGCCGCGTGGTCATCCGTGACGATGCTGTCGAAGCGGTTCAGTTCGGCGCCATCGCCACCGGCCAGAACATAAACGACATCAAGGATATGGAAGCGGTCAAGGCGAAGCTGACCTCGTTGATGCCGCAGATCAAGACATTCTGGAGCTCGGAAAACGACTGGAACCAGATGGTCGCCTCCAACCAGATCGACATCGGCACCTACTGGAGCGGCTCGGCCGACCGTGCCAAGACGCATTTCAAGCTGCCGGTCGCGCTGGTCATCCCAAGGGAAGGCGCCGTCGCCTGGCTCGACGCCTTTTCCATTCCGATCGGTTCCAAGAACGTCGCCGGCGCCGAGGCCTTCATCAACTACATGATCGATCCCGGCTTCTACGTCGAGTGGGTCACCAAGGTCGGCGCGCCGGTCTCGGCCAACACCAAGGCGGTTGCCGCCCTTCCCGAAGATGCGTTCAACCGCAAGGTGATGGGCGACCCTGATGTCGCCAAGCGCATCCAATTCCAGGCGCCGATCACCGACGCGCAGCGCGAGGCCTATCTGGCGCTGTGGCAGGAGATCAAGGTCAACGTTAAGTAACGGCCGGCTTTTCGGGAGGAGCATATGGCTGGACAGGTCGCGACCGGTTCGAGGAGCGGATTGCGATCGGCGTTGCCGTTGCTCCTGCCTGCCTATCTCTGGCTGACGGTGGCGATCTTTTTGCCGCTGTCGGCCATGGTCTTCTTCTCCTTCATGACCGAATTGCCCCTGGCAGGGAAGGTGTGGGCGTTCACGCTCGACAACTACGCCACCTTCTTCTCAGAGCGGCTGTATTTTACGCTGCTGCTGGCGTCGCTCAGGCTCGGGCTCGAGGTAACGCTGTGGTGCGTCGTCATCGGTTATCCCGCGGCCTATGTGCTGGCCAAGGTGCTGAAGGGACGCAGCCGCGAGGCGATCTTCCTGCTCGTCATCCTGCCGTTCTGGTCGAACGGGCTGGTGCGCATCTTCTCCTGGGCGATGGTGCTGCGCGAAGGCGGCATTCTCGACACCGCGCTCAACGCCGTGCTGCCGTTCAAGATCAACATCGACCTGATGTATTCCTATCCGGCCGTCATCATCGGGCTGGTGCACTCCTACGTGCCCTACATGGTGCTGACCTGTTACCTGACGCTGCAGGCCATCGATGACTCGCTGATCGAGGCAGGGCGCTCGCTCGGCGCCTCGCGGCTGCAAATGCTGAAACGGGTGATCATCCCGCTGTCCATGCCGGGGCTGGTCGCCGGTGCGGCGCTGATCTTTGTTCCCGTCGTCGGCTCCTTCATGGAACCGCGCATCCTCGGCGGGCGCACCGGCACTTTTTACGGCACGATCATCGAGGATCAGTTCGTCGCCGTCTTCAACTGGCCGCTCGGCGCTGCCTTGTCGTTCATCCTGCTGGCGGTCGTCCTGGTCATCCTGGCGCTGGCGTCGCCGGTGCTCAGGAGGCCCGCGTGATGGCGACGACCCGTATCCTGGAATGGTGTGGGCGCCTCTACATCTGGCTGCTGCTCGCCTTCCTCTACCTGCCTGTTATCATCATGGCGCTGATGTCGTTCAACGTCTCGCCCTTCTACCAATTGCCGCTCGAATGGACGACTGAGTGGTACGCTTCGTTGTGGCAGAACGATCAGCTGATATCGGCCACCTGGAACAGCATAGAGATCGCCATCATCACCACCATCATCTGTACGGTGCTCGGCTCGGCGGCATCGCTGGCGCTCTACCGCTATGAATTTCGCGGCAAGAAAGTCCTGCAAGCGCTGCTGTTTCCACCGATCGCCATTCCGTGGCTGATCACCGGCACGGCGATGCTGATCTTCTTCTTCGGCGTCGGCATCGGCCGTGGGCTGTTCGCGATCCTGCTCGGCCATGTGGCGCTGGCGCTGCCCTATGTCATCGTCGTCGTCTCGGCCCGGCTGCAGACATTTGCGCCGGAGCTGGAAGAGGCGGCGCGTTCGCTCGGCGCCAACCAGTGGCAGGTGACTTCGCGCGTGACGCTGCCCTGGATCATGCCGGGCGTCATCGCCGGCGGGCTGTTCGCCTTTGCCGTGTCGTTCGACCAGTTCGTGGTGTCCTACTTCCTGTCGACGCCGGGCCAGACAACGTTGCCGGTCGAAATCTACGCCGCGATCCGCAAAGGTTTTACGCCGGAGATCAATGCCGTCTCGACGATCATCATCGTCGTCTCAATGGCGCTGATGTTGCTTACGGCACGGTTCTTCAAATTCGGCGGAGAGAAATAATGGCCGGCGTGCAGGTATCGAATTTGTCGCGCAGCTTCGGCGCGCACAAGGCGCTGGACGACGTGTCCATCGATTTCGCTGACGGTGGTTTCTATGCACTGCTTGGGCCGTCGGGCAGCGGCAAGACCACGCTGCTGCGGCAGATTGCCGGTTTCGATTTTCCCGACTCCGGCCGAATCGCCATCGGCGGCGAGAGCGTCGAGCGGGTGCCGGTCGAGAAGCGGCGCATCGGCATGGTGTTCCAGAACTATGCGCTGTTTCCCAATATGAGCGTGGGTGACAATGTCGCCTTCGGCCTGTCGGTGCGTGGCGAAGCCAAGGCAACGATAGCCAGCGAGGTGCAGCATGCGCTTGACCTGGTGCAGCTCGGCAAGCTCGGTAGCCGCCGGCCGCATCAGCTGTCCGGCGGCCAGCGCCAGCGCGTCGCGCTGGCGCGCGCCATCGTCACCAAGCCGCGCGTGCTTTTGCTCGACGAGCCGCTGGGCGCGCTCGACAAAGCGCTGCGGGTCGACATGCAGATCGAGCTGAAACGCATCCAGCGCGAGATCGGCATCACCACCATCTTCGTCACCCACGACCAGGAAGAAGCGCTGACGATGAGCGACCGCATCGGCATCCTGCGCGACGGTCGGCTGGTGCAGGAAGGACCGCCGGAGGAGATCTACGACAGCCCGAAGAACGAGTTCGCCGCCACCTTCCTCGGCGACGCCAACATCTTTCGCGGCGAGACCACCGGCACCGGCATCCGCTTGCCCGACGGCACGGCGATCGCCGCCGGGGCAGGCGCGGCGCTTGCCGCCGGCGTCAAGGCGAGCTGCGCGGTGCGGCCCGAACGCATCCGCATCGGCACCGATTCGGGGACGTCTGATCCGAACGCCAATATGCTCCGGGGGCAGGTTTCCAAGCGCATCTTCGCCGGCAACAACAGCACCTATTTCGTCGAACGCGACGGCCAGACGCTCAAGGTCATTGTGCAGAACACCGGCATTGAAAGGTTGGCGGAGGGGCAAAAAGTGGTGCTGCGCTGGTCGCCGGAGAGCACGGTGCTGATCGCTGGAAGCTAACTCGAAAGTTGGCGATCCTTCCCACCCCCTCTGCCCTGCCGGGCAGAGGGGGTGCTGTCCCATAGGCGCTAACCTTAGGGGTAGACTGGTGGAATCGAGATGTGATTCCTAGGCCAGATGCAGAGGAATG
>NZ_JBVVPW010000053.1:0-26369 GCF_055811385.1 Mesorhizobium sp. WSM4849
GATCCACCGAGGCGACGAAAAAGCCAATCCGCCGCAGCAAGGATAACGCTCATGCCCTAAGTTAGCGCCTATGGGGCGCTGTCCCTCCAGCATCAAAAATCGCGGAGCGATCGCCGCCTTTCCCTTCAAATCACATTCAACTCCCGAAACGCCCGCCCCTCGGCGACACGGCTGTACCCAAACGCCGAGCAGTCCACCGTGCGGTAGCCGCCATGTACGATCAGCTCGGCCAAAGCCTTGCCGACCGCCGGCGCCTGCTGCAGGCCGTGGCCGGAAAAACCGTTGGCGAAGAGGAAATTCCTGACCTGCGGATGCGGGCCGACCACCGCGTTCTGGTCGAGCGTGTTGTAGTCATAATGGCCGACCCAGGCGCGCGTCGGCTTGATTGCCTCGAAGGCGGGAATGCGGGTGGCCAGCACCGGCCAGATCACCTCTTCGAACAGTGGCCAGTCGGGCTCGAAATCGCTGGGATCGGCAGGGCCGTCGCCCTCTTCCGGCTCGCCGCCGCCGGTGATGTAGACCGAGCCTTCCGGCCTGACATAGATACCTGAGGGGTCGACCAGCAGCGGCATGTCATCATATTTCTCGCGCGCCTCGAAGATGAAGACATTGCGCTTGCGCGGCTCCACCGGCAGCGCCAGTCCGGCCATTGCGGAAACCTTGCCGGCATTTGGCCCGGCGGCGTTGGCGACGATGCCGGCGTCGAGCCGCTCGCCGTTGTCGAGGTTTACCCCGGTGACGCGGTCGCCCTGCCGTTCGATACCGGTCACATCAGCGGTGATGAAATCGATGTTTTTGTCCCGCAGGGCCTTGCGGAACAGCATCAGCATGGCATGCGCGTCGAACCAGCCCTCGCCCGTGCGGCCGTAGGCGCCGGCGGTGATGCCCTCCGTCGACAGCCACGGAAACCGGCGGACGAGCGCCTCCGCATCCTCAAGCACGATGTCGGCGCCCTCGGCCAACTGCGTCTCGTGGTTGGCCTTGAGGATAGGCAACCCGTTCTCGCCGGCAAGGATGAGATAGCCGCCTTCGCGAAAGCCGATATCGGCGTCGGCCCCGAATTCTTCCGTCAGTCGCCGGAACAGTTTCAACGTGAACTGTGACAGGCGGATGTTTTCGGGAATCGAAAACTGCTGGCGGATCGAAGCGCAGGACAGCGTCGTTGCCGCATGGGCGAATTGCGGGTCGCGCTCGACCAGCGCGATCGAGCCCGAAAAGCCTTCCTCGCGCAGATAATAGGCGATCGAGGAGCCGACGATGGCTCCACCGATGATGACGACGTCGTAGCGCACTTTTTCGATTCTCCAGTTCCAGAGCATGATGCCGAAAGCCGGTTTTCGGATCAGGCTCCAATTCACACAGCCGGCAGGATGATCTCGAAGCGCGTGCCGCGCTCGGAGTCAACCAGCCGGATCGTGCCATCATGCGCTTTCAGGAGGGCCAGCACGATGCCGAGGCCCATGCCGGTGCCGTCTGAATCGCGGCGCGTGGTGAAGAACGGCTCGAAGATCCGCCCCCGGTTGCTGGGCGAAATGCCGGCGCCGTCGTCGCTCACCAGGATCGTCGCCTTGCCGTCCGCGCTCGCCGCCGTGATCGAAACGAGCGTCGCGCCATAGCGGGCCGAATTGTCGATGAGATTGGCGAGCACGATGGCTGCATTCTCGGCCGAGATGCGCAGACCGATATCGCCGCCCGCCTCGACGCGCACCGCCAGCCTGTCCTCGGCCAGCAGCAGTGCCAGCGCGGCGCCAACCGACGTGCGTTCGCCGCTGGGCGCAAGATTTTCGGCGCGCGCCAGGTCGAGCAGACGGCGCACCAGCAAATTGAGCCGCCCCGCATCGGTGACGATGTTGTTGGAAAAGCGCCGCCGCTCGGCCTCGTCCATTGCGCTACCCGAATCGCGCAGCAATTCGGCCGCACCCTGGATCGCCGTCAGCGGCGATTTGAGCTCGTGCGAGACATGGGTGGCGAAGGTCTGGATGCTGTCCGACCGCGCATGCAGCTTTTCGGCCATGTCGAGGAAGGCGTCGGAAAGCGCTGCCATCTCGCGCGTGCCGTGATGATCGAGCGGCCTGATGGCTTCGCGGTCGCCAGCAGCGATGCGCTTTGTCCGTTCCATCAGCGCGTAGATCGGCCGGCTGACGGTGCGCAGGAAGATCAGGCCGATGAGCAGCGTACCGCCGAGGACGGCGATCGCCGCCAGCACCACCTTGCCGCGCTCGCTATAGAGATGCTTGACGATGTTGTTCGGCGTTCGCGACAGATAGACCACGCCGGCGACCTTGCCGTCGACCGCGACCGGCATGGCGACGAAGACGCGGACTCTCGTGCCGCGGCTGACCGAATAGAGCGATGGTGACGGCTGGTTCGGAACCCTCTGCCGGAGCGCGCTGGCATAGCGGCCGGCAAGTGCTGCGCGAACCTCGCCGACGGCGCCGAGCGACAGGCCGACCTCTTCGCGTCCGGCGATGACGACGCCTTTTGGGTCGAGCAGCCGGAAGCCGGCAAGCGTGGTTTTCTGCGTCTCGGCAAGAATGCCCGACAGGCGAGCGCCGATCGCCGTGAAGGCGGGATCGACGGTGGCGGCCGTCGCCGCAGGCCGTGTCGCCAGAACCCTGTCGGAGGCGAGATCGAGGCTTGGCTCGATCGGCCGGTAGGGAGAGTCCGGATTGTCTCTGTCGGCAGGCACGGCCGCGCCGAGCCTCTCGGCCGGGATGCCCGCGGCGCGGACGTCTTGCGCATAGATGGCGCCAAGGGCGGCACCTTGCGCAATCAGCTCGGCCTCGGTCTGGCGGATCAGCTGGTTCTCGTAGAGCCGGAAGAAGAACAGGCCGACCAGCGGCAGCGCCATCACCATGATCAGGATGGCAACAACGACCGTGGCGAGGCGCGGCCGCCATTTCTGCGCCGTCACGCGCCGCACCTGCCCAGCCGGAAGCCGACGCCATGCACGGTCTCGATCGCATCCGTGCAGCCGGCCGCCGCCAGCTTGGCGCGGATGTTGCGGATATGGCTGTCGACGGTGCGGTCGGCGACATGGATGTTAGCGGCATAAGCACTGGCCATCACCATGTCGCGGTCAAGCACATGCGCCGGGCGTTCCAGAAACCCTTTCAGGATGGCGAATTCGATCGAGGTCAGCACCAGCGGCCTGCCGTCGAAGCTGGCGGCGTGGCTGGCCGGCAGCAAAGCCAGTCTGCCGTGCGAGAATTGCCTGTCGTCGGCCTGTTCGGCCTTTGTCGGGCGAGCGCGCCGCAAGATGACATTGACGCGGGCGACCAGTTCGCGCGGGCTGAAAGGCTTGGTGACATAGTCGTCGCCACCCATTTCGAGCCCGAGGATGCGGTCGATTTCTTCATCACGCGCGGAAAGGAACAGCACCGGCACATCGGATGTGTGCCGCAGCCGCCGGCAGACCTCCAGCCCGTCCATCTCCGGCATGCCGATGTCGAGCACGACAAGATCGGGCGCGCGGCGTTCGATCGCCTGCAATGCGCCGGCGCCGTCGGCTACTGCAACCGTTTTCATGCCGGCCTTTTCGAGCGCGAAGCAGATGATTTCGCGGATGTGCGGATCGTCGTCGGCGACTAGGATGTTATACGGCATCAATCAGGGACCCGGCGCGTGAGATTCGTATCCGTCAGGAACCACGAGCGACCCTCTCCTGTCGAGGTAGCGCAGAAGCCGCCAGTCGCGAAAGCTCCACGCGCGCCAGTTTCTTTGCTCGGCGCGGTAGTGGGCTTCGGTCACGGCGTCGGCTGGGTCTCGGAGATCGGTGAGGAATGTCTTCTTTTGTTGGTCGAAGAAGCGGTCGAGGGCGGGCAGCGCGTCGGGGCCGAGCGAGCGGGCATAACGTATATCGAGGCGGGTGCCGGGACCTCTCATCTCGTACGAACGGTCGACATTGTAGTTGGCGATCAGTGCGGCAAAGTTGATGAACGAGCAGGCATAAAGCGTCGCCGATAGCGTCAGAAGATTGGCGGAAAGCAGCCATTCATTGGATTTTCCGAGCGCGATGCGGGCGATGATCAGGGCGAGGCCCGCCGCCACCAGCCCCATCCAGACAAAGGCGGCGACGCGCCAGTAGGTCAGCGCATAGATGCCGATATAGAGGTCGAGCCGCAGGATTGAGGAGACGACCAGAACGATGTTCTGCGCCACCCAGACATAGACCAGCCGGCGGATGAACGGATCGCCGGAGGTCGTGCTGCCCGGCCGCAACGCCGCCAGCACGAAACCCGCGGCCAGCAGGGCGGTGACGATCAAGGGATAGGCGCCGCGATGCGCATAGGCGGCATAGGTCAGCCCGTCGGGAAGGGCGATGCCGCCCCACAGATAGGTGGCGTCGAGTGCGGTCTGCGCCGCGAACAGGATGTTGAAGACGACCAGCGCACGAAGAATGGCGGCCTTGCCGAAGACGATGTCCTCGACCGGCTTGGCGGCGGCTCTTGTGGTCGTCACCCCGAGGGGGATAGGCAACGCAAGATGCGCAATGCGGCGCAAAAGGCGCGGCAGCCGCGGGCGCAGAAAGACCCAGACGCCGGCAAGCGCGAACAGCCAGAAGGCCAGCCGCGGCAGCTCGATGAAGTCGAGCAGTGCGAGGAGATCGATCAGCGACAACCAGTATTCGATGACCGGATTGGCGGCGCCGAACAGCGCGAGAAACACTGCGCCCAGGGTCAGCGGCATGATCCAGACGGCGATCGCCGCCAGGTGGATACGCCGCCGACCGAACCGCCGTGCCGCCTTGCGCCAGCGGAAGAAATCGTGGACGAACCGGAAGGGTGCCGCGAGCAGGAACAGCGCGACCTGGCCGGCAATGCGGGCAGCGCCGCGCCACAGCCGGCCGACCAGCCAAAGCGCAAAGACGGCCGTCGCCACCAGCCCGATTGCGACCGACAGCGCACTGACATTTTCGATAAGCGGCAGCAGCCCGACAAGCAAGGCAGCGGACCACAGGCCGCGGGCGCTGAGCGCCGACGGCTGGATGGCCGCTGCGGCGGCGGCAAGCGTGATGCCGAACAGGAAAAACGTGATGCCGACGGGCTGCCCATAGAAGAAGAAATCCGCCAGCGCGGCAAGCAGGACGGCAACGCCGAGTCGCGCGCAATAGCTCGGCGCGGCCGTAAGCAACGATGTCATGATCGGATTTTCTCAGCGGCTTTGATCCGGCCGGGGGGCGGAGATTTGCGGATGAAGGGGAAGAGGGTCGCCGAACCGTCCGGCCGGGGTGGATCGACCAGCCACCAACCGTCATTGCGGAGGCGGTACGGCAGGGACCAACGGGGCTTTTCTCGCTCTTGCATGCGGCGTATGTCGCCGATCGAAATGCAGGCGGCGGGGCGGATCTGAGGAGAATTTCCGCAATCTCGTGCAGTTTTTGTGCAGGGTCAGGCAATCACTTCAGGTTTGAATCCGCCCCGTCACCCTTTCCGGGCGCTTGCGCTGCCCCTCACCTGCCTGCCGGCATCCTCTCCCCGTGGAGTGACGGGGAGAGGGGTGCTCTCATCGCCGGTTTCGCCAATCACCAGCTTTGCAAGAATGGCGCCGAGGCTGCGCCAGCCCCTTCTCCCCGTTACTATACGGGGAGAAGTGCCCGGCAGGGCGATGAGGGGCGGCGCCAACTTCGACGATTGGCTCATATCCAATACAAGCTATGACTGTCCGAAGCGATTGCCCTGCGTGCTTGCCTCGACCGGCCGCAGGCGGCATAGATCTGAGATGACTGAAACCTATCGCCCGCGCCGCTCGGTGCTTTACGTCCCGGCCTCGAACGACAAGGCTCTGGCCAAGATCTCGTCGCTGGCCTGCGATGCCGTCATCATCGATCTCGAAGATGCCGTCGCCCCGGCCGACAAGGTCTCCGCGCGGGAAAAACTGGCCGGCATCTTCGCAAATCGCCCCGGCCGGCGCTGCGAGATGGTCGTGCGCATCAACCCGCTCTCCAGCGAATGGGGCCCCAAGGACTTGCTGGCGGCGGCACTCTGCGAGCCCGACGCCATCCTGCTGCCCAAGGTCGACACACCGCGCGCCGTTCTGGAAGCCGGCGACGTCCTCGACGACAATTTCGGACCCGACGAGGTGAAACTATGGGCGATGATCGAAACGCCAAAGGCTCTGCTCAACATCGGACCGATCGCCGAGCTTGGCCGCGATCCGAGCTCGCGGCTGGTTTGTTTCGTTGCCGGAACGAACGATCTGGTCAAGGAGACCGGCACTCTCGCCACGCCCGACCGGCGCTACCTCACACCGTGGCTGATGCAGATGGTGCTCGCCGCGCGCGCCGGCGGCCTCGACCTGCTCGATGGTGTCTTCAATGATTTTCGCGATCTGGACGCTTTTGCGCGCGAATGCGGGGAAGCGGCCGCCATGGGGTTCGACGGCAAGTCGCTGATCCACCCGGCTCAAATCGATGCCGCGAACCGGGCCTTCGCGCCATCTGCCGAAGCGGTGGCCAAGGCACGCTCGGTGAAAGATGCCTTCGCGCTTGCCGAAAATGCCGGCAAGGTTGTCATTGCGCTGAATGGAAAAATGGTCGAACGGCTGCATCTGGCGCAGGCCGAAAAACTGCTGGCGAAGGCGGCCGCCATCGGGGCATGATTGGCAACTCACGACAGGAATGAAAAATGAAACTCTACCGCTTTCTGTCCGGTCCGGACGATTCCAGCTTCTGCCACAAGGTGACGGCAGCGCTCAACAAGGGCTGGCACCTGTTCGGCTCGCCGACCTATTCCTACGACATGGAGGCCAAGGCCATGCGCTGCGGCCAGGCCGTGGTAAAGGATATCGAGGGTCAGGAATACGGGCCCAACACCAAGCTCAGCGACTGGTAGATTTTGCAAAGCTCCGACGCAGGGTGTGTTGAGATTCAGGTCAGGCCGCGCCGGAGTCGAAGACGGGCGCGAAGCGACCAGACTGGGTGGTTTCCCGAGAACCGGAGCGGAGCGTACTTTTGGGTACGTGAGCACCCGGAAGCGCAGGGAACTGCCGTTCGCAGGCCGGCATCACCTGAATATCAACACAGCCTACTCCGCCGCCTCTTCGATCCGCTCCATATCATCGTCCGACAGGCCGAAATGGTGGCCGATCTCGTGGATCAGCACATGGGTGACGATGTCGCCCAGCGTCTCTTCGTTCTCGGCCCAGTAGTCGAGGATGGCGCGGCGGTAGAGCGTGACGCGGTTCGGCCCCTCGCCGGTCTGCGGATTCCAGCGCTCGGCAATGCCGCGCCCCTCGAACAGGCCGAGCAGGTCGAAAGGCGTTTCCAGCGACAGATCGTCCATGATCTCGTCGGTCGGAAATTCGGCGATCTGGATGACGATCTCGCCGGTCAGCTTGCGAAACTCCTCCGGCAGATGGGCGTAAGCCTCCAGCGCCAGGAACTCCATTTCCTCCATCGACGGCGAAAGCTGGTCGTGCCAGGTGCGGGTCTTGTAGATGCGGGCCATGCTTTGTCCTTCTGATCCCGGCATATAGGCTTTCGAGCCGGGCTCGGCAAATGGGCGGGTTGCCGCCTACGCGAGGACAGGAATAAATTCCCCAAGACTCCGCTTGACTCTTCGGTCGCCCTCTGGAATTCTAGAGAACATAACAGGAACAATTGTGAGTGGAAGCTGACCGTCATGGCGACAAGCGCCGTGGCGCGGGAGACTGTTTTTGCCCTGCGCCGCCAGATCGCGAAGATCGAGGGAACGCTGCCCGAGCGCCTGGAGGCGCCGGCCGGCGCAGCCCCCGTTGATGCGCCCCGGAATCCAACAGCTGATGTCACCCCCCAGAATCCAACAGCGGACATCCCGCCTCAGGATCTAACAATCGTCCGCCGCGGCCTCGCCGTGGCGCCGCCCGATGCGTTTCTGCGCACCGGCGCCGAAGGTCTCGATACTGCGCTCAGCGGCGGCCTGCCGAAGGCGGCGCTGAGCGAGATCCATGGCGCCGCGACCCGCGATGCCGGGGCCGTCGCCGGCTTCGCCCTGTCGCTCGTCAGCCTGATCCTCAAACAGGAGCCGCGACTGCCGGTCCTGTGGATCGGCACCGCGGAAATCTTCCGGGAGGCCGGCTTTCCCTATGCCAGGGGGCTTCACGCCCTTTTCGGCATCGAGCCGGAGCAATTGCTGTTTTCCGAGGCGCCAAGGCTCCTCGATGCGCTGTGGACCGCCGAGGAGGCCGCCCGGATGACAGCGCTCGCCGCCGTCATCCTCGAAATCCGCGGCAGTCCGCAGCGGCTGGACCTCACCGCGACGCGGCGGCTGCACGCCCGGGCACAGAATGCCGGCCGGCCGGTGTTCCTGCTGCGCCAGGCCGGCGAACCCGAGCCGACGGCGGCACCCGTCCGCCTCGTCCTGTCGGCGGCGCCGTCGGCACCCCGCGAGACGATCGCCGGGCCGCTCGCCGGCTCGATCGGCCGCCCCGCCTTCACCGTCAGCATCGGCAAGAGCCGCACGGCCTTGCCAGGACAATTCACACTGGAGTGGAACCCCGATGAACGCAGTTTCGAGGAAAGAAGGACCGGGGAAGAACGGTCAGCGAATCCTGTCCCTGTGGTTTCCGCATCTCGCCGCGGAAAGGATCCTGCGCCAGCGTCTGGGGCGGTCCTGGCGTTCCCGGCCGTCGGATCACCTGCCCCTGGTGATCAGCCATCGCCAGGGGAACGCGCAGCGCATCGCCGCCCTCGACGAGCGGGCTGAGGCGCTTCACCTGAAGCGCGGCATGGGCATAGCCGACGCGCGCGCCATGCATCCGTCGATCGACGTGGTGGAAGCCGATCCCGAGGCCGACCGCCGCCTGCTCGAAAGCCTTGCCGACTGGTGCGACCGCTACACGCCGCTGGTGGCGCTCGACGCAGCCGATGGCCTGTTCCTCGACGTCACCGGCTGCACCCATCTTTTCGGCGGCGAACGGTCGATGCTGGACGACATCCTGTCGCGCTTTTTCCATCAGGGTTTTGATGTCCGCGCCGGCCTTGCCGCCACACCTGGTGCTGCCTGGGCGGCAGCGCGGTTTGCCAGTGACCGCATCGTCCCCTGTGGCGAAGAGGAAGCGCTTCTCGCGCCCTTGCCGCTGGCGGCGCTGCGCATCGAGCCTGATATCCGCGCCAGCCTGGAAAGCGTCGGCCTGCGCACGGCGGGCGCCATCATGGCAGCACCGCGCGCGCCGCTCGCCCGCCGCTTCGGTGTCTCGCTGCTTTTGCGCCTCGACCAGGCGCTCGGCCGCCTCGACGAGGCGGTGTCGCCGCGCCTGCCGGTGGCGCCGCTTTCGGTCGAACGCCATCTCGCAGAACCCATCATGCTGACCGACGAAATAGAGCGGCTGGTGAAAATGCTGGCGACGACTTTGAAGGCGGACCTCGAGCGCCGCGGCGAGGGCGCAAGAAGGCTGGCGCTGCTGCTTTTCCGCGTCGACGGCGCCGTCAGCCGCATCGCCGTCGGCACCTCGCGGCCGTTGCGCGAGCCGTTGCTGATCCAGAAATTGTTTCACGAAAGGCTTGCCGCGCTCGAACAGGACATCGATGCCGGCTATGGCTTCGATCTCGTGCGCCTCTCGGTCCTGTCGGCCGCGGCCTTCGACATGCAGCAGGCGGATCTCGCCGGCGAAACGCGCGATGACGGCGCCGACATCGCCCTTTTCGCCGACCGCATCCGCGCCCGGCTCGGCGACAGCGCGGTTTTGAAACCGGTCGCCGTCGAGAGTCATCTGCCGGAGCGCGCCGTCGCCATGCTTCCCTATGCGGAGGCGCCGCAAAGGGTCTCTCCGCCGAAGAAGCCGGGCAAGATACAAGACACTTCCTCCAAGCCTGTCTTTCGGCCGGAACGGCCGATCCGGCTGTTCCGTTCGCCCGAACCGATCGAGGTGCCGGCCACCGAAATGCCGGAGGGACCGCCGATGAACTTCCGCTGGCGGCGCGCGCTATACCGGGTCGCGCGCGCCGAAGGGCCCGAACGCATCGCCCCGGAATGGTGGCGGGAAGCACCGGGGCAGGAAGCGACCCGGGATTATTTCCGCATCGAGGATAGCGACGGCCGCCGTTACTGGCTCTACCGCCAGGGTCTCTACGGCGCCTCGCACGCCGCGCCGCGCTGGTTCATGCATGGGGTCTTCGCATGAACGCGCTGACGGTCATCCCCTATGCCGAATTCCGCATCCAGTCGAATTTCTCGTTCCTGCGCGGCGCCTCGAAACCGGAGGAGCTGGTGGTCGCGGCAAAGTTCCTGGGATTTTCGTCGATCGGGCTTGCCGACCGCAACACGGTGGCCGGCGTCGTGCGCGCCTGGCAGCAGGCCAAGGTGGAAGGTCTTTCCTATCATCCCGGCTGCCGCCTGGTTTTTTGCGACGGCACGCCCGACGTTCTCGCCTACCCGCAGGACCGCAAGGGCTGGGGCCATCTGTGCCGCATGCTGACGCAAGCCAATATGCGCGACGAAAGCGAAAAGGGCGCACCGCTCCTCTATCGCGACGACCTTTTCGAATGGGGCGACCGCATGTCGCTTGCGATTCTGCCAGATCTGTCGGCGCCGGCACAATATCCTCTTGAACTGCTTAGCCGGCTCAAAGATCGCTTCGGCAGGGCTTTGCGACTTGCCGTTTCGCCGGATTATCATGGCAACGACCGCTTCCGGATCGAGCAGGCGGCTGCCATGGCTGAGCTATCTGGTATTCCGCTGATGGCGACCAATGACGTTCTCTACCATACGTCCGAACGGCGCCGGTTGCAGGACGTGCTGACGGCGATCCGCCTCAACGTACCTGTTGCCGAAGCGGGTCTGGAACTGGCGGCCAATGCCGAGCGCCATTTGAAGCCGCCAATGGAGATGGCACGGCTTTTCCGCAGGCATCCGCAGGCACTGGCGGAAACGCTGCGCTTTGCCGGAGAATTGAGCTTCTCTCTCAGTGACCTCCAATACAACTATCCCGACGAACCGACGGAATCCGGCCTCGGGCCACAGGCCGAACTGGAACGGCTGGCTCGAGAGGGAGCGGCGATACGATATCCCTCAGGCGTTCCCGCCGATGTGACGAAGCGCATCCGGGAGGAGCTCGCTTTGATCGAGCGCCTGAACTACGCGCGCTATTTCCTGACTGTCTACGACATCGTCAAATTTGCCCGCAGCCAGGGCATACTTTGCCAGGGACGCGGCTCCGCGGCCAACTCGGTGGTCTGCTATTGCATCGGCATCACCGAAGTGGGGCCTGAGCGGATCGATTCGCTTTTCGAGCGCTTCATTTCCGAGGAAAGAAACGAGCCACCCGACATCGATGTCGATTTCGAGCATGAAAAGCGCGAAGAGGTCATCCAGTACATCTACTCGAAATACAGCGCCAAGCGTACCGCGCTTGCCGCGGCCGTCGTCAGCTACCGGGGCCGGTCGGCGATGCGCGAAGTGGCCAAGGCGATGGGCCTGTCGGACGATGTCAGGAGTGCGCTGTCCAGCTCGATCTGGGGTTGGTCGACCTCGGAGCTCGGCGAAAAGGAAACCAGGGCCGGCGGCCTCGATCAGACCGATCCAGTGACAAGGCAGGTTATCGAATGCGCCAACGAGATCATGGGCTTTCCCCGTCATCTGTCGCAGCATGTCGGCGGCTTCGTCATCACCAGGGATCGGCTCGACGAGATCGTGCCCATCATCAAGACGGCGATGGACGAGCGCAAGATGGTCGAGTGGGACAAGGACGATCTCGACGCGGTGAAAATCCTCAAGGTCGACGTGTTGGCCCTCGGCATGCTGACCTGCCTGCAGCGCGCCTTCACCCTGCTCCAGGATCATTATCCCGATGCGCGGGATGACTATGGCCAGCCCTATGTGCTGGCCACCCTCCCTGCCGAGGACAAACATGTCTACGACATGATCTGCCGCGCCGACACGATCGGCGTCTTCCAGATCGAATCCCGCGCCCAGATGTCGATGCTGCCGCGCCTCAGGCCACGCACCTTTTATGACCTCGTCATCGAGGTGGCGATCGTGCGGCCGGGCCCAATCCAGGGCGACATGGTCCACCCCTATCTGCGCCGCCGGCAAGGCAAGGAAAAGCCCGAATATCCCAAGCCGGAGCTGGAAGAGATACTCGGCAGGACGCTGGGCGTGCCGCTGTTCCAGGAACAGGCGATGAAGATCGCCATCGTCGCCGGCGGCTTCAGGCCGGGCGAGGCCGATGAACTGCGCCGCGCCATGGCCACTTTCAAGCGCACCGGCACGATCGGCAATTATCACAAGCGGATGGTCGACGGCATGGTTTTGCGGGGTTACGAAAAGGACTTCGCCGAGCGCTGCTTCAAGCAGATCGAGGGGTTCGGCGAATACGGCTTTCCCGAAAGCCATGCCGCCTCCTTCGCCCTGCTGGTCTATGCCTCCTGCTGGTTCAAGACCTTCTATCCCGACGTGTTCTGCGCCGCGATCCTGAATTCCCAGCCGATGGGATTCTATCAGCCGGCTCAGCTTGTCCGCGACGCGCGCGACCACGGCGTCGAAATCCGCGAGGTTGACGTCAATTTTTCCGGTTGGGACTGCGCATTGGAGGAAGCGCCTTTCGACCCGGCCCGCGTCCTCGACCGCCATGCCCAGATGCGCGGCGTCATCCGGACCAATCATGCCGTCCGGCTGGGTTTCCGCCAGGTCAAGGGCCTGTCGAAGGAGCGCATGGAGGTGTTTGTCGCCAGACGCGGCGACGGCTACGCAACCGTTCGCGATGTCTGGCTTCGCTCAGGCCTCTATGTCGACGAGATCGAGAAGCTGGCGCAAGCCGACGCTTTCCGTTCGCTCGGCCTCGACCGCCGCGACGCCCTATGGGCGGTCCGCGCGCTCGACGGCAGGAGTGCCGCCGAGACCCTGCCGCTGTTCGACCAGCCGGGGATCCGCTTGCGCGATCTCGAGCCCGAGACCAGGCTGCCGACAATGCCGCTCGGCGAGCATGTCATCCACGACTACCGTTCGCTCGGCCTGTCGCTGAAGGCGCATCCGTTGGCCTTTCTGCGCCAGCGGCTGGACCGTTCCGGCGTCACGCCCAATGCGCGCCTCGGCCAGGTTCGGGACGGCAAGCGCGTTTCGGTCGCCGGCCTTGTTTTGGTGCGGCAGCGACCGGGTAACGCCAAAGCGATTTTCCTGACGCTGGAAGACGAGCTGGCCGTCGCCAACGTCATTTTCTGGGAAAGAACCTTCAACCGCTACCGGCCCATTGTCATGGGCGCGCGGCTGGTCCGTGTCACCGGCAAACTGCAGTCGGAATCGGACGTCATCCATATCGTTGCCGAGAAGGTCGAGGATCTGACGCCCTGGCTGTCCGTGCTTTTGGAGGAGGCCGGTACCGGCCAGCCTGTCAATGAGCGTCCGGCCAGTGGGCGCATGGAGAATGACAACCGCGAAGAGGGCGCTGCAGACGCACGTTCTCCACAAGCCGCGCCGGTCCAGCGGGATCTCGCGGCGCTGTCGGGAAAGGCGGAGAAGGTGCTGCCCAAGGGGCGCAATTTTCAATAGGCCTTACACCGTTCAGGACGGCCCGCCCAGGCGCGGCGGGGGCAATCCTTCCTCGAAGGGGATCGCGCGCGCCTCCGAAGGCAGCATGATCGGGATGCCGTCACGCACCGGATAGGCAAGCCGTGCGACCCTCGAGATGAGCTCGTTGCGCTCCGGATCCCAGGTAAGCGGGCCCTTGGTCAGCGGGCAGGCCAGCAATTCCAGCAGTTTCGGGTCGACATTGGCCTTCGTTCCGTCACGACCATCCACCATTTTGGTCTGTCCTTCTTTGGGGCAATCACTTCAAGTTCGCATTCGCCCTCAATCTTTGGGCGTTTGCGCTGCCATCAGCGGTTTCGCCAATCACCAGCGTTGCAGGACGGGTGCCGAGCCCCGCCACCAGCCCCTTCTCCCCATCACTATACGGGGAGAAGGTCCCGGCAGGGGGATGAGGGGCGGCGCCGACTTCCGCAATTGGGCTAATCCCTGCGTCCTTCTACCTTGCCTATTGCAGACTCGACCCGAAATCCTCGTTTTCGCGTGCCAGCGCCATTTCGGTGATGGCGATCAGCGTTTCGGCGCGCGTCTTCAAATCCGCCGCTTCGAGCAGCGCCTGTTTCTCGGCCGGCCCGTAGGGAGCCATCATCGATAGCGCATTGACCAGCATGGCATTTTCGGCGCGGCTGACGCTTTCCCAGTCGGCTTCAAGGTCGTTGGCCTGCAAATAGGCGCGAAATGCCTTGAGCAGCGCCGGCCGGTCGATCCCGGCCTCTGCCTGATCTTCGTCGAGATCGGTGAGAAAGGGCGCAAACCGGCACTGGCGGAAGGGCGTCTTGACCGCGAGTTCCTGCACGATGCGGAACCGGCACACACCTTGCAGCGACATCAG
Organism: Mesorhizobium sp. WSM4849; assembly: GCF_055811385.1. Classification (NCBI taxonomy): domain Bacteria; kingdom Pseudomonadati; phylum Pseudomonadota; class Alphaproteobacteria; order Hyphomicrobiales; family Phyllobacteriaceae; genus Mesorhizobium; species Mesorhizobium sp. WSM4849. Next base: position 14,332 of record NZ_JBVVPW010000053.1, read on the forward strand.
GTAACGGCCGTCGCCGCTCTCGGAAAGGGCGATAATGCGTCCGGCGCAGCCGACATTGCAAAGCTCCGGCTCGCCGTCGGCACGCCGCGCGCCGTCGAGGCTGGGCTGTATGACGCCGATCAGCCGCGATCCGGCGATCGCCTCATCCACCATCTCAAGATAGCGCGGCTCAAAAATGTTGAGCGGCATACGGCCACCCGGCAGCAGCAATGCGCCTTCAAGCGGGAAGATCGGCACCGTCGACGGCAAATCCGTATCGAGCCGGTAATGCGCGTTTCCCGCCTGCACTTCGAACCTCCGCTCACTTCCTCAAGAAGCGCATCAAATCCCGATCCTCCCCGATCGGCACAAGCGAGAGAACCGATGGCCTGATCTCTCGCCCTAATCTGGCGCAGCCGCCGCCGACCGCAAGGCCATCAGGCAAAAACAGCTTGATACGCGCTCAGGAAAACAGCAGCGACGACAATTTGCGCCGCGCCGCCAGCGTTGCTTCGTCGGTCATGCCCCATGCCTCGAAGAACTGCAGCAATTGCGTCTTGGCGCCGTCGTCGTTCCACGAGCGATCGGCTTTGACGATCGCCAGCAAATTGTCGGCAGCGGCCATGCGCTCGCCGTTGGCGTTCTGGATCATGGCAAGATCGAACCGTGCTTGGTGGTCCCCGGGGTTCTCAGCCAGGCGCCGCTCGAGCTCGGCCGGATTGCCAAGTGCTTGTGCCTGCGCGGCAAGCGCCATCTTGGCGCGCAGCGCGGCGAGCGGCGGCGCATCCTTTTTTGCTTCCGGCGCCCGCGCCAGCACGGCTTCGGCGCCCTCGGCATCGCCGGCCTCGAACAGCAGATCGCCCAGCCCGGCAATGGCCTCGATTGTCTCCGGCGCCTGTTCCAGGATCGCGTCGTAGATGTCCGCCGCGGTCTGCACATCGCCGGCGGCGCGCGCCTCTGCGGCCGCGGCAAGTGCCTCGGCCACCTGCGGCGCACCGTTGTTTTTGCCGCCGACCTTCTGGATGAACGCGGCGATCTGGCTCTCGGGAATGGCGCCCATGAAGCCGTCGACCGGCTGGCCGTCCTTGAAGGCGATGACTGCCGGTATCGACTGGATGCCGAGCTGTCCGGCGATCGAAGGATGGTCGTCGATGTTCATCTTGACCAGCTTGACCTTGCCGCCGGCGGCCGTGACCGCCTTTTCCAGCAGCGGCGTCAGTTGCTTGCAGGGTCCGCACCATGGCGCCCAGAAATCGACCAGCACCGGCTGACGGCGCGATTCCTGGATGACGTCGGCGGCAAATGTGGCGGTCGTTGTATCCTTGATGACGTCGACGGCGACAGGCGGCTCGCCAAGCGCGACTTTCGCGGGGGTGGCGTCAGTGCCGCCATACTGCACCGACGTGGCATACTGTCCGCCACTGCTGCCAAATGGATTGTTGTCGCTCATCTCGTCATCCTTTCGGTCGCGCCGCCGGCCACCGACCCGGCGCAACGTCCTTATCCCCAGTCGGAAGTCGGTTTATCGTCATCCATGTGGCGATCATGCTGTGACTTTCAAGATAACAGCATCATGCCCGGTTGCCTCGACGAATTTGACGAGGTCGGCGGCGGCGATCGATGTCGTTGCCTCATTGGTCAGCGGATGGGCATTGATGACCGAATGGCTCATCAACTCCTGGTCGAGAACGACCTTGACCCGCAACTCCGTATCGTTGATCAAGCCGAACACCGTGACCGCCCCCGGAACGACGCCGAGAAGCTCCATCAGCATCTCCGGCTTGCCGAAGGACACGCGCCCGGCGGCGCCGATGACATTGTGGATCTGCTTGAGATCGACCACCGCCTCCTCGCCGACGCTGACCAGGAAGAAATTGTCTTTCTTGTCCTTGAGGAAAAGATTCTTGGTGTGCCCGCCGGCAATTTCTCCACGCAGCGCCTGCGAATCGGCGACCGTGAACAGCGGCGGATGACGCAAGGTCGAGACCTCGATCCCGAGATCGGCGAGAAAGGCGAAAAGCTCGGCTTCGGTTTTCGGCATGTTGTTTCTTGTGGGACTTCTTGTTGTCGCGGTTTGGATCATGCCGTTTACGGCCAATGACGCGGCCGAGACAAGGCCGTTGCGCAGCAAGGCTGCCGATTGCGTTCCTATCCGCGCTAGGGAAGGCTCGTTTACGTCGCCGGTGCGGCCAAAAAACCTGCGATTTCCCTGTTGCAATCGCCGCGCCCTTCAGCCATATAGGCGCGGCTTGCGGCCCAAAAGCCGCGCGAGCGGGTGTAGCTCAGGGGTAGAGCACAACCTTGCCAAGGTTGGGGTCGAGCGTTCGAATCGCTTCACCCGCTCCAATTTCCCAAGGGGAATCAAGCATCGAAAAGCCGCGGTTCGCCGCGGCTTTTTCGTTTTTGGGCAGCACGGCATCACCCAGCAGACGAAGCGAGTTTGTCGCTTGCCGGCTGCCTGTGGCCTGCAGGCGCTTTGTTCGCCGCTCGGAATACCCCCAATAGAGTTAGGACCTTTGCCTTTCAATTTCGGACCAAGGTCCCTTGCGGACAGGTGCATTTAAACCAAACTGGCTAAGCAGTGGACCATCATATTAGAGAGTCCTCATATTTATAGTCCGGAATCATCCTGGCGGGAGGGCGGCTCGAAGGAGGAATTATGAAAACTCGAACCAGTCTGTTCGCAACGGTCGCCGCTCTCGCCCTTGTCGCGTCTCCAGTCCTCGCCGGCCCCGGCGGCAATGGCGGCGGGAAGGGTAACGGAGCAAGCAACGGCAACGGCGGCAACTCGGCCGCGGCCGGATCGCAGGGACACGGAGCCGCAACGTCTGCGGCGGCCAGGGATAAGTCCACTCGGGGAATTGCCCATGCGATGGCTGTCGTTTCGACGACGCCGGCCTCGCCGCAGGCCACCCTGTCCTTGCAGGCAGCCTTGGACAAGTTCCTGGCAAGAACGGCCGCGGATGACCCGGTAGAGTCTTCCGACGACACCTCCGGCGAAATTCCTGACGCAGCCGAATAGAATTGCAAATCCGTCCGCTGCGCGGCGGCGCACCGCACCATCGAGATTCTTAGCCCGTTGGCGGGCTCTTTCATCTGTTCGGCCGATGCCCTGGGTCAAGGAAGAGCCGACATTTGAGCCCGATCCTCAGGGATCCCTGGACGGTCCTGCCCCTACAGACTGATCCAGAGAGCGCCACCGGCTTCGGCCGGTGGTGCGTTTTTGCGTGGGCGCTCAACTGGCCCCAACCGCGGCCGTTTTGGTGCCGGGCTCGGAAGGCGGCTTCGCGAGGCGGGCAGGCTCGGCGGGGATATGCTGACCTGAGGCGCAGCGCCTGCCTCTACCGTCCTCCAAGGCGACGCACTGGAAGGACCGGCGGCGTTAGCGGGGAACCGCGAACATGTCGAAATTCTTCCTGCTGCCGAGGTCGTTTTCGTTGAGCTTCGGACCGAATAGCGTTGTCGGCCCAGCCAGGTGGACGTCGTAGCCCTTGTCGGCAAAGAACCGGTGCATCCGCAGCCGCTCGTCCACCGAAAGATTGTGATTGACCTCGGACTTGATGTAGGGCCGGCATTCGTCGATCAGCGCGCCGATCGAGATCAAAACCGACAGGTCGTGCGACTCCACGTCGGTCTTGATGTAGCGCAGGCGCTTGATGCGCTGGCCAAGCCGGGCACGGATCAACGGTTCGATCCGCCGCCCCTCGACCGGGATACTGAAAGCGCTGCCGTGCTGCCACCGCGACACCCCGGTGTGGTCGCCGCCGTTCTCGAACTCCGGGTTGCCGTAGTCGAAGACGAACGACCCATCTTCCGGCGTTGCCGCGTAGGGAATCGGAAAAATGTTCAATCGGGAAGGATTGAGCGCGGCATTGGCGCCGAGGATCGTGAAGGTATAAGGGTTCGGCTCGAAAGCGAGGACCAGGCCCTGCGGTCCGCAGGCGAGCGCTATCGGTACCGTGCTGTCGCCGACCTGGGCGCCAACATCGATCGCCACGTCGCCATCGCTCAGGAACGTCCGGAGATCATCGACCTCGCCCTGGGCGAGATCGAGATCTGCCCCGCGCGGGTTCTTCCATCGAGCGAATTCAATCTTCCCGTCTTTCGGGAGATCGATGACCTGTATCGAGTGGCCGTAAACGCGTGTTCTTGGCTTCAATCCAAGCAGGTAAAAAAATTCTTTGAGCCTCATCCGCTGCTGATAGCTCAACCCGTGACGGCATTTCAACCGGCGCAGGGCGTTGTAGCGCCGGCATCGACCGGCGTGGCTCTATTTGACTTGGACTATCTGATTCACTGGGACTATCTGGCGCCTGCACCTCTGCGAAAATCCGAAGGCGACATGCCGGCCAGTTTGCGGAACGACTTGTTGAAGGCGCTGAGCGAGCCGAAGCCGGAGTCCATGGCGACGCGCAGCACGTTGGCGTCCTGATGCATCAGCAGCGCCTGCGCGTAGCTGAGCCGCAACAGGTTGACATATTCGTTGAGCGTCATGCCGGTCGATTTCTTAAAAATGCTCATGGCGTATTTGGGATGGATGTCGGCCGCCGCCGCGATGTCCACGCAGTCGATGTCGTATAGGAAATTCTCCGCGATGAAGTCGCACATGCGCCCGACATTGCGCAGGGATTGCTGATCGAAGGGGCTGCCTGTTTCCTGCTCGATCGGAGTTTCGGGTACCAGCCGGTAAGGTTCGAAGCGCACCCGCTCCAGCCGCAGCAGCAGTTCGTTGACGGCGTGCTCGGCTTTGCCCGGATCGCCTGACCGGACGTAGCGGTTCCAGCGCTCGAAATTGTCGCTGTCGGACCGGTCGGTGGCATTGGTCACCAATGTCGCGCCCGTCATCAGCCGGTTGCGGACGTCCGCGGGCAGGTGCAGCCGGAAGAAGTGCACCAGCGGCAGATGCGCGCCGGCATAGACGGCGTCCTCCGACGCATCGTCCATCTGGTGCGGCAGGCCGCCCCAGAACAGGCACATGTCGCCGGCCGAAAGCGAGATCTCGTGCTCATCCATGCGGTAGTGCACGGCGCCGCGGACGATGAAATTCACCTCGACCTGGGCATGCCAATGCGGCTTCAGCATCACCAGAGGCTGGGTGTGAAACATCTGCAGCAGCAGCGGCAGACCCTCCACGCTGCTAGCGCCAGGCTGATAAAACGGCCTTTCCGGCATCTTACTTTCCGCCAATTTTTTATTCCTTTTGTCGCGGACAAGCCTTCCCCAGTGCCTAGTCTAGGCACGCTCGCGATGAGAGAGCAAATGAAATGGGAGGATTTCAATGCGCACCATACTGACCTGCGCCGCGCTCGCGCTTGCCCTGGGCTCTGCCCCGGCCTTTGCGCAATCCGGCGAAATCACGATCTGGAGCTGGAACGTCGCCGCTTCGTCGCTGAAGGCCACCATAGAAGGTTTCAACAAGCAGTTCCCCGATATCAAGGTCACGGTCCAGGATCTCGGCAACAACCCGACGTACGACAAGTCGATTGCAGGCTGCGCCGCCGGCGGCGAGGGGCTGCCTGACATCGTGACGATCGAGAACGGCGAGGCCGAGAACTACTGGAGCCAGTTCCCGGACTGCTTCGTCGACCTCCATACGCTCGGCTATACGGCCGAAGACCAGGCGAAATTCCCCGACTTCAAGCGCACCGAACTCGAAGTGGAAGACAAGGCCTATGCGATGCCATGGGATTCCGGCCCGGTGGCGATGTTCTACCGCCGCGATTTCTACGAGAAGGCCGGCGTCGATCCAACCTCGATCAAGACCTGGGACGATTTCATTGCCGCCGGCAAGAAGATCCAGGAGGCCAATCCTGGTGTGAAGATGACCAATGCAGATTTCAACGGCGACTCCGAATTCTTCCGCATGATCGCCAACGAGCAGGGCTGCGCCTATTTCGCCGCCGATGGGCAGTCGATCACCGTCAATCAGCCGGCCTGTGTGGCGTCGATGACCAAGATCAAGGAGATGAATGACGCCGGCATCATCACCTCGGCCGACTGGAGCACCAAGATCACCAACAACACCGCCGGTACTGTCGCCAGCCAGATGTATGGCGGCTGGTATGAGGGCACCATACGCACCGAGTCGCCCGACGGGAGCGGCAAGTGGGGCGTCTATCTGATGCCGAGCCTCACCGCCGATGGCCCGCGCGCCGCCAATCTCGGCGGCTCCTCGCTCGCCATCACCTCGGTGTCCAACAACAAGGAGGCCGCCTACGCCTACCTGAAATACTCGCTTGCGACCAATGAGGGCCAGATAGCGATGCTGAAGGGTTTTGGCCTCGTGCCGTCGCTGATCTCGGCCCTCGATGACCCCTATGTCTCCGAAGGCCAGCCCTATTGGGGCGGCCAGGCGGTGTGGAAGGATATTCTCGGCACCTTGCCCAAGGTCGTCCCCAGCCGCGGCACGCCGTTCCAGAGCGACGCGGAAATCATCGTCCGCGCGGTGCAGACCAAATATCTGGGCGGCGGCTATCCCGATGCCAAGGCGGCGCTCGACGATGCCGCAAGCCAGATCGCCTCGGCGACCGGCCTGCCGGTCGAAGAGTGAGCTGAGCGCCGCTCTCCCTTCTCCCCTTGTGGGAGAAGGTGTCGCCGAAGGCGACGGATGAGGGGTGTTCCAGCTTGGCAGGACGGCATTCCGTCCAGCACCCCTCAACCGTCTTGGCGCTGCGCGCCAATCCACCTTCTCCCACAAGGGGAGAAGGCAAGAACAAGGCCGACCTCGACAGTGGGCCGGTAAACTTAGAAACGGGAAACGAAGGAGGCAATGATGCGCTATCAGAACGCCACGGCCTATCGCTTCCTCGCGCCCTATTTGCTGATCTTCTCGATTTTCTGGCTATGGCCGATCATCAGCTCCTTCCTGATCTCCTTCCAGGCGACGCGCACCGTGCCGTGGCGGTTCGCGCCGACCTTCAACTGGGGCCGGCTGATCGGCGACCCGGCTTTCTTCAACGCGTTGAAAAACACTTTGCTCATCCTCGTCATCCAAGTGCCGGTGATGATCACTTTGGCGATCGTGATGGCCGTGCTGCTCAATTCGCCGCTGCTCAAGGCCCGAGGCCTGTTCCGCTTCGCCTTCTTCGCTCCTGTCGTGGTCGGCGAAGTCGCCTATTCGGCGGTGTTCCGGCTGATGTTCAACCTCGATTACGGCATCATCAACAAGCTGCTGAACAGCGTCGGCCTGCCCCGTATCGACTGGTTTTCCAACGTCACGCCGGCGATGGCGGTCATCATGATCGCGGTGACCTGGCGCTGGGCCGGCTACAACGCCATCATCCTGCTCGCCGGCCTGCAGTCCATCCCCCAGGATGTCTACGAGGCCGCGACGCTGGACCGCGTCAGCAAGCTCAAGCAGTTCTTCTACATCACCCTGCCGCTGCTCAAGCCGATCATCGTGTTCTGCGCCGTGCTGTCGATCATCGGCACCATGCAGCTGTTCACCGAACCGTTCCTGATCACCGAACGCGGCGGACCGGGCGGCGGCACCGAAACGCTCGGGCTGCTGCTTTACCGCCAGGGTTTCAGGTCGCTCAATTTCGGTTACGCCTCGGCCATCGCCTACACCATGGCCGGGCTGGCGATCGCCATCTCGCTGGTGCAACTGTGGCTGACGAGGGACCCGAAATGAGCTCGCGTTCCTCTTCGCGCCGTTCCTCCGCCAGATTGGGACGCAGCATCGCGCTGCATCTGTTCCTGACGCCGCTGGCGCTGATCTGGCTGTTTCCGCTGTGGATGATGGTAATCTTCTCGACCATGCCCGACAGAGGCATCTTCAGTCCCAGCATCGAGCTTTTGCCGCACGGCAGTTTCCTCGACAATGTCAACAATTTGCAGCGCGACACGAATTTCATCGGCGCCATCGGCATCTCCGTGTCGGTGGCGGTCACCTACACGTTCCTGTCGGTGCTGCTCACCTCGATGGCCGGCTGGGCGCTGGCGCGCTACCAGTTCTTCGGCAAGGGCGTGGTCGTCGCGATCATCCTCGGCACCATCACGCTTCCCTATGCGGTCGTGCTGATCCCGCAATTCATCATGGTGGCGCGCGACTTCAAGCTCGCCAATACGTGGGTGGCGCTGATCGTGCCGCCGCTCTTCAATTCGCTCGGCGTGCTGTTCATGCGGCAGAGCTTCTCGATGATGCCGGGCGATCTGTTCGACGCCGCTCGGGTCGAGGGGGTCAAGGAGTGGCGGATCTTCCTGTTCGTAGCACTACCGCTGGCGCGGCCGATGCTGGCGGCGCTCGCCATCATCCTGTTCCTTGCCTCCTGGAACAACTACCTCTGGCCGCTGCTGATCAATTCCAAGCCCGGTGCGATGACGGCGCCGGTAGCGCTCGGCACGCTGATCGGCCTCACCAAAGTGTCGTGGGGCGGCATCATGGCGGGCGCCGTGATGCTCACCGTGCCGATGCTCGTCGTGTTCGTGCTCTTGCAGCGCCATTTCGTCGCCGGCATTGCCGCCGGCGCCATCAAATAGGATCAGCATGGCAGCGGTTACACTCAAGAATGTCGTCAAGCGCTTCGGCGTCTTCGAGATCGTTCACGGCGCGAACATCGACGTCAATGACGGCGAATTCGTCGTCTTCGTCGGCCCTTCCGGCTGCGGAAAATCCACGCTGCTGAGGATGATCGCCGGGCTCGAGGACATCAGCGGCGGCGAGATCGCCATCGGCGGCAAACTGGTGAACGATGTCGAGCCGGCCGACCGCGGCATCGCCATGGTGTTCCAGTCCTACGCGCTCTATCCGCATATGAGCGTCGAGCAGAATCTGAGCTTCGGGCTGAGGATGAACGGCAACCCGAAAGCCGACACCGAGCGGCGGGTGAAGCGGGCCTCCGAAATCCTGCGCATCGCCGAGCTGATGAAGCGGCGCCCGCGGCAATTGTCGGGCGGCCAGCGCCAGCGCGTCGCTATCGGCCGCGCCATCGTGCGCGAGCCGCAAGTGTTCCTGTTCGACGAGCCGCTGAGCAATCTCGACGCCGAGCTCAGGGTGCAGATGCGGGTCGAGATCTCGCGCCTGCACAAGGAGCTCGGCGTCACCATGATCTATGTGACGCACGACCAGACCGAAGCGATGACGCTGGCCGACAGGATCGTGGTGCTCAACGCCGGCAATATCGAGCAGATCGGCGCGCCGCTCGATCTCTATGACGACCCCGCCAACCGCTTCGTCGCCGGTTTCGTCGGCTCGCCGAAGATGAATTTTATGGCGGCGAACGTGGTCGGAAACGACGACGGCGCAATAACCGTCGAACTCGCCAACCATTGTGGCGCCAAACTGCGGAAGCCGCTTTCGGGTGCCCCGCCTGCGGTCGGTGCCGAGGTCGTGCTCGGCGTCCGGCCGGAGCATTTCTTCGAGGCCGGCGAAGGCGATTGCGACATTGCTGTCAAGGCCGACGTCGCCGAGCACCTCGGATCGGTGAGCTACATCTATGCCAATGCCGGGCCAGAGGAACTGATTATCGAGCGCGAGGCATCGCGGCAGCGGGCGAATGGCGACCACATGGCGGTGTCGATCAAGGCCGGCCGGTCGCTTCTCTTCGACAAATCAGGTGCACGCATTCGCTAATGCATGTCGCCCAAAAGCATGCCCTCGGGCGTGAACCGAGGATGCGCAGCGGTTTGGGACAACGACATGCACAAAACTAAGACACGCAATTTTTCTTTTACCAACTCGCGACGCCGAGGCGTCCCCAAGGAGATTTGAAATGACGTCCGAACCACGAAAGATCCACTGGGGCATTCTCGGGCCCGGCACCATCGCCAAGGCCTTTGCCGGCGGTGTGGCCCATTCGCATACCGGCACACTGGTTGCGCTCGGCGCACGCAATCCCGGCAAATCAGGCCTTGCCGATAACTTCCCCGGTGCCCGCATCCTCGACGGCTACGAGGCTCTGCTCGCGGATCCGGACGTCGATGCGGTCTATATTTCGACACCTCACCCGAGCCACGCCGAATGGGCGATCAGGGCGGCCGAGGCCGGAAAGCATGTGCTTTGCGAAAAGCCGATGGGGCTGACCGCCTTCGAGGCGGACGCGATGATCCATGCAGCGCGCAAGGCCGGCACCTTTCTCGGCGAAGCCTTCATGTACCGGCTGCATCCGCAGACGGCAAAGCTGGTCGAACTGATCAGGTCCGGCGCGATCGGCGAGGTGCGCATGGTGAAGTCGAGCTTCGGCTTCGCCATGCCTGATTTCATGCCGGAACACCGGCTCTACGCGAACGATCTCGCCGGCGGCGGCATTCTGGATGTCGGCGGCTATCCCGTTTCGATGGCGCGGCTGATTGCCGGGGCAGCATTGGGAAAACCCTTCGCCGAGCCGGACAAGGTGGCGGGTGCTGCACATCTTGGTCAGTCCGGCGTCGACGAATGGGCTTCGGCGCTGCTGCATTTTCCCAGCGGCATCGTCGCCGAAGTCTCCTGCGGCATTTCGCTGGCGCAGGACAATGTCCTGCGCATCCTTGGCACCAAGGGCCGCATCGAGGTCGCGGATTTCTGGTATGCGAGCGGCAGGGAAGGCGGCACCGGCGAGATTCGCATCATCCGTCCGGGCGGTGAGGAGGTGGTCGAGGTCAGGGAAGACCGCTGGCTCTACGCTTTCGAGGCCGACGCCGCCGGTGAGGCGATCGTGGCCGGAAAGCAGGAGTTTGCCTGGCCGGGCATGGGCTGGGCCGACAGCCTCGGCAATCTGCGCGTCCTCGACAAATGGCGTGCCGCCATCGGCCTCGAATACGAGATCGAGAAGCCCGAAAAACGCGTCAACACCATCTCCGGCCGGCGGCTGCGCTCCGGCGGCACGACCATCCCGAAGCGCGAAATTCCAGGCCTGCCGCGGCCGGCCTCGTGCCTGGCGCTCGGCTTCGAGGATTTTCGCACGTTCTCCTCGGGCATGATCCTGCTCGATGCCTATTTCGAGGCCGGCGGCAACGTCTTCGACACGGCCTTCATCTATGGCAGCGGCTACACCGAAACGCTGCTCGGCCAGTGGCTGACGAGCCGCGGCGTGCGTGAGCAATCGGTGGTCATCGGCAAGGGCGCGCACACCCCGCTCTGCTATCCCGATGTGATCGACAAGCAGCTCACCCAGTCGCTCGACCGGCTGCAGGCCGATCATGTCGATGTCTATTTCATGCACCGCGATGATCCGGACGTGCCGGTCGACGAATTCGTCGACGCGATGGACAGGGAGGTCAGGGCTGGCCGCATTCGCGGTCCGTTCGGCGGCTCGAATTGGACAAGGGAACGCATGGACGAGGCTATTGCCTATGCCGAGCGGACCGGCAAGCAAAAGCCGGGCGTGCTTTCGAACAATTTTTCTCTGGCCGAAATGCTGGTGCCGATCTGGCCGGGTTGCGTCACATCGTCGAGCGATGAATGGAAGGCCTGGCTGACCGCCCGGCAGATGCCCAATTTCGCCTGGTCGAGCCAGGGCCGGGGTTTCTTCACCGGTCGCGCCGGGCGCGACCAGCGCGACAATGAAGAGCTGGTCCGGGTCTGGTACTCGGAAAAAAATTTCGGCCGCCGCGACCGGGCGATCGAGCTCGCGAACAGGCTGGGCAAGAGCCCGATCCATGTCGCGCTGGCCTACGTCCTGGCCCAGCCGTTCCCGTCCGTCCCGCTGATCGGACCACGCACGCTCGACGAGTTGGAGGACAGCCTGCAGGCCCTCGACATTGCGCTTTCGCCTGACGACATCGCGTGGCTCGATGGCGGTTCGGACCAGCATCCCGCCCGACGCACGGGCTGACGCCAGGGTCGTCACTTCAGCTTTGCGCTGCCGCCTTGTCCGCCTGCGTCCAGCGTTAGTGGTTGGCGAAAGCCGAAGCGCCTTCCAATCGCCCCCCTTGCAGGCCCTTGCGGGGGAGATGTCCGGGGAGGGATCGCGGCCCCATTCCAGCTTGGGTTCCTCGCCCCCGCGAAGCGGGGGAGAGAAGCTATGGGGCGGCGGCGAGGGTTGTGGCACCATCGTTGCTGTGAACTCAACGAATGGAGCGCCCCGATGCACCAGAATGATCTGAGCAAGTCCCTCGTCGCCTTCGATCAGGATAGCACA
>NZ_JBVVPW010000054.1:0-25491 GCF_055811385.1 Mesorhizobium sp. WSM4849
CGCGCAATGCCTTGAACAGGCCGAGTCTGTCGCCCAGCAAGACCCCCGCGCCCGTAGCGATCGCACCGAGATCGCCGCCATTTTCCCCAAGAATGCGTCCAACTTTTCCTGACTGGCTTCAGATATCGGAATCTCCTTGTGGGCGCGATGTTGCCGACCTTGCACCCCACCCTATGGGCGACGATCGGCGCAGGTGATGGGGGATGACGACCACCTCCATGCCGTCGTCAGCAGGAAATCCGTTACTTTTCCTCGTCGGTAACGGGCGGAGCCGGAGCGGTCGTAGGGCAAGCGCGGTCGCAGCAGGTATCCTGGGCAGCCCGTAAGACATCGATGGCTCGGGTTGTGGTGACGGGCGATAAGCAAGTTCGCGGCGAAGTGATTTGTTCCGCGGCGGCTGTATGTTTTGGTGAGGTGATCATGCGATTTCTTGTTGGTCGGTCGTGCTTGCGGATGACGTGCATGTACTGTGCCGAATGAGAAAACGATTTAAACGCAATCCAGTAGATCTGACTTTGTATCCGACATTGTCGGAAATTGGACACCGCCGAACGCGAAGCGCTCGGGGCTTGTTACGATACTCGCGCGTGCTGATTCGGAGGAGGATATAATGCGCCTCGAACCGGCCGCGAGGCCTTCCTGCCATTTAAGGCGCCAGATCAATTGAACGCCCATACCAGTCAGCCGTCCCGTCGCTTAGTCCAACACGTTTTTAGCTTAGCGTCGCGGCCCACCTCACCGCGCTGACGCCATTCACCTTCTGCGCGCCCCAAGCTAAACACGCTCTGCGATGATTAGGATACCGAATACACCTGGTCCCGGCCGGTCTTGCTGCCCGCGAAACTTGAGGCGTTCGTCGATCGGATAGAGGCTTCGATTCAGGAGACCTGCTTCGTAATGCGGCCATGATAGGCCGGTCCCTCACCGACTGCCGCGCGCTCGGAAGATTGTCAGCATCGCCGGCTGGTTGGTGGCGTATGATCGGAGGGCGACCGGTGTCCCTACCTTTCGGCGCGGCTCCAGCTTGCGAGCAGTCGCTCGAGATTCGAGAAACTACCCGTGTAGCCGCGCTGTTTGATACCGTGGAACAGCTTGCTCTAGCACTGGCTGAGAAACCCCTCGAAATGTAAGGTGACGTCGTGTTCAACGCCGTCCTGCGTCGGTCGGGTGGGTGTCGAAAATCAGCCATTTAGGATGCTTCGCCAACCATAGCCGGTATGACCGGCGTCGGCACAGGACAAGCCCATCCTTCCGCAGGGCATGAACATTTCGAATACCATCTACCGCGATTGTCGATAGCGAGGCGCACCTGGCGTCTGTGCCTTACCTCAATATGCGGACCATCCTGAAAACAGATTGACTTGCGACGAATGTTACCAAACGATTTGGCGGGGAAGAGCTGGCGTCATCCAGTCGCCAGGACCGACTTCTGCCGCCAGGCTATTACCGCCATCTGCACCGTCCGCAGGCTTTTGTTCGTGAACCGTGTCTGATCGACCGCGCATGAAAACGTGCGAACTTTCATGGTGGCGCACCACGAAACGCTATTGCAGAGCCAACAGAGCCCGGCCGGCGACGTCAGCAAGGGGCTCTCCTATAAGACAAGCCGGGGTCCGGATTTCTCCCAGATCATCTACGATTTAAATCAAATTGGTCTGTGGATATTGACGATTGCGCGACCCTCACCTCGTAGATGGCCAGCGCGGGCGGCAACTGAGAGGGTCATATGACAAGCGATTTTTCCGCCGCGCGAGTGCATCTAGATCGAGCGTATCATTACCTCCGAGGCGATGACCCGATGAGCCGGAGGGGGCGCGAAGCCTTGGATTTGCTGATCGAGGCGGTTGCTGTCGAAGAGTTCAAGCAGCCGCGCCAAAACGCGGAGGTGCTAACGTTTCCGATTGAGCGCCGCTTCTGAGGCGATCTCCATTGTGGCAACCATGAACATGGTGTGCAAACACCCTCAGAACACTGCCCGTCCGGCTGGAGCCGAGCCTGTCCTCACAACCATCCGAATTGAGCTGCCGTTAGTGTAGGTTCCATCATCGATGTCGGCGGCAGCTATTCCGGAATGGCCGCCGCCCTGCAGTTCCGCCGCGCCCGCGCCAGGTTCTAGTGATCGACGCCGGGCTGCGGCGGACGCTTTTTGACAGTCATTCGCCTGCTTTCCTGCCCCAGGACGACGTCGATCCGGCCAAAATTCGCGAAGGGTCGCCTGAGCAGCTTTCGCGCTGCGAGACGCTCGCCTGGTACGACGGAACGGCCGAACGGGTGAGCGGAGCCGCGACTCTTTCGGCTCCCGACTCGCCGAGGGGCCCTCGGCTGAGGGCCGTTGTAATGGACGCCCATGTTTGCAAGCTGCAAAGGCTGCAGAGAACTCTGCCCTGGAGCAGGCGGACCCTTCGCGGACTGTCCCGGCGCGGCGCTGCATTCCATAAGCTTTGTTCGTTGGTGGCGACACGCTGGTTGGCCTTGAGCCGCTCCAGTCGATATAAGCCGGATGCAGGTCGGCATGACTAACCGCCACTCGGCCATATTAATCACTTTGATCTCCGAGACGGCGCCGCCCGGCCGGGGCCGACCACGCGTTCGACCGTAGAAGAAGGCGCCGCCATATCTCGGCTATGCAGGACCTGGAGGGCCGTGCTGTTGCGGCGCCCACATGCGTTCGCTGCGGTTCCTGCGCAGTCGTCGCGGGAACAGGATGCCGTTGTCGAGTGTCACCTGCCGCTGACGAGCCTCTCGCCGCTCGGTGTCACCCAGCACTCCCAGCGATAGCGCATCACCCCGGCCGACAAAACCAGATCGCGCACCGGGATCGTCTTGTATCCCTTGAAGCGTGAGCCCGCAGGAGCGCTCTCCGCAACCGTCACCTCGCGGCTCACGCGACCGCCGTCGCGCTTGGCGCCGCGACGGCGTCACTTTCCCTCCGGCTGCGTTGCCCATTCCGACGGCTTGGTCGGCTTGTCCGGAGGGCGATCCTTGAGGGTCTGGATCTCGGCGCGCAGCGCCTGGTTCTCGATCTCAAGGCTCTCGACCCGGCCTTGAAGACCGCGCACTAAGCGCGCTCGCCGCAAACCCCCTCCGCCGGAAAATCGGATCCGGTTACGGCTCTCGACGTGACCCAGAGAGCTGGGAGAAGCCTCTGCGAGACTACAAGTGTAACACCATATTGGTTTAGCAGATCAAGCTTCGCTGGTAACCTACATGGGGTAGAGAAACGACTTTGGAAGCTGAGCAATGGATCGCGATAGCAAACAGACACGTGCAGCTGGAAGTTTACCCTGCGACGGGTGGGAGGGCTGGCCGAGGAACGCCGTAACCACCTTGACCTTCCAGACGGGCCACAGACCAATGTTACAGAACGGTTATTAACCGCTAACCCGCGCGATACAGCACGCGATCTTGAGAGCTTCAAACCCGCGGAGAGGACTGCTTGGCGCGAGCCCCCGAAAAAGCCTTTGTCGAAGGAACCATAATGTCCGCTTGCATTGCCCCGCAACCATTTAATCAGCGGAAGAGACTTGTGGTCGTCCGGGCCTTGAGCATAGCGGCGATAGGCTCGCTGCTATTCTCTCGCCCCGGTTGGGATGAAGCATCTAGTCTTCACGAGGTCGTCGAGATGATCGGTTTTGTTCTGATCCTCGTCTGCATATTCGGGAGGTTGTGGAGCATCCTCTATATCGGGGGGCGGAAGAACAGCGAGTTGGCAGTCAGCGGGCCGTACTCGATCACTCGCAATCCCCTATATCTGTTTTCGACGATCGGAGCATTCGGCATCGGCCTCATGTTCGGATCGCTCATCGTTGCATCCGCTCTGGGGGTGAGCACTTATGCGGTTTTCGGGACGACTGCCCGAAAGGAAGAGACGTTTCTTCGTGACAAATTTGGTTCGGAGTTCGAAGCATATGTGGCAAGGACGCCACGGTTCTGGCCCAAGCCGTGGCTGCATCAGGACAAGCATCAGCACACGTTCTCCACGAGCGCATTAAGAAGCACATTCTTCGATGCCCTCTATTTTCTGGCGATCTTTCCAGCCACCGAAGGCATGGAATACCTCCAGGTAGCTGGCTACCTGCCCACCTTTTTTTGGCTGTTCTGATCCTAAAGACGGAGCAATAAGCCGCCGCGAATAGCCCTCCTGTTTGCCTTTGTAGCGTACCAGAACCGCGCCTGTTGCGATCAAGGCAACCCCTGCCCAGTTCGACAATGACAAGTGTTCCTTGAGGAATGTCACTCCGAACACCGCCACAAGCACCAGGCTCAGTTTGTCGACAGGGGCAACGCGTGCCGCGCCTCCCAAACTGGAGCGCGCGAAAGTAGCAGATCCACGATTCACCCCGTCGCCTCCACGGATTGTCCTGCGTCACGTAATCGTCCAGGCACTCGGGAAGCAGTGCCGCTTGCCGGCGATCCTCGCCCTCCACAAACCGCTTCCAGCCTGACCCACCTCGCTGATCGGGAATCACGTTATCACATCATCACGTTCCAAGACAGGCTGGACCCGTTCCGGCCATTGCCGTTGCGAGCCACGAACTTGATTGTTAAGGTCCTCACACCTCTTGGCGATCACCGGAGCAGACCTGGCATTCCTAAGACGTTGTGGCACGGTGGCTTTATTAGCGCGCCGGTATGGTGGGTGTGGTCCTGGACGGAGGCGCGTCGCTCGGGTTTGGCAGGCGATGCACACCCAACCGGCCGAGTGCCAGCGTGCCGTTGTCAAGAACACTTGGAATGCGACCTGAAATATCGCGCCAGTGCGAGGCATATTGATAGACGGCTACGGTATCTTCGACCGCGTTGTGGTCGACGGCGCTTTCAGGTTGCACCTCCTCACCCTTCATCTGGACGATTTGCTTCTTGGGCTCAAGGATCGTCGTGCGGCCATGCAGGATCATGGCCACCTTCTGGTAGTTGGAGATGTAGACCGGCCGCTCCGGTTCGTCCGCTTCGATCAGGTCGTCGCCGAAAAAGCGGCTGCGATAGCTAGCCTGCAGCAGGGCAAGCAGCGTCGGCGCAATATCCACCTGGCTCGCCAGCCGGTTGATCCGGCGGGGCTCGACAAAGCCCTGCGACCAGATGATGCACGGTATGTGGTATTTGTTCATGTCGAGCTCGACCTTGCCTGCGACGCTCGCCGTATGATCGGCGACAAAGACAAAAACGGTGTCCCTGAACCACGGTTTCGCCGATGCCTTCTTGACCAGTTCCCCGATCGCGTAGTCGGAATATTTGACCGCCCCGTCGCGCCCGCCCGGCGATGGGATGTCTATGGCGCCAGCTGGATAGGTAAAGGGCCGGTGGTTTGACGTGTTCATGACGAAGCTGAAGAAGTTCTTGCCGGCTTTCGCCGAGGCGTCGGCTTGGCGGATCACCTCGTCATAGAGGTCCACATCGCCAACGCCCCACGCATTGGCGAAATGCACATCGCCTGCCGCCATCGTGGCGCGGTCGACGATACCGAAGCCGTTACCGGAAAAGAACGCGTTCATGTTGTCGAAATAGCCGTAGCCGCCATAGAGGAAGCGCGTATCGTAGCCCGAATCCTGGAACACCGAGCCAATGGTGAAGAGATTGTCGTTGCCGGGGCGACGCAGGATCGATTGCCCCGGGGTCGGCGGGACTGAAAGCGCGATCGCTTCAAGCCCGCGCACGGTGCGCGTGCCGGTCGCCCGCATTTCCGTGAAAAGCAGGCCTTCAGACGCCAGCCGGTCAAGGTTCGGTGTCAGTCTTTTCGGATTGCCGAATGTGCCCATGAACTCCGCACTCATGCTTTCCATTGCGACCAGGATGACGTTCTTGCGCAGCATCGGCCCCTCGGCTCGAATGTCACGCGTGATGTCGTTTAAATCGGTGCTTTCGAACGGCTCGTGATCTTCCGCTAAAAGGTCGCGTGTCCGTTCGGCCGCCTGTTTCTCGGGTATGATCCGATAGAAATTCGCGAAATCGATCTCATTCGAGAAGAAGGCGCTAACCAAACCATAGAGTCCGTTGCCCCCGAGTTCGCGGGCGATCGCGCTCGGCATCGGCCGTGTGATCGAATCGGGCGTCACCAACACGCCGGCGGCGGCCATTCCCGTTATCGTCGCAAAGACCGCCAGCCGCTTCATGAACGGCGGATGCGGCGCGAAGCCTGCCTTCACCTGGCGGCGGAGCAGATAGGTCCCGCCGACCGCCAACAGGCCGATGCCGGCAAGCAGCGGCACGACCGGATAGCTCTCCATGATGTTCTGGATCACTTCCTGCGTGTACACGAGGTAGTCGACCGCGATGAAATTGAAGCGCGTCGTGAATTCGTCCCAGAAGAAATACTCGCAGACCCCCTGCACGACCATCAGAAACAGGAAGATTGCGAAGCCCGAGAGCCCAACTGCGCGGTCAAACCGCTTTCCGGCCCACGAAACTGGCACGAGCAGCGGGAAGAGGAGAAAGACCACGAGGATTGGAAGCAGCGTGACGATATCGAACCAGAAGCCAGTGAAGAAAGGAACCAGCCAGTCGGCCGGATGGAAAGACAGGTCTTTGGCCGAAACCAGCGACAGCGCCAGCCTGACCAGGAACTGAGTCAACAGGAAAAGCAGGATGAATGGCTTCAGCCGACGAAAGAACGCACCGACCGATTGAGCAAAAGTCATAGCAAGCCTCCGAAGCAGCTGGATGTCTGGGCAATATGCCTCGTTATCAACTTTGGCAACCGTCGGGACGAGATCGATCGCATGGTCTGCGATGCCGATCCCCGACTCGGCCCGCGCGAGTCCGAAGCTTCATCGACGGTGGTGGTGGCGAGACAATGTGAAAGGTTCGCGGCGAAGGTGATTTGTTCCTCACTTTGAAGGCGCTGCATCCCAGTCTCCCCTGTGGGAGAAGGTGGATGGGCACGAAACGCCGAGCCTGATGAGCAACCGTCCTCATGTTGCCGGGCCTCACTCGAGCATCACCCGAGGATGCATCCGGGAGACCCGCGGCGGCGGCAGCTTTCGGCGAGATCATGGAACGATTTCTCAATAGTCTGTGACGTGTCTGCAGATCACCGCGCATGTACCATGACAAGTGAGAAGAACCGTTCAAACGCAAGGTGATGGATTCGCCTCTGCTACGTTGCCTTCCCGGCATTGTCGGACATTGGACAGGGCCGAACGCGAAGCGCTTGCGGCGCAAGCAAACACGATCTGTCCCATCTTCATTCCTTGGCAAATTCGTCAGCCGCCATCATAACCGCGCCCTTCAGGGTCGCGGGACACGCTTCGCGCCTCGTATCCTGGCGTATCGAGGGCGAGGTCGAGTGCATCGGGCTGCGTTGGAGCCGCATTCAGAATACGTTCGTGGCCGCTCATACTGAACAGTTCATCGCCGAAAAAGTCGCGCAGCCGGGCGACGGCCGCACTCATGGCCGGCTGACTGAGGTTGATGCGGCGTGCCGCCGCCGAGAGATTGCGCGCTCGGCCAGCAGCGCGTCCAGCACGAAGAGAAGGTTCAGATCAAGCCCTTTGAAACGCATGGTTTTAACATCCATAGCGTGGATGCTCGCGATCTAAACAATCAATTTTACCAATCTGGGGGGGGGTCGTTCATAGACCCCCCCACATGACATGCACCGCCGTTGCTCTACCGCGTGAGGTGCACAAAAGAACCCGAAAAAGAGGAAGTCTTCGCATGCGCTCTGCCGTGCAGTGGAGGTTATGCTGGGAAAATGACCTGCAATTGGCCGACCACGTCGAACTGTCCGAGTTCTTCCGAAGCACCTATGGACGCACTGGCGCCTTCAACGCAAAGCCATTCGAAGGCGGCCGCAGTTGGGCTGGCGCGAGGCCGGAACTCCGCTTCATCGCCAGCGACGCGCATGGTGTAGCGGCACACATCGGCATACTACGCCGCTTCATCAAGGTTGGCGAGGTCGATCTCTTAGTGGCGGAGCTAGGGTTGTACGGCGTTCGTCTGGATCTTGAGAAGCTCGGAATCAGCTTTTTAATGCGCACTGTGCATCCAGTGCTGCAGAAGCTGGCGGTTCCATTTGCTTTCGGCACGGTTCGGCACGCAATGCGTAACCATGTGGAGAGGCTCTTCTGCAGAGAGGGCGTGGCGACCATAGTGTCGGGCGTTCGCGTACGGTCGAGCCGCCCAGATGCGCATCCCGACGTGCCGCCCACACGCTTGGAGGAGGTGCTCGTCTTGGTCTCGCCGATTGGACGCTCAATGGACGAGTGGCCCTCCGGCACCCTGATCGACCGTAACGGTCCGGAGCTATGAAACTCCGGGACTCCATGTCTGTCCCGAGTGGCTGCGTGGGCGGCACGGAAGAGCGCAGCGTCTCTGGCTTTGACAACGGTCCGATCCACTTTGCACGCCTCAGATCCTCGATTTATAGGCGCAACATCAGGTGCCGGCGACGTTCCTCATCATCGGGGCCTACGCCGCATTCATCCGGCTCTCATGAGCATTGGGCTTTGTCAGTTGCACAAGCTTAATCGCTATTTTCGCGACGCTGCGCGACTCAGGAGTTGAGCCGCGTCCAGGTCAAACAAGCTGAAATGGAAAGGAACAGAAATGTCTGATCAACTCACAACAGAAGTCATTGCCATAATCAAGAAACGCATCGAATCGGAGAGCGGCCAGGGAACGACTGCACCACCCGTCGGTGAATTAACGGCTGCGACAGAACTGTCTGGGCTCGGGATAGATTCACTGGGACTTGCAGATGTGCTCTGGGATCTTGAGCAGGCCTACGGCATCAAGATCGAAATGAACACGGCCGAGGCGTGGTCCGATCTCCAAAGTGTCGGCGACATGGCGGAAGCCATCCGCGGCTTGCTCAATAAGGCGGCTTGATGGATCGGCGCGTCGTCATCACCGGACTGGGCGGGCTGTGCGGACTGGGCAGCGATGCCGCCTCCATCTGGAGAGGGATGCGCGAAGGGCGCTCCGCCATCGGCCCGATTGTCAGATCAGAGCTTCATGGGCTGGAAGGCACGATCGGCGCCGAGATCAAGACGCTGCCTGAGCACGACGTCGACCGCCGGCAGCTCCTCTCCATGGACCGCTTCAGCCTGCTTGCCGTGCTTGCAGCGCGCGAAGCCATGCGACAGGCCGGACTCTCCTGCGCTGAAGGCAATGCCCATCGCTTCGGCGCGTCAGTGGGCGTCGGCTTCGGCGGCTACGATGCGACTGAAAAAGCCTACCGCGCCCTCCTTTTGGGCGGAGCGTCCCGCACTGATCTGTTCACCGGAGTAAAGGCGATGCCGAGCGCGGCTGCGTGCCAAGTCAGCATGAGCCTCGGCCTGCGCGGGCCGGTCTTCGGCGTCACCTCCGCCTGTGCATCGGGCAATCATGCGATCGCCTCGGCCGTAGACCAGATCAGGTACGGCCGGGCCGACGTGATGCTTGCGGGAGGCAGCGACGCGCCGTTCGTGTTTATCGTGGTGAAGGCATGGGAAGCAATGCGCGTGCTCGCTCCGGATACTTGCCGGCCCTTCTCCGCCGACCGGAAGGGCTTGGTGCTGGGCGAGGGTGCGGGCATGGCTGTACTGGAAAGCTATGAGCATGCTACCGCCCGCGGTGCAACGATTCTTGCCGAGGTCGCCGGCATCGGCCTGTCTGCCGATGCCTGCCACATCGCCGCGCCGGCAATTCACGGGCCGGAGGACGCGATGCGCGCCTGCCTTGCCGATGCGGCACTGAATCCCGAGGACGTGGAATACCTGAACGCGCATGGCACCGGCACCAAGGCCAACGACGAAATTGAAACGGCGGCGATCAGGCGCGTCTTCGGTGACCACGCTAATTCGCTGTCGGTTTCTTCCACCAAGTCCACCCACGGACATTGCCTAGGCGGAGCGAGCGCGGTTGAAATGATCGCCTGTGTGATGGCGATCCAAGAGGGTGTTGTGCCGCCGACGGCCAATTATCGCGAGCCGGATCCCCATTGCGATCTCGACGTCACGCCCAATGTTGCGCGCGAGCGTAAGGTGCGTGTGGCCATGAGCAACGCGTTTGCCATGGGCGGCATGAACGCAGTTCTAGCATTCAAACAGGTGTAATAACCCTCCGACATGTCTGCTGCAAAGCGCTTCCGGACGCGGCCGCTTTGTAGGCTGAAGGCGCAATGCATTACCAGTCAGCTCCAGGTGGTCAGGTCGCTCGAGCCGCGCCTGATGTTGCGGCCGAGGCCGCTGCGGCCAATTGGTGCGCGAACTCACCCAACGCCGTTTGGGCTGCATAGACGATTATACCTCGCAGCAGAGGTCCTGGCGCGGATCAGGAGCGGCGAGGAAGCCACCCATCGAAGCCGAGACTTCTGGCTCGGCGACACTCAAAGGTGACCGAATTCACCGGCCTGAAAAATGTGAGAAAAGGACAAAAGATGTTTGAATTGACCGGCCGTAAGGCGCTCGTCACCGGCGCATCGGGGGGCATTGGCGAGGCGATCGCCCGCGTGCTGCATGCGCAGGGCGCCATTGTCGGCCTGCACGGCACCCGCCTCGAGAAGCTGGAGACCCTGGCGGGCGAACTCGGCGATCGGGTAAAACTGTTTCCAGCCAATCTGTCGAACCGCGACGAGGTCAAGGTGCTTGGCCAGAAGGCGGAGGCCGAGCTAGAAGGCGTGGACATCCTGGTCAACAACGCCGGCATCACCAAGGACGGTCTGTTCGTGCGCATGTCGGATGCCGACTGGGATACGGTCATGGAGGTCAACCTGACCGCCGTGTTCAGGCTGACCCGGGAACTGACCCATCCGATGATGCGGCGCCGCCATGGTCGCATCATCAATATCACTTCAGTTTCGGGTATCACCGGTAATGCGGGCCAGACCAACTACTCAGCATCGAAAGCCGGTATGATCGGCTTCTCCAAATCGCTGGCGCAGGAGATCGCCACCCGCAACATCACCGTCAACTGCGTCGCCCCGGGCTTCATCGAATCGGCCATGACCGAGAAGCTCAACGACAAGCAGAAGGAAGCGATCATGACGGCGATCCCGACGCGCCGCATGGGCACCAGCGCCGAAGTTGCGTCCGCGGTAGCCTATCTTGCCTCCAACGAAGCAGCCTACGTCACCGGCCAGACCATTCATGTAAATGGCGGCATGGCAATGATTTGAGCACGGGGTGACCAGAGCCTACCTTGTTGTAGGCATCACGCGACAGGTCTCACCGCCGCGGCTTGCGGGGGCAAGTGCTGCTGCAATGCGGATCAAACCTCCGCGGCGCTTGTCGTAAATGGTTCATCCCGCAGCCGGGCCACGACTGCACTCATGGCCGGCCGAATGAATTCAACCAATATACGTCATCCATCGCTCCAGCGTTGGCACAACTTAAGTACCTCCTTTCTGGAGGCGAGGCCAGTGACGTTCCCTCATTTTTGAGATTGCTGAGAGAAGAAGGTCCTGTACGCCTCATTCACTGCTACGGTCCGACCGAGACGACGACCTTCGCGACAGTCTGCGAGATCACCGCGATTGATGAGACATTCCGCCGTATCCCGATCGGGCGCCCGATTGCGAACACGCGGGTGTATCTGCTGGACGGGCATGGTGCTCCCGTGCCGTTCGGGGCGGTGGGTGAGCTCTATATCGGCGGGGCGGGGTTGCGCGTGGCTACCTGAACCGCCCCGAGCTGACGGCGGAGCGGTTTTTGGCCGATCCGTTCAGCGACGAGGCAGGCGCCCGGATGTACCGGACCGGCGACCTGGGGCGTTATCTGCCGGATGGCAATCTGGAGTTCCTGGGCCGCAACGACGACCAGGTGAAGATCCGCGGCTTCCGCATCGAGCCGGGCGAGATCGCGGCGCGGCTTTGCGAGCATGCCTGGGTGCGTGAGGCGGTGGTGGTGGCGCGCCCGGACCGCGCCGGCGACAAGCATCTTGTCGCCTATTCGTGTGCGCGCCCGAGGCCGGAGCGGGGGAGGACGATGGCGGCGGGCTTGCCGGCGCCTTGCGCGCGCATCTGGGCGGGCGTTTGCCGGACTACATGGTGCCATCGGCATTCGTGCGGCTCAAGGCCTTGCCGCTGACGGTGAACGGCAAGCTCGACCGCAAGGCACTGCCGGCGCCGGACGACGACGCCTATGCGCGGGCGGCCTATGCGGCGCCGCAGGGCGCGATCGAGACGGCGCTGGCAGAGATCTGGGCGGAGCTTCTCGGGGTCGAGCGCATCGGGCGCCACGACAACTTCTTCGAACTCGGCGGCCACTCGCTCCTGGCGGTGCAGCTCTTGAGCCGGCTGTCGCGGGCTGTTGGGGTCGAACTGCCGCTGACGAGACTGTTCGCCAGGCCGGTGCTTTCCGATCTGGCCGAAAGCATCGTCGAGGTGTTGAGCCGCTCCGGTCCGCAAGACCTGCCGGCGATTGCGACGGTGTCGCGCAATGAGCCGCTTGTGCTGTCGTTTGCGCAGCAGCGGCTATGGTTTTTGGCGCAGCTGGACGAGGGCAACACCAACTATCAGATTCCGCTGGCCTTGCGGCTGCGCGGCGTGCTCGACCGCAGCGCCTGGCAGCGCAGCCTCGACCGTTTGTTTGCCCGCCATGAGGCGCTGCGCAGTGTCTTTGTCGCGTCGGAGGGAAAGCCGCGGGTTGAGGTTCTGCCGCCGGAGGCAGGGTTGCCGGTGCTGGAGCACGATCTGCGGGACAGGTGGGACGCGGAAGCGGCGCTTTTGGATCTGTGCCATGAAGAGGCGCGCACGCCGTTCGATCTTGCGCGCGGGCCGCTGATGCGCGGGCGTCTGATCCGGATGTCGGATGAGCAACACGTCTTCCTGCTGACCCAGCATCACATCGTCTCGGACGGCTGGTCGATGGGCGTGCTGGTGCGTGAACTCAGTCAGCTTTACCGGGCGTTCGCAGCTGGACAGGACGATCCTTTGCCGCCGCTGGCGATCCAGTACCCGGATTATGCGGCCTGGCAACGGCAGTGGCTGTCGGGGGAACGGCTACAGAGCCAGGCGCAGTATTGGCGCAACGCCATGTCAGGCGCCCCGGCCCGTCTTGCGCTGCCGCCGGACCGGCCGCGGCCGGCCCAGCAGTCGTTTGCCGGCGCCAGTGTGCCGATCGTCATCGATGCGGATCTGACGCGGGGTCTGAGGCGGCTGAGCCGACGGCATGGCACGACGTTGTTCATGACGGTGCTGGCGGCCTGGGCGGCGGTACTGTCGCGTCTGTCGGGGCAGGACGACCTTGTGATCGGTGTTCCGAGCGCCAATCGAGGCCGGCGCGAGATCGAAGAATTGATCGGCTTCTTCGTCAACACCCTGGCGCTTCGGCTGGACCTGTCCGGCGAGCCGAGCGTGTCGGAGCTTCTGGAGCGGACGCGGCGCACGGCGCTGGCAGCGCAGGAGCATCAGGACCTGCCGTTCGAGCAGGTCGTCGAGAAAAACCGATTGTTTCGATGAGCGCATCTACGGTATGAATGCGGGCCGTCGAAGCCGATTTAAAGAACCGAACCCAGACTCCATACAAATCGCGCAACGCGCCTGCACCCGACCCTCAACCTGCTTAAGAGTAACTGGACGGCCGGCGATGCGATCGCCCCATCGGAATTGCCCGACGAGGCAGGGGCGAGATGAGCCGATTGTCGGGAAGAGATCAGGTCGGGCTTGAGAGCTTGCTGGCCTGGGTGGCTGCTGCTCCAGATGGTTCCATTCGGCAGCGTGCTCGTTCTGATCTGGCGGCCCAACTGCGCTTGTAAAGTTCGTCTGCTCGGCGGGCACGCAGCAATGCCGATCGACATCAAGGACGCGGTCAAAGCGGATCTTCCGCACATCGCCATAGGTTGCACAAGGGCGGCGGCAGGATGGTGAACAACGGCCACACCATCCAAGTCAACCTGCCGCAAGGCAGCACCCTCGCCCGCGGGGATCGTGTTTATGAGCTGCTACAGTTTCATTTCCATGCGCCAAGCGAGCACCACGTCGCGGGCAAGAGCTTCCCGATGAAAGCGCATTTCGTCCATAAGGACACCGACAGCGATACTCTGGGTCTGCTGGGCCTGTTTCTGGCGCCAGGCGCGACAAATGCCAGCTTCGCCAGCCTTGCCGCAGCATTTTCCGTAATCCCAGGTGAGGAAACAGCGGTCGACGAGGCCGACCCCAACGCGCTTCTACCGGCTTCGCTTGGCTACCGGACATATGAGGGATCATTGACGACGCCGCCATGCACCGAAAACGTCGAGTGGATGGTCGCGACGGAACCGGTTGAGGTCGACCCAGCGGACATCGAGCGATTTACCTCACTCTATCCTTTGAACGCGGCCTATCCGCCGCACCACTGCGCCCAACCACGCAGCGGTGGCCGGTGACAAGATGCGTTTGCCCTCCAGCGAAACCACTGCCTGTCAGTTTGATCGAGCGTGATTCCGCGTTGCGCGATTTTGCATGGGGCTGGTTCGGTTCTTAATCGCATTTGATGGTCCGCATTCATACCGTAGATGCACTCATCGAAACGATCGATTTTACGAAGAGTAACGAACATGAAAAAGGCGTTGCTCAGGACGTTTTGAGGACGATCAGCGGCATGAAGTACAGAGCGGACATCAGCGGTCTACGGGCCGTCGCCGTTGTTCCTGTTGTCCTGTATCATGCTGGCTTTTCAGCGGTCAGCGGCGGGTTCGTTGGGGTCGACATCTTCTTTGTGATCTCCGGCTTCCTGATAACGTCCGACATCATCGAGCGGACAGAGAGAGGCGAATTCTCGCTGCTGGACTTCTATCACCGCCGCGTTCGACGGATTTTCCCCGCCCTCTCCGCGATGCTCGCCGCCTGTTTTGCGATGGCGTGGTTTGTGTTGCCGCCGGGAGAGTTCATTGGGTTCGGCAACAGCGCCATCGCCGCCGCGATTTCCTTCAGCAACTTCTTTTTTTACCGCAACACCAACTATTTCACTGAAGCCGCGAACTCGCTCCCGCTCCTGCACACATGGTCGCTGGCTGTCGAGGAGCAGTTTTACTTGCTGTGGCCTTTGGCAGTCATACTCATGATGCGATGGCTGAGACCGTGGGCGTCGTCAATCATCGTCGCAGCGCTATTCGTCATGTCCATCTACGCCGCTGAGCACTGGCTCCAGAGCGACCCGCCCTTTGTATTCTACATGCTTCCGACGCGCGCTTGGGAACTGCTCGCGGGCGGGCTGATCGCGCTGCCCGTGGCCAAGGCAATGAAGCCAAACGAAACGATTGCGGAACTCCTCGCTGCCTCGGGTCTGGCGCTCATCACCGCTTCACTTTTCCTGATCGATCAAGATACGCCATTTCGTGGCCTCCACGCGCTTGCTCCCTGCATTGGAGCGGCGCTCATCATCGCCGCCGGCTTTCACCGCGAAACAATGGTCTCAAAAGCGCTGTCGATCGGCCCTGCCGGCTTCATCGGCCTGACTTCCTACTCGCTCTACCTCTGGCACTGGCCGTTGCTGGTCTTTGCTGGCATCTATCAAAATCGCGAGTTGCTCGTCTCTGAACGTGTCGCTGTCGTAATGGCCGCGCTGCTCGTCTCAGCTCTCTCATGGCGCTTTGTCGAGCGCCCGTTCCGCCGGAGAGCTACAGGTTGGACGTGGCTGGTACCGACCGCCGGCGCAACAGCTGCGGTGTGCTGTCTATCCCTGGCTATCATCAACAGCTCCGGCTTCCCCAGTCGGGGCCCTGATGGCGGCCCGTCTGTTCAAGCACTCAGAGCGGAGAGGGCCAAGTTCGAAGCATCTTCCTGCCTCGAGCGTGGCGGGCTCATCCCCAAAACGGGCGAATGCCTCCTCGGCTCCGGCAATATCGCTCCGACGATCGTTTTGTGGGGCGATTCTCAGGCTGCCCATCTTGCCCCTTCTTTAAGCGAGGCCGCCCGGACCACAGGCGTGCGCGTCAGACAGATTACAAAAGCGGGGTGCGCTCCTTTCCCCAACATGACGATGCTTCCCGCCAGTCCATTGACAGCGGATTGCCCGGCCTTCAATTCGTCCGCGCTCCAATCGGTGCTTGCCGATCGCAACGTCACACTCGTGATCCTAGCAGGCCGCTGGAACACCTACTCGGGGCGTGGAGGCAGCTTCCTTTCGAAGGATGGAAGCTGGCCTTCGCGGGAGGCTTCCAAAGCGAACTTCACGTCCGCCATTAAAGAGACCGCGGCCGCACTGGCGACCCGTGGCATCAAGACCGCCGTGGTTGGACCAGCCCCAGAACCGCCCACCGATGTGCTGACTTGCCTTATCCGTGCGGACTTCATGAATGGCGATGCGCCGTGCTCCACCATGCCGGCCGAGAGGTCTTGGCAGAACAATCAAATCCTCGCGGATCTGCTGCCACGAACTGTACAATTCGTTCCGATAGTCCAAGCTTTGTGTGGGCAGGAAAAGTGCCCGTTGAAATCAGGTGAAGACGTCTTCTACCTCGACGCGATCCACCTTTCGCGGGCGAGCCGGCATATCCTCGCCCCCATTTTCGCTAAGGTCATCTCTTCGCCGGCCATGGATCTGGAGTAAGTCAGGCTTCTCCGGGGGAAAGGATCGCGCGCATGGCCGCGGTGCAGCGCGGGCTAACCCTCAGCAAGGACTGCAGCGAAGTATTCGTCATGGTATCTCCCGTCAGTGCTCTGCTGCAGCCACGACCTTGAGCCTGATTGATTGGGGTCCAACGGCAGAGTTATGCGGCTCGACAGCACCGTCACCGCCGCACCCATCCATGCCCAATTACCAGCAGCATTCTGTGGACGCAGTGCGGGTATGGTTCGCTCTTCCCGTGCGAGCGCAGAAAGAGGGCGCGGACGACAATGCCGCCCCAAACTGGCCGAGTCCACCTTCAGCAGCTCGAACTCACCCGCATTGGGCTATGTGGAGCACGCAGCGGCGCTATTGCCCCTGACAACTGGGCCAGCCATGGAACAGTGGCAGGGCATGGTCCGCCACGGCTGGTGCTGGCCGGCGGCAACGGCTCCGAACTCGGGCTGCCGAGCTGACACGCCTCTCTTTCTCGACTTACGCCACCTACGAAGCCGTGCTTTGATTGCGTCGAGCAGCGTCCCTGCGGGCCCTTGATCTCCGTGCCGAATCATCTCCCGCGAGCAGAACCCCAGCACTGAAGAAGTGGGGCATATTCCCGGCCGCGCCGCGTGCAGATTGGCTCCGAGGAGCTTTGCGCCATCGCGATGTTTCTCCCGATGGCATCAGGTCACCCAGGGGAGTAAAGCTTTGAACGGCATTGCTCAGGTGCCTGGTCAATCGGTGCGGGCAATGCGATGGGCTTGCTTTCGTTTTGAGTAACAGTGGGCTGTGCAGTTACTGCAGCCTGGGGTTCATTTAGGATTTCGACGGTAATGCTTTGCTTGATTGACGGGGGCAGCGATTCCCTGGTCGGAAAAAATCCAACGGCTAAGATGGCGATCAGGTGCAGCGTCACCGAAATTGCAAGGCTCGGTGCTATTGCGTTAGGAACATGCCGGCCATTTTTTCCCTGCATCGGCAAAGCTATAGCTCTGATGGCCGTGGGCCTGGACCAAACCCAAATCGACTAAAATGCTCTTTGCCGCTTCCGAATAAAACCGAGAAGATGGGCCTCCGATGCATCACGCTCGCGTTCACCATCAGCCTATTCCACAACATGTAGCGACTGTTCTGTCGCCCGATATCGTTGCACGACGTCTGCGACGATGTTCTTGCTGATACCAAGGTCGCGGGCTATCCAGCGGTAGCTCCGCCCTTCATCAATAAGTGCCAGGACCTTGGGCGCGAGTCGGTCGGATTTAGGTCGGACTCCGACCTGTCTTCCCAATTTCCTCCCCCGCGCCTTTGCTGCGGCGAGACCCGATTTGACCCGTTCACTGATGAGATCACGCTCGAATTCGGCAATGCCGGAGAGCAATGTCGCCATCATTCGGCCATGTGGGGACGACAAATCGAAGGCCATACCGTCATGGCGATGACGGAAACTTTTCAGCTTTCCAGTTCGCGCAGCGTGTTGAGGAGGTCGATCGTCGAGCGACCCATCGAGAAAGCTCGGTCACGAGGATGGCATCGATTTGCCTCGACTGCGCCAGCGCCATGACCTTTTTGCGTTCGGCCCGATCGAGCTTCGCGCCGGAACCTGTCTCTTTGAATAACGCACATCCCGTTCGCAGTTAATGATCGTAGTCAAGATGGGCAGAGTTATTTCGAGGTCGAGCTCAACGCGGCAAAAGCGACCCCAAACAGCAAGGTCTTAAGCGAAGGAGAGCAGCGCGCGCTCGCCCTGGCCTGCTTCTTAGCCGAGGTCGGAGGAGACACATCGCGTCAAGGCATGATCATCGACGACCCCGTGTCATCTCTTGACCATGTTCGGATCAGGCGGGTCTGATCGCGTGCTAACACCCGAGGAGGCCAGTGCAGAGGTCATCAAGACTCTGGTGTGGCCCGTCGTGATCTTCCGGAAATGGAAATCGAGGGTGCGGTTATCACCATTCCGGCGGCATTCAACCAGATGCAATCAGAGGCCACGATGAGGGCCGCAAGGATGGCAGGGCTCAATCGGATATCGCTGCTGCAGGAGCCGATCGCGGCGGCGATGGCCGCCAAGCCCGCCTCGAAAGGCGGCTTGTACCTTCGTGCCTGAGATCGTGGAAATGCAGTTCTTCGATTTTCAAGTCGCGGCAGGCTCGTCGGAAGGCGGTTCCGGCTGATCTCCCGTTGTAAGGCGTTGTAAGGGAACACGGCGCTTGCACCACTCACGGACGCCGCTCCTCCGGAATCGAGCGTGCGTCGTAGCCGCTGACGTTGAGCAGCGGGATACGCATGTGATTCCTCTTTTTTGTGGCGGGCCTTTGCGGCCTCGGAGGAACCCGCCTGGCCGTAGCGACTTGTAGAGCGAGATTATTCATGGGACACTGTCTAGCCGCGGGCCGACGCCCATAATGGCGGGCTCGGCCGAAAGCAGCTTCTTCGCCGCTGCCCTGACCTGGTCGAGCGTCACCTGCTCGATGAGGGCCGGGCGGCGCTGGATGTATTCTATTCCGCGCTTGTCGAGCTGCAACCCGACAAGCGTCGCTGAAATCGACCTGGAGGAACCCAGATTGTCGATAGCATAGGCGCCGATCAGATACTTCTTGCTCGCTTCGAGTTCGGCCGCTGTTGGCCCTGTGTCCACCAGCTCCTTGATTACTCGTCTTATCAGGTTGAGCGTCTCGGCCGCCCTGTCGGCGCGCGTCGACGTGGCCACGACAAGCGTGTTGGAATGCTGATAGCCTTCCAAGCTAGAGGAGACACCGTAGGCAAGGCCGCGCTTTTCGCGCACTTCCTGGAACAGACGGGAGGTAAATGGCGAGCCTCCGAGTATATCGTTTATCAGCTGCGCGGCATAGAATTCCGGGTCGCTTCGTCCGATGCCAGGAAAAGCCAGCTGGAGCGAAGTCTGGGGCAGGGCATATGCGACCGACGTCCACCAGCCGAGCTTCGGGGTGACATCAGGTACTGGGGCGAGCGCCTGCTTCTGAGGCAAATCGCCGAACAACTGGTCGAGCCTTGCACTCAGGGCTTTGGCATCTATGTCGCCGACGACCGCCACGTGCAGCCCGTCGCGGGCGAAAGCGGCCTTGTGGAAGGCGCTTAGATCGGCGGGCGTTATGCGGGCCAGGCTTTCCTTGGTGCCCTCGGGCGGCCTCGAATACGGATGCGTGCCGTAGATCCTGCGCCGCCATGCAAGCTCGGCTATCGCGTGAGGTTCGCGCTCGTTGGCGATGATGCCGGAGAGAAGCTGGGCGCGGATGCGGTCGACCGGCTCCTGATCGAAGCGAGGCCTGTTCACTGCTAGCCCGACCAGATCGAAAGCGGCGTCCTGGCGCTTGGAAAGCAGGCGTATCGAGCCATGGATGCCGTCGCGCCACGCGTCCAAGCTCATTTCGGCGCCGGCGTCGTCCAGCTTTATCTGGAAGGGCTCGCTGTCGAGATTGCCGGCGCCCTCGTCGAACAAGCCGGTCATCAAATTGGCAAGCCCCTCTTTACCGGCCGGGTCCTGGCTGGTGCCGCCGTCGAAGACAAAGTGGAGCGTGACGATCGGCAGCGTGTGGTCTTCCACCAGCCAGGCGGTAATGCCCTTTTCAGATTTCACCTCCTGGATGTTCGTCGCAGCACGGGCGGTACACGCTGGCAGGGTGAGGAAGAAAATAGCAAGGCAAAGGACAGCCAGCCAGGAGGCGAGGCGCCAGCCTTGTCCAAAAGGAGAGGGCAATGCTTGTGGAATGGCCCTGCGGAATTGGTTCGTCATCATATCAATTTTCCTTGGGCAGGAGATAGCCGGTGGTCGAATGGTCGGACACGAGGTAGCGGGCGGCAACGGCCTTAACCTGATCGGCGGTGACCTTGCGGATGCGATCGGGCCATTCCTCGACGTCTTTCACACTGCCGCCGGTGGCAAGCGTGGAGCCATACATGCCAGCGACGGAGGCCTGCTCGTCATGGGCGAAGATGAACGAGCGGATATAGCGGTTTTTCGTCTTCTCCAGTTCGTCGCTGGTGATGCCGTTCCTGGCGATGCGCGCTATCTCGGCGTCGACTGCGGCCTCGACATCCGCAAGCTTCGCCTTGCCGCGCGGCCAGCCGCGGATGCTGAACTTGCCAGCATCCAGCATGGTGCCCTCGAAATCAGCGCCGGCCGTCGCGGCTATGCCTTGCTTGACGACAAGCTGCTGGTAGAGCCGGCTGCGGCTGCCGCCGCCGAGGATCTCCGCCAGCAGGTCCAGCGCTTCCGCTTCGCCCGGCTTCGCCGTGTGATAGGAGGGAACCACCCATTGCGTCGAAAAGTTCGGCACGCTGACACGCGCGTCTGTGAGCGTCACCGAGCGTCTGGTGTTCTGCTCCGGCTCGACCGGACGGATGCGCGGCGGCAGGTCTGGACCGCGCGCGACCTTGCCATAGGTCTTTTCGGCCAGCGCCTTGACAACCTGCGGCTCGACATCGCCGGCCACCACCAGCACGGCGTTGTTGGGCGTGTAATACTTGTCGTAGAAAGCCGTGGCGTCGGCGCGGTTCAGCTTCTCCATCTCCTGCATCCAGCCGATCACCGGAATGCGATAGGGCTGGTTCTGCCAGAGCGTGGCATCGACCTCCTCGCCGAGCACCGCCTGCGGATTGCTGTCAATGCGCGAGCTGCGTTCCTCGAGGATCACGTCGCGCTCAGTGGCGATGACATTGTCGTTGAGGATGAGGTTGCGCATGCGATCGGCCTCGAAATCCATCATCTGCTCGAGCGCCTGCGGCACCACCGTCTCGTAAAAAGCAGTGTAGTCATAAGAGGTGAAAGCGTTGTTCGAACCGCCGATGGCGGAGACGGCGCGGTCGAACGCGCCGGCCGCGTGGTTGGTCGTCGCCTTGAACATCAGATGTTCGAAGAAATGGGCGATGCCGGACTTGCCCGGCGGCTCATCCGCGCTGCCGATCTTGTACCACACCATATGGGTGACGATCGGCGCGCGGTGATCGGGGATGACGACGACCTCCATGCCGTTGTCGAGCAGGAAATTTGTCGCCTTGATGTCATCGGTGGCCGCCAGAACCGGAGCGGCGGTGGTCACAAACGACAGCGCGGTCGCAAAAAGTGTCCCGCGCAGCCAGCCAGACCGAAGATTTATCGATGGCTTCGGATGTGATGACCGGGCGATGGGCAAGGTTCCAGGTGAAGTGAGTTGTCCCTCATTTTGAAGGTGCTGCTTCCTCGTCGCCCTCACTGGGAGAAGTGGATCGGTGGGCAGCGCCGGGCCAGATGAGCCCTCAGCATGCTGCCAAGCCCGACTCGAGCGTTATCTTTGAGTGCGTCGTGGAAAGGTGGGGCGGCATTTTTTGGTGGGGGATCATGGGACGACTCTCCTGGCCTCGTATGTGTTTGCGATGACCACGCACGCACCGTGCCAAATGAGAAAACCGTTTCGGCAATGTGATTAATCGGACTCTGTGTGTTGCGTATCCGACATTGTCGGACAAGCCCCTGTCCCAGAAGCGCTTCGCCTGCTCGTCACGGATCTGGCCGGCAAGATCGATCGACTGGAGTCAAGAGGTCGAGCGGCTGCGCCTCAACAACAGCGGTACTGTCAAGTTTGGCCGAGGCGGCGATCTGTGGCACCGTCTTGCTCATGAGCACGACGTCGCGCGGAACGCCACATGAGGCGGTTCAAATCAGCCGGACATGCGCGGCAGTTCCTCGCCACTCACACTCCGATCCACAACCACTTCCAGCTCTGCCGTCATCGTCTCTCAGCCAGTGAGTACCGAGCTGCTCGTGATCGCGCCTTCCTCACCTGGCGGGATGCGACAGGTGTTGCCCTCGTGGGCTGATGTGTACTCGCTTGACGGCTGCGCATCTTGCGATCTGTGAACTAGTTTAATGAGGACTTGCCTTTGTAAAACCAGCTCGCCGGGTAAACTACGCTGGCGTTGTCGACGGAGTTCGCGCCAAAATCGTCCCTGTAGTACCCCACCGTATGAAAGATGAAGGCATCGCGTTCGGTATCGACGAGAGCGACGATGTGCGGCTTCCACCCTAACCTCGGGTCGAAGCCGCACGTCGGATCCTGGAAACGTGAGTCAACGCCCGCGGTCAGGTAATCCTTGCTGCCTCCATAGAGGACTTTTTCGCCGAATCCGCAGAGCTTGTCATTGTCCTCCCCAAAAACATGCGGTTTGTCGCGTTTTCTGTCACCGGAGAGTTCGTCCCATGCCTTACCGCCGTAGGATTGGTGATCGCCCTCGCGGGCCAAAGATCGATAGTCGCCTCGACAAGCGTCGATTCTGTCACTGCCATTAGGACCCAAGCTCGCATCGTGCCGCTCGTCGTCGATTGCTTCGGGAGTTGGTTGACCTCTAAAAAACTGTTTTAGCTGCAGGATAAGCTTTCTCATCGCAATCTCGACGAAGCCCCTTCGTATACCGCTCGTCGAGTCATTGCGGTAATCGTTTGCCGTTATGAATGCATGTACGGGATGGATGTCTTCACGTGCTCTTCGCCTTGCTGCCTTAGCAGTGGTGGCGGGACTGCGGCGGCCCGCAGTCCTAGCGACATTCGACACGCGAAACCGCTGGACGAGGATGTTGGCGATAACAGTTCTTATGGAGAACGAATCAAGCAGCTGAGCTGCCGCGCAGGACTGCCAGCTTGTAGCCAAAGGGCCGTTGGGCCGATGCGGTGACCAACTGGCCAGCACGGCTCTCTACGAGGCGGCTTATTCGCTGCTCGTGCTCAGCAAGAAATGGTCGGGCCTCAGAGCGTGGGGCATGAACATCGCCAAACGGCGCGGTATGGCTCCAGCCCGAGTTGCTGTTGGCCGCAAGCTCGCCGTCATTCTGCGTCGCATGAGAGGCCGGTGTCGTCGATGAACACGAGCTTCGCCGGATCGAGATCGAGCTGGCCGTCGAACCACTCCCGGCGCGCTAACAGGACGTCGGGGCGATAGCTGTGGCCGCGAAGCCAGACGCTCAAGGCGCCCACCACGAGAACGGTGCCTCTGTCGCCCTCGCGTTGACTAAGCTACTAACCGAGTGGGCAGACCTGAGCGCGGTGGCACACTCAACTTTCCGCAATACCTGCCAGGGCGCCGCATCCCGTTCCTAAACCGTCAACTCCTTTTCCATGCAGCTAACATCCAATTTTTCCCATCGACGTGAAAACATCGGAACATAATTCCTTATGTCTATAAAGTTAGGAGAATATCGTCCGACCTGATTTGGTGCCGGCCTGAGGCGCATGCAAGGTGTGGGAGATTGATGACTTGGCACAGCTATCGGTCCTTGGAATTCGGCGGTGTAGGCACGCCGTCGCGCACCACCGCCGTAGTGAACGCGCTGGTCAATGCAGTCGCGCTGCGCGTCCCTGCAGACACAGGCCTGATTGAGATCACGGAGGCAGCACCCTCGCTTTTCGCCGGATTATCCCGCGGCGCACTTGGCGCATCTGGAGAGGCGATTATCCAGCGTGTCGAGAAGGCCGATTTGCTCGTGGTCGGAACGCCTGTCTATAGGGCTTCCTACACTGGCGCTCTCAAGCACCTGTTCGACCTGGTCGACTATCGCGCCTTGACGGGCAAGACCGTGCTTCTCGCGGCGACCGGCGGGAGCCCATACCATGGCTTGGTGCTCGAACATCAGCTCCGGCCATTGTTCGGCTTTTTCGGTGCCGTCACCGTCCCGACGGGCGTCTACGGCGCGCCCGACGATTTCATCGATGCCGAAATCGTCGGCGCCGCGATCACCGAGCGCATTTCACGCGCCGCTGCCGAAGCAGTTTCACTGCTCAATTCCCGTCATGCAAACGCTGCCGTCGCCACCCGCGTCGGCTGAGCCAATCAAAGGGGGAACGACGACATGGCCTCGCACTCCGACAACCTCAAATTCGCCTACTGGGTTCCGAATGTCTCCGGCGGCCTGGTCATCTCCAACATCGAGCAGCGCACGGGTTGGGATATCGATTACAACCGCAAGCTCGCCCAGATCGCCGAGGCCAATGGCTTCGATTACGCGCTGAGCCAGATACGCTTCACCTCCGGCTACGGCGCCGACAACCAGCACGAATCGGTGTCGTTCAGCCATGCCCTGCTTGCCGCCACCACAACGCTGAAGGTCATCGCAGCGATCCTGCCCGGCCCGTGGAACCCTGCGCTGGCGGCCAAGCAGATCGCTACCATCAACCACCTGACCAATGGCCGCGTCGCCGTCAATGTCGTCAGCGGCTGGTTCCGTGGCGAGTTCGCCGCCATTGGCGAACTCTGGCTCGACCATGACGAGCGCTATCGCCGGTCGGAAGAATTTATCCGGGCGCTGCGTGGCATCTGGACCGAGGACAGTTTCACGCTGAAGGGCGATTTCTACCGCTTCACCAACTATTCGATGAAGCCCAAGCCGATCGAGCCCTTGCCCGAGATCTTCCAGGGCGGCTCGTCGCGCGCCGCTCGCGACATGGCGTCTCGTGTCTCCGACTGGTATTTCACCAACGGCAATACGCCGGAAGAGATCCGGAAGCAGGTCGACGACATCCGCGCCAAGGCGAAAGCCAATGGCCACAAGGTGAAGATCGGCGTCAATGCCTTCGCCATCGCCCGAGACAGCGAGCAGGAAGCACGCGCAGTGCTCGACGAGATCATCGCCAAGGCCAATCCCGAGGCAGTCCAGGGTTTTGCCGACCAGAATGCCGGCAAGGCCTCGCCGGAAGGCGAAGGCAACTGGGCGAAATCCTCATTCGAGGATCTGGTTCAGTACAATGACGGCTTCCGCAGCAATCTCATCGGCACGCCCCAACAGATCGCCGAACGCATCCTCACGTTGAAGGATGCCGGTGCCGACCTGATCCTGCTCGGCTTCCTGCATTTCCAGGAAGAGGTC
This sequence comes from Mesorhizobium sp. WSM4849, assembly GCF_055811385.1. NCBI lineage: Bacteria > Pseudomonadati > Pseudomonadota > Alphaproteobacteria > Hyphomicrobiales > Phyllobacteriaceae > Mesorhizobium > Mesorhizobium sp. WSM4849. Next base: position 25,296 of record NZ_JBVVPW010000054.1, read on the forward strand.
GAGTTTTTCGGCAAGCGCGTCATCCCACTGGTGCGCAAACTGGAAGCGGCTCGCGACAGGGAGCTTGTCGCCGCGGAATAGACAGGCGCGGCCTCGGACCGCGCCCGGACTCCTTCAAAAAATCAGGGACGTTTCATGATTGGTGCTTCGCTGGGAGCCGCCGCATACGAGCGCGCGCCCGAAATTTCCGCCATCC
>NZ_JBVVPW010000055.1:0-23787 GCF_055811385.1 Mesorhizobium sp. WSM4849
GCCATGATCGCGGAGGCTCCGAAGAAGGAGTCGGCTGGCGGCGGCATGCCTGGCGGCATGGGCGGCGGCGGCATGGGCGGCATGGGCGGCATGGATTTCTAACGAAATCCATCAGCACGCCCATGAACTGATAATGCTCAAGCCCGCAAGCGGGCTTGAGTGGCGGCATGGATTTCTAATCCAGTTCATCAGCCTTCTGATATGGAAAGGGCGGCCGAGAGGTCGCCCTTTTGAATATTGACCAATGGCTTTCCAGGAAAGTCGAGGCTCACGCCAATGCGGTCGCGCCGCACTAAGGACTACAACTTCGTCCGCATTCATTCGGCGCTTCGCGCCACCTCGGCCATGGCCGCCCGGCTCGCCGACGAGCGATCTCAGATATCGTTGCGCCGACCGAAGCGAAGGAAGCTGAGCAGCTGCCCGCTAAGCGCGCCCTACAAAAAGATGAAGATTAACAGGATTTTAATTGTAAACAGTATGACAAGGCTGCTCTTCCAAATCTTTGGAGAAACCACATGCCGATAATCAGACGCTCCCCCCAACCAACTGCAACATTCGCGCAGCGGCTTCAACTCCGAATGTCTGCAAAGCGGGTAAGCCAATCTGAACTCGCTAGACTGGTTGGCTATACGCCAACTGCTATCTGGAACTGGCTCCAGGGCAACACACTACCGAGAGCTGAGACCCTGGCGGCCTTGGCAAATATATTGGAGGTGACTGAAGACTGGTTGCGCGATGGCGACCCAGTAAAGGCTGCGGAGGATGTAAGCGAAGAAAAAGCGCTGGAGCCCAAAACCATGGCCGAAATGATAGAGCACCTCAGAGCCAACATCGCAAACCTTACTGGATATGAGATAGAGCGTGTAAAGCTGACGCTGGAATTTAGCTCCGGCTAATTTCAAACTGATCCACTATGCAAAAAGTGGCGTTGAATCCCACCAAAATGTGTATTATGTTACACGGAGCGCTCTTATGGAACGCGACAGCCGGAAGCTGATCAAACTGCTTGAGGAGGATGGGTGGTTTGAGATCGGCATCACCGGCTCGCATCATCATTTCAAGCATCCAACGAAACTTGGAAAAGTGACAATCCCCCACCCTCGTAAAGATATACCGATTGGCACGGTTCGGGCGCTGATGAAGCACGCGGGGCTGCTCAACAAAGCAAGATAAGAGAATGCGCTACATCGCTTTTATTCGCAAAGATCCTGATAGCGTCTATGGCGTCGACTTTCCCGATATGCCCGGCTGCATTTCGGCTGGCGACACGATAGACGAGGCTGTGCGCAACGCTGTCGAGGCGCTTTCCGGTCATGTGCGAATGCTGGAGGCCGACGGCGATCCGGTGCCTTCCCCTCGCGATTTCGATGCGATTGCAAATGATCCAGAACTTGCGGAGGATCGCGAAGGCGCTATGACGACGGTCGTTCCGCTGATCCGTGACCGTGGTTCCACAACGCGTATCAATGTATCCTTCGATCTCGGCCTGCTTGAAGCTATCGATGCCACGGCCCGTGAACGGGGACAAACCCGCTCTGCCTTCCTTGCTTCGGCCGCACGCAAAGAGATTGTTGACTAGTCGTGCAGACGAGGGCGCTGGCTAGGGCCGAGCCTGTCAAGCTCAAACAAGCAGTATCAGCGTGCCGTTACATTGCAGCGACCTCTTTGGCGGGCAATGCACCTTCTATCAGGGCGGCGACTTCGTCGGCCACCGCCAGCACCTGGGCACGGTCGCGGGTGGCGCGCGCGATCACCATCAGCCCTTCCAGTGATGATTCGACAAGCAGCGCCAGGGCGCGGGCGCGGCGCTCGGGCACCCCTGCCCTGACGAAGGCCGCCTGCAGCAAGCCTATCCATTGCTCGAAGGCCGAGCGGCACAGTTCGGCCAGTTCCGGCACGTCGGCCGGCGAGTCCAGCACCACGGGTGCGATCGGACAGCCAAGTGTGAACTGGTTGTCCTCCAGCATGCGCGCGACCGACTGGTAGATATGGTGGACGGCCACCGCCGGATCTTTTTCGGCGGCCAGCTCTTCGCCAAGCCTTTGCGTCACCTGGTCAACGCTGTCACGCGTGACTTCGATGACCAACTGGTCCTTGCCGCCCGGAAAATGAAAATAGAGCGATCCTCTTGGCGCAGCGGAGGCGCTCAAGATGTCGTTGAGCGAGGTGCCGTGATAGCCGCGCTGCCTCAGCAGCAGCGCCGTCGCCTCGATCATGCGGGTGCGGGTATCGTTCGCCATGTCAACCTCTGTCAGGAGTAAACATTATAGGCCTTGCGCTGAATATGACAATCGGTTTACATAATATGTAGATCAGTCTATATATTCGACGCCGCTTCATCGAAGAGGAGAACGACAAATGACCATCCGTGAAGCAGAGGCCCAATGGCAGGGGTCGTTAAAAGAAGGTTCTGGACGGCTGCGGCTCGGCAGCGGCGTCTTCGAAGGTGCCTATTCCTTCCCGTCGCGCTTCGAGAACGGTCCCGGCACGAATCCCGAGGAACTGATTGCGGCGGCGCATGCCGGCTGCTTTTCGATGGCGCTGAGCGCCATACTGGGCAGCGGCGGTCATGTCCCCGTACGGATCCGCACCGCCGCCAAGGTGCATCTCGGAACGAGCACGGCCGGACCGACGCTCACCCGCATCGACCTTGAAACGGAAGCCGAAATCCCGGGCCTGGCGCCCGAGGAATTCCAGCGCCTTGCCCAATCGGCGAAAGCAACATGCCTCGTTTCCCGGGCTTTGGCAGGCGTCGCTGATATCAGGCTCAAGGCCGACCTCGTCACGGACGCCGCTGCGGAAAAACGAAATCAGGAGATATCGAGATGAAACAGGGTAGCATCATGGTCGTCCATCCAGACGACCAATCCAGCCAGACGGCCGAGATCATGCGGCGCTTCAACGACGTGTTCCAAAATCATGATCCGTCGGCACTTCCGGGCCTGGTGGCCGAGGACTGCGTAATCGAGAACACCGTGCCGGCGCCGGATGGCGCCCGCCATGCCGGCCGGGAGGCCTGCGTGCGGCTGTGGTCGGCGATCGCCAGCGAACCAGGCACGCGCTTCGATATTGAAGAGACGTTCATGGCCGGTGAACGGGCGACAATCCGCTGGCGTTACTGGCATGCCGACGGCAACTCCATCCGCGGCGTCAATCTGATGCGCGTAGCGGACGGGCTGATCGTCGAGGCGATGGGATACGTCAAGGGCTAGCGCCGACAGGCCCTACCGCTCAGTCAGCGCCAGTTTTGCGCCTAGCGCGACGAAGGCGCCGGCGAAGGTGCGGCGCATCCAGGTCATCACCATCGGCCGCGACACCACGTGGCTGCGGATCGAGGCGGCGAAAATGCCGTAGCCGACAAAAGACGACGAAGGTCAAAAGCATGAAGACGCTCGAGAGCTCCAGCATCTTGGACAGCGCGTGCGGCTCGGTGGTGCTGACGAATTGCGGCAGGAAGGCGAAGAAGAAGATCGACAGTTTCGGGTTGAGGATGTTGATCAGGATGCCGGAGGTGACCACCTTGCCGGCCGAGCGCGGCGCGCCCAGCGTGCAGCCGGCGAGCGGGCGACGATCCGCTTCTATAATCGGACCCCGGACGTCAAGGCTCCGTTGTCCTGTTCAGCGGCGGTGTTTTGGAAAGGCCTTAATTTGAACTTCGGCTTACGAACCCGGTGTGGTCTTTGCCGGGTTCTGCAGCAGGGTGTGTCCATGACCCGCAGCGGAAGTTCGCTCGCCCTCGATTGGACTTTGATTTTTGGGAGTTGATTTGCTGCAATACGATAAGAATGCTACCATATTTAGCCGCAATATTTTTTGCTGATTAGCGACCAGCCTTCCAAAACGTAGGACGCGTTCGCCCGCCGCGAAGTCCATCTCGGATTAGCGGGCGCGAGTTCGCGCTACCGGGTATGTGCACATCCAGAAGAGCATCACGAGGTTCGGCGGCATAGGTGCGGCCCCGTGCCTCAGATCCCGCTTGCATGCATGAACAGCCACCACGGGCACCGGCCAGCGCGCGGCGTTAAAGATAACGCAACGCATCCAAACCCAAGGAGATCGTCATGAATGATATTCAGGAGCGCGGCGAAGCCGCAATCGCAACCCCGTCAGCGCGAAGGGTCGACATCAAGCTCGAAGTCGTCGTCATCCCCGTTTCGGACGTCGATCGAGCCAAGCGATTTTACGGCGGCTTGGGTTGGAGGCTCGACGCCGACATCACAGGCGACGAATTTCGTGTCATCCAGTTTACGCCTCCGGGCTCCCCGTGTTCGATAGTCTTCGGCGCAGGGGTCACCCCAGGGCCCTATGCCCGGGTCGAGCTCGATGTCCTCGAAAGCGTTGGCGAGCTCGTCGTGTCAGACATCGAGGCAGCGCGCGCCGAACTCGCCGATCGCGGTGTCGACGTGAGCGAGGTGTACCACTATGCCGGCCGTGAAGGCCGTGTCAGCGGTCCGGACCCTGAGCGGCGCAGCTACTCCTCGTGGGCCTCCTTCAGCGATCCGTCCGGAAATGTCTGGCTGTTGCAGGAGGTCACTGCGCGAGCGCCCGGCCGCGTCGACGCTGACGACACCACATTTGTCTCGTCGGCCGAGCTCGCGGCCGCGCTCCGGCGCGCGTCTGCGGCCCATGGCGAGCACGAGAAGCGGACAGGCGGCCAGCGTGATGAGAACTGGCCGGACTGGTATGCCGAGTACATGATGGCCGAGCAGGCTGGCAAGCCGCTGCCGCTGTAAGGATTGGATCACGACGTCATTTGAAACGGCAGCATCGACGCAATAGTAACCGTTTGATCGAGGAGCCAGCGTCCTCGGGGGCTCAATCGCAGTGCAGGGCGTGCGCATCCCGGCACCGACCACGCTTTGAGGCGTTAATGATAATGTTTTGATGTTTCTCGGGCAGCCGCGCTTGCACGCGACCGTGCTCTATCTGCGGGCGCAGAGCGGCCTCCATCTGGCGCTATTTCATGGCCGACGGCAACTCGCTGCGCGGCGTCAACCTGATGCGCGTCGAGAGCGGGCGGATCGTCGAGGCGATGGGCTATGTGAAGAAGGGGTAGCGCTGGCGGCTCTACCTCTCGGTCAGCGCCAGCTTGGCGCCAAGCATGACGAAGGCGCCGGCGAAGGTGCGGCGCATCCAGGTCAGCACCATCGGCCGCGACACGACATGGCTGCGGATCGAGGCGGCGAAGATGCCGTAGCCGACAAAGACGACGAAGGTCAAAAGCATGAAGACGGTGCTGAGTTCCAGCATCTTCGACAGCGCATGCGGTTCGGTGGTGCTGACGAATTGCGGCAGGAAGGCGAAGAAGAAGATCGACAGCTTCGGGTTGAGGATGTTGATGAGGATGCCCGAGGTGATCACCTTGCCGGCAGAGCGCGGCGCGACATCCTGCCCGACGTTCAAGCCGCCGCGCTCCTTCAGCGTGTTCCACGCCATGTAGAGCAGGTAGGCGACGCCCAGATATTTCAGCGTCTCGAAGGCGAGTGCGCTGGTGTGCAGCAGCGCCGCCAGACCGGTGATGGCGGCCGCCATATGCGGAATGATGCCGAGTGTGCAGCCGAAAGCAGCGATGATGCTGGCCCGCGCGCCACGGGAAAGCCCGGCGCTCAGCGTATAGAGAACGCCGGTGCCGGGCGAAGCCACGACAATCAGCGACGTCAACAAGAATTCGATGCTCACGGATGGTCTCCCGGCGTTGTCCCTGCGCCGGCAGCGTAGCCAGCGAACCGCGCGGGCACAAGCCGGCCCGGGGGGCGGTAGTGTCTCATTTCAAGCATTGACCCTGAAGCGACATTCGCATTGAGGTCAACAGCCAGTCTGGTTGACTGGCTGCCGCATCGGCGCATAGTCGTCGACTTACGCGATGTCCCCTTTGGGGAACAGTCGTATGAGGGGAGGCAAGCCATGGAAGTCGCTGATGGCGCACGTGTCGACGTTCACGTCCCGTATATTCTCGTCCATTCCGATCGTGAGATCAGGCGTCTCAGCCATCAGGCGGGCATCATTAACCCGATCACGCGAAGAATCTTGCTGTCTGCGGGCATAAAACCCGGGATGCGCGTGCTCGACGTCGGCTGTGGCGCGGGCGACGTTACATTCCTGGTTTCCGAGATGGTTGGCAGCGAAGGTCAGGTCATCGGCGCAGATCGGGCTCCAGCGGCCCTTGCGGCGGCGGAGGGGCGCGCGGCGGCGCATCCGATCCAGAATGTCAGCTTCCGTGAAGGCGATCCCGTGGCACTCTCGTTCGGCCGACCGTTCGACGCCGTGATCGGCCGCTATGTTCTGATGTTTCAAGCCGATCCTGTGGCCATGCTGCGTGGCGTCGCTCGTCACCTCCGGCCTGGAGGGACCATCGTCTTCCATGAGCCGGATTGGGACGGCTGTCGATCCAGCCCGCCAGCGCCGACCTACGACGACTGCTGTCGATGGATCGTCGAGACGTTCCGGCGCAGCGGTATCGAGACCAATATGGGTATCAAGCTCGATGCGGCATTCCGCGCGGCTGGATTGACCGCGCCCTCAATGCACTTGGAGGCGGTTGTTGGGGGAACCAAGACCGGTTTCGACTGGTCACACCAGACCGCTGAACTCATTGTCACGATGCTGCCGGAAATACAGAGCCGGGGAGTTGCGACGGCCGCTGAGGTCGATATTGAAACTTTGGGACAGCGCATGCAGCTCGAAATCGAGGCGGGTAGCGTGATCGTGAGCCGCTCGGAAGTGGGCGCCTGGTCGCGTGCCCCGACCTAGTGACAAGACTGGAGCGACAGGGTAGCCCGTACCAATCCTTCTCCGGGGTTCTGGGCGGCTGCCTCGCAGGAAAGACCAAGGCGAATATTCCGCTCTTGGCAACGTGCTTGTTCTGGCAGATGAACCGAACGGCGACTTCCCACCCATTCCGGGCGCGCTGCCTCGTCTGATCGCTTCCTCAGGCAAACCATGCACTGCTTGCCCTGGTATCACCACGATCGGCCTGACCTTCGATACGACCCTTCACTGCGAAAGAGAACAGTCTGGAACGCTTCTTGACGACGATGCCGTATAATCTAGAACTTGTCCTTGCGCCGTGACCACCTCCTCCTGAAGCAGGATAATCGTCATGTGTCACAAATCCTTTGGATCGCAGGAGCTGACAAAAGGCGAGGTCGTGGCGCATGCCGTGTCCTGCGCCGCAGCCGTTTTCTCGGCCCGCACGGCTTTCATGATCCTTCGCTCAGGCAGAGAAATGCTTGCGGCAGCCCTCGTGCTCGGACTTTGCGCAACTGCGGCCGCTGACGAAGTGCTTTTCGAAAACGTCCGCATCTTCGACGGAAAAGGCGCTGCACTTTCGGCCCCATCGAATGTGCTGGTCGAGGGCAATGTGATCGCGCGGATCTCGACAAGTCCCATCGCGGCCGAAGGCGCGCGGCGCATTGCCGGCAACGGGCGAACGCTGATGCCGGGGCTGATCGATGCGCATTGGCACGCAATGCTGATTGCGTCCACACCGGCGGAGGCGATGGGCGACGTCGGCTTCGCCAATCTTGCGGCCGGCGACGAGGCGACGGATACGCTGATGCGCGGCTTCACCACCGTTCGCGACGTGGGCGGGCCGGTGTTCGGCCTCAAGCGCGCGATAGATCAAGGCATCATAGCGGGACCGCGCATATATCCGTCCGGAGCCATGATCACCGTGACCAGCGGGCATGGGGATTTCCGCCAGCTCAGCGACTTGCCTCGGACGATCGGCGGCTTGTTCACTCCAATGGAGAGGAACGGCGGCAGCATAGTTGTGGACAGCCCCGACGAGGTGCGTTTGCGTGCCCGCGAGCAGCTCATGCAGGGGGCCGCGCTGCTAAAGTTGACAGCGGGCGGTGGAGTGTCGTCGCCCCACAGCCCGCTCGACGTCACCACCTTCACCGAGCCCGAACTGCGGGCTGCTGTTGAAATTGCCGAGAATTGGGGCACCTACGTCGCCACGCACGCCTTCACCTCGGATGCGATCCGGAAGGCTATCGCGGCTGGTGTCAAGTGCATCGAACACGGCTTCCTCATGGACGAGGCAACCGCCAAGCTGATCGCCGAAAAGGACATTTGGCTGAGCTTGCAGCCGCTTCCCGAATTGATGAGGACAGGCCTCCAAGAGGGTTCGGTCGAGCGAGCCAAGGCCGATGAGGTGTGGCCGGGCATCGGCAGGACCTACGAACTCGCGAAGAAATACAAGATCAAGACGGCATGGGGCACCGATGTCCTGTTCTCCCGCGCGTTGGCGAAGCAGCAGGGGGCAATCCTGGCGTCGCTTGTGCGTTGGTACACGCCTGCCGAAGCGCTCGTCATGGCGACCGGGACCAATGCCGAGCTGCTCGCGCTGTCGGGCCTTCGCAACCCCTATCCGGGGAAACTCGGCGTGATCGAAGAAGGCGCGCTCGCGGACCTCCTGCTCGTCGAAGGCAATCCGCTGGAGAACCTCGACGTGGTGGCCGATCCTGCCAACAACTTCAAAATCATCATGAAAGATGGCCTTATCTACAAAAACACGCTGACCCAGTGAGGAACGACTGAGCCGCCTGTCTCTACTGGACGCCGCCGATGGCCTGCTGGCCGCAGAGCGCTGGCATTCCACAGCCGAGCGACAAGGAATGGCCGCTTCCCACCCGAGGTGGAAATTCTGAGACACCATCTGAGGCCCGTTATCGCCGCGTCGGCAGCCCGTGGCCGCGACGCGCCATCAGGCAATCGTCGCCGCCGGGCATGCAGGCACGGCAGACGTCCGGTCTGACCTCGTAAATGCCGCAAATGGTCGACTTGCCGACCTCGCCGGCAAGCGCCGAGCAGCGCACGCCGTCGCAGCGCATGCCGGCTTCGTCGGCCGCCACATATTTCTGCGGGATCAGGTCGAGCTGCGCATCATCTTCGGTGGAGAAGCGCGGCCATTCGGCCGAATAGGAACAGCAGGCGCCGCAGCTCTGGCAATCGAAGCGAGGGGCGGCGCCCTCCTCCAGAGACGAAAAGTCTCCGGCGCTCGCCAAGGCAAGCAGCTCTGACGCTACCGGATGCGGATCGGCGTTTCGCGGCAAGGGCGCTATTTCTTCTTCCTGGTCTTGCGCGACGCCACTTCCGCCGGCGACTTGAACAGATCGGTCGCGGCCCCGGCTGTAACGTCGACTTTCGGCGCGGCGGCCGGCTTGGCTAGCTTTGCTGTGGATGCCGCCGGCTGGTCCTTGGCGGAAAATTTTATGGCCATATCAATCCTCGTCGGGGAAACGCGATGATGGCGCATTCGGGTTGCGAAGGCGGCCGATCAGCGCCGAGACCGCCGTGATGTTCATTTCCTCGGGCGACCAGTTCCTGGCCTCCTCGATGTGCCGGGGCGCCAGCTCGCGATGCGTGCTGCCGCTATAGGCGGCATCCTGATGGGTGACGCGCTCATGGGTCTTGGCATTTTCGCGGACATACTCGATCAGATAGTTCGGGCATTCGGAGCGGCCACGCACGCCGAGCCTGACCTGGGCATCGCCATGGGCGCGCCTGCAGCGCTCGAGCTTTTCGAGCACGCGCCGGACATATTCGACCGGCTTGTCGAGCTCTCCTACGACATCGGCGATGGTCGAATCGGTGGCGATCGTCTTTTGCGGGACGCGCTTGGTGGCCATCAGCGTTTGCCCACGCGCTTCGGCGCGGCGGCGAGCGCGGCCGCCGCAGCCATATCGTCGGCTTCCTTTTCCAGGCGCAGTTCGCGCAGCCGCGCGGTCTTGGCTTCCCGGGCCTGGCTGACAGCATCCTGTTCGGACATGATGCGGTTGAGCGACATGGACTGGGTCTGGGTCTTGCTGAAGATGGATTCGGCGTGGTCGCGGGATTTCTTTGAAGTGGCGGTCAAGGTCTTTCTCCCGGTTCGGAGCGTAATGCCGAAAAATGCGAGACCGGTCTTTCGACCAGGACCACGCACAAAGCAATACGGCAGTCGGATTCAAATTGCTGGAACATCCTTAACACGTTCAAACGAACGCGCGGTGCTCTTTTCGAACTTTTGAAGCGACCCAAATGCAAAAGGCCAGGCGTTGCCTGACCTTCCGCTGGAGCGCCGCGCGTGCTTTTGGACGCGCTGACACTTTCATCTGCGCATGATCCTTTCTGGAAACGATGTCTCCCGGGTCATGCGCTGGAATCCGCCATTCACCAGTGCCAGTACATCCGTGGTCACCGGCGAGGCTGAATTCCGTTTTAGGCCGCCTTCAACTGATCGGCGGACATTTTGCCCGACTTATTGTCGCGGACCATCTCGTAGCCGAGCTTCTGGCCCTCGACGATGTCGCGCATTCCGGCGCGCTCTACGGCCGAGATGTGGACAAAAACGTCGGCCGAGCCATCGTCAGGCTGAATAAAACCGAAACCCTTGGTGGCGTTGAACCATTTAACTGTGCCTGTGCTCATAACGAACCCTTTCCGTGGCAAATATTCGTTCGCCGTCATGCGAATGCACAACAGCGTTTGTCTCGATTTTGATGGGGGAAGTTCGTCAAAGGCGCGCCTGGACACGCGGATAACAAAAGTCGGTCAAACAAATATCGACGAATTGCTTTTAGACTTCTTTTGGCGCGGTGTCAATTTTTTGCTTTCGCCGTGTCGGTAGCGCAGGAGTTGTCCGGGTTAGGTAGCACACGAGTTGTCCGGTTTTCTGTCTCCATAAAGAGGCGGATCTGGCGCCGAAACCGGGCCAGCGCCAGCTGTAAAAAAATTGCATGATGCCGGGAACCATTTTGGCATCCGTGCATTTTGGATATCGTCAGCAGTTCATGAGAGCAATCTCAGGAAAGGCTGACACAAAGGACGCCTCCCGTGCAATAAAACGTGCGAGGGGCGTTCTTTTATGGCGCCCGTAGCGCCGGCTTCACATCACAGCGATCATCATCGGCAGGATTTCGTGGCGGAAGCCCAGCCCCGAACGCGGCGTTCTAACCGGGCCCTATTCGTCAGGGCCGGGCTCCGGCCATGTCTCCCTCGCTGCCTCCGCATACCAGTGCCGCATTGCCGATGTTGAGAGCATAGCGTCGACATAGGCGCGGGTGTCCGGCGCCAGCGTGCCGCCATAGGTGTCGAAGCGGGTAACGACCGGCGCATACATAGCATCCGCCGCGGTGAAGTGGCCGAACAGGAACGGTCCACCCTTGCCGTATTTTTCCCGGCATTCCCGCCACAGTGCCTCGATGCGCGCCCGCTGCGCCTCGCCTTCGGCGTCGAGCGGCTTGTGGCCCTTCGGCCTCCGCAGGTTCATCGGCCAGCCATAGCGGACCTCACGAAAGCCGGAATGCATCTCGGTCGCCGCCGAACGGGCCAGCGAGCGAGCGCCGATATCGGTCGGCCACAGCTTCTTTTCCGGGAAAAGGTCGGCGAGATATTCAAGAATGGCAAGGGTTTCCCAGACAATCCTGTCATTGTGAATCAACACCGGTACCTGGCCGGTCGGCGACACTTTGGCCAGATTGGCTGATGTCTCGGGCGTGCGCAGGCGCACGAAGCCTTCCTCGAATGGGATCTCCAGATGCTTCATCGCCACCCATGGCCTCAGCGACCAGGACGAAAAGCATTTGTTGCCGATAAAAAGCGTGAGTTCAGCCATTGTCCCTCCAGCCTTGCTGGCGCGTTCGGGCGCACCCTATCCTGTCCGCCTCGCCGCCGGAAGCTATTCCGCTCGACCGGCCGAGCCTGGAACCGAAGCCGCGCCCGCCCCGTTTGTTTTGATGCCCGTTTTTGGGCGAGTGAATCTACGCAGGAGATGCGGCCATGGTGAACAGGGATCAGGTTGTGGGCCTAGCCAAGCAGCTCAAAGGTTCGGTGAAGAAAGCCGCCGGCAAAGCCACCGGCAACAGGCGCGTCCAGGTTGAAGGCGCGGCCGATAAGATCGCCGGCAAAATGCAGAAGGCCTATGGCGACATGAAGGACAAGCTCAGGAAGGTGCTCTGATCCCTGCGCCGCCGTTTCAATAGCGATGAGGAAAGCGGCTTAGGCCGGCCTTTTGTTTGCTTTCGGTTGCTGCCGTTACAAGTTCAGGCTCTTGGAGAAAGCGTTGGTGAAGGCGATCTCGCCATGGTCACCGATGGCTTCGCCAAGCACCACGTCCATGCTGTCGCTGGTCACCCGCACCAACGCGAAGCCGCCCATATAGGCGGCCTTCGGCTTGAACAGGTCGAGCCCATCGCTGCGGTAGATCATCGGTATCTCGTGCTGGTGGCCATGGAAGATGCCGATGACGTTGTAGCCCTTCAGCGCCGCCAGCAGCGCCTGCCGGTCCGGCTCGCTCCACCAGTGCGGCGCACCAGTACCTTCATCATCGAACGTTCCTTTGGCGGCATCCCATCTTTCGATCGAAAAAACATCCCAGCCATGGTGCTGGAACAGGATGACGGGGCGGCCGTCCGCCGCGTGGGTCGCCAAATCCTGTTTCAGCCATGGCAGGCCGGAGACCGCGCCGTGGCCAGTGTCGCCGGCAAAACGATGCGTCTGGACGAGATGCAGGCCGCCCCAGTCCCATGAGTAGCAGTCGGTGTCGACATCGTAGTCGGTTACCGGCACCGGCGGCTTGAAGAACACGCCGGCACGATGGTTGACCTCGACATAATCGCGCATTTCGCGGCGGTACCAGTCGACATGCTGCGGCGGGCCGTTCTGGTCGAGATCGTGGTTGCCGAGCCCGACATAGACCGGCACATGCACGCGATCCGGGCCGACGCCCTGCTGGTAACGCTGGCTGAACTGGAGCAGTTGCGTGCCTTCGCTGGGCTGGGTGACCTGGCCGCCGCCGTCGTCGGTCATGTCGCCGCCGACGACGAGGCCGAGCGGCGTGCCGATGCGGCTGCCGGCCGAGCGCAGGCCGGTGGCGATGCCGTTGATTTCGGCCGGCCAGTCCTTCTCGCCAATGCCGTCCAACGCGGCGACACTGCGCAGCAAGGCGGCGTCGGTCTTGCCTTCCTGCTGACAATTGGGGCTCAGCCCGCTGGCCATGCGGCAGGCATGGACATCGGCGACGAACAGGAAGGTGGCTTCGACAGGCGGAATGCGCTGCCCGGTCTGTCCGAGCGCCGGTCGCGCAAGCGCGCCGGCCGCAGCAAACCCCGCCGTCCGCGCCAGGAAGCGGCGCCGGGAAAGTGACCCTGCCGAGATGCGATTCATGGCGCGAAATTCAGCACAGCCAACGCCTCTTCGTCCAGTAGCCGCGAACATGTCGACACGGCGCCGCAGGTCTGGCATTGCTTTCAGTGTCAGGACTCAACTTGTGCGGGCAAACGAGGACGCTATGAAGACTATATCCATCGGCACGGCACTCACCATCCTGGCGAGCGCCGCTCATAGTGCCGAGTGCATCGACGCCAAGGCCGCCAAGGCCGGCTTCATTCTCGAAAGGCCCGGCATCCATAGCGAGTTTCGACCGGCGGCGGCTGGCATGGTGTCGGTTGCCAACGAATACCAGTCCCAATCGGCGCAGACGCAGTTTCTGTTCGGCGGTCTTATCGAGGTGTTTCGCGACAGCGACACCGGTCAGCTTGCCCTGATCCCGTTTTCCGATCTCAGAAAGCTGTTTCCGCTCAAGGCCGGGGCGAAAAGCAAGACAGTGTTCGTCCGCCTCGCAGCAAACAAGCAGCCGAAGGGCACCGAGACGCTCGAGATCAACGTCAAGGGCAAGGAGACGTTCAGCCTGGGCGACTGCAAATACAATGTGCTCGCCGTCAGGCAGACGATCAAGAACGAGGCCGGCAAGACGCAGGATGAATTCACCGCGCTCTACGCGCCCGACCTGCAAGCGGTTCTGGCCAGGCGCTATGACGAGGGCACCAACGCCGAAAGCGTGGTTGGCTACGAGGTCATCAAACCGCTGCCGAATTAAGTCCCGGCAGGGCAGAGGGCGACTGGCGCTCCGGCATCAAAAGGCTTTGTACTGCCGCAGCACCCTGCGACGTCGCTTCGCAACTGCTTCGCCCTTGGATGACGAAGCTGGGGAAGCTCCCTGCTCCAGCGCGTTCAGGCAATCGCGCAGCACGCCTGAATCCTGCGCCGTCTTGGCGATCGACATGGCGCCGGAATAGGTCGCGACCGCAAGCGCGGCGAAGCGCTGCGGATCGGTGTCCTGCTCCCTGCCCGCTTGCTGGTCGGCACTGACCTTGTCGGCGATCGCCTGACGCCATGCCGAAAAGATGCTGGCAAGGGCAGCTCGGAAATCCGCATCGGCAAGCGACAGTTCATGCGCCAGATTGTTGAGCGGGCAGCCGCGCACGAGACCCTGTTGCTCCAGTTCCGCCGCCACGGCCTCGAAGACGCTGCGCACGCCCTCGCGCGCCGAGCCTGCCGCCTGCACCGGGGCGATCCATGTTGCTTCGACGGCCGCCGCCACCCGCTCCTCGATCACCGCCAGCGCCAGCGCTTTCTTGGTCGGGAAATGATGATGCAGTGCGCCGCCGGTGACGCCTGCCGCCGCCATCAGGTCGCCGAGGCTGGAAGCGTGGTAGCCGCGCACCTGAAACGAGGCTTCGGCGACATCGAGCACGCGTTTGCGCAGGCCCTCCGGGTCGTTGGTGCGTTTCCCGGGCCGCACCTTTGGGCGAGAGGTCATCTCTGCTGACATTTTCACACGATAGCAGATTGACAAAACAGGACAACCGGTCTGTTTTAAAACAGGATAAATACCCTGTTTTGGAGATTGCGCAATGAGCCTGCCCCCGAATGCCCCGCCGAAATCCCGCCTCAACGCCTCGCCGGTCGTCGAACTCAGGCAGTACACGCTGAAACCCGGCCGGCGGGAGACGCTGATCGGCATCTTTGACGGTCACCTGATCGAGGGTCAGGAAGCGGCAGGGATGACCATCATCGGTCAGTTTCGCGATCTCGACAGGCCCGACATGTTCGTCTGGCTACGGGGCTTCGACGGAATGGTCGCGCGGAAAAATGCACTGGCCGCTTTCTACGAGGGACCCGTCTGGGCCGCCTGGCGCGACGCCGCGAACGCCACGATGATTTCCTCCGACGACGTGCTGTTGCTGAAACCGGCATGGCCAGGCGCCGGCTTCGATCTGTCGGGATCGCAACGGGCGGACTTGCCGGGTCACGAAAAGCCAAGCGGTGACAATCGCTTGTCGGATATTGTTGTCATCAAGATTCATCATCTGCGGCCCGGCGCCGAAGCCGACTTCGCCAGCCGCTTTGAAACCGACGCCATCGCCACCCTGGCGGCATTTGGCGCACGGCCACTTGCTGCGTTTGTCACCGAACATGCCGAAAACAGCTTTCCCCGCCTACCGGTGCGATCAGGCGAAAACGTCTTCATCAGCGTCGCCGCCTTCGACAGCGCGGACGCCCATGCCCGCCACGAGGCAGCCCTTTCCGGTTCCCCGGAGTGGCAGGCATTCGAGCGGGAGGCCCAGTCATGTCTGGCCAGATCGACCGAGACCTTGCGCCTATCTCCAACCTCACAGTCACTGCTTGGGCGGTGAGAGGCGAGCCTCTTCCTTCTCCCCCCTGCGTTCCTTCAACCGATTTGCATTCTTGCCGCCAGCAATCTCCGCTTGAAGCCATTTGTGCAACGCGATACGCCGGTGCCGAATTCGACAGATCGGAGAGACATGTGAGCGCGCCAGAGACCAGAACCGAAACCGACACGTTCGGTCCCATCGAGGTCGCCGCCGACCGTTACTGGGGCGCCCAGGCGCAACGTTCGCTGGGCAATTTCAAGATCGGCTGGGAAAAGCAGCCGGCGTCGATCGTTCGCGCGCTCGGCATCGTCAAGCGGGCGGCGGCCGAAACCAACATGGAGCTGAAGCGGCTCGACCCGGCCATCAGCAAGGCGATCATCGAAGCCTCTCAGGAAGTCATCGACGGCAAGCTGAACGATCATTTCCCCCTGGTCGTCTGGCAGACCGGCTCGGGCACGCAATCCAACATGAACGCCAACGAGGTGATCTCCAACCGGGCGATCGAGCTGCTGGGCGGCGTCATGGGGTCGAAGAAGCCAGTGCACCCCAACGACCACGTCAATATGAGCCAGTCGTCGAACGATACCTATCCGACGGCCATGCACATCGCCTGCGCCGAGCGCATCGTGCACGACCTGTTGCCGGCGCTGAAGCATTTGCATGCGGCGCTCGAAGCCAAGACCAAAGCTTTCGCCCACATCATCAAGATCGGCCGCACGCATACACAGGACGCGACGCCCCTCACCCTTGGCCAGGAATTCTCAGGCTATGCCGCGCAGGTCGCCTCCTCGATCAAACGCATCGAGATGACGCTGCCCGGCCTGCAGGAACTGGCGCAAGGCGGCACCGCCGTCGGCACCGGTCTCAACGCGCCGGTCGGCTTTGCCGAGAAGGTGGCGGCGCGCATCGCCGCGATCACCGGCATCGCGTTCGTCACCGCGCCGAACAAGTTCGAGGCGCTGGCCGCCCATGATTCCATGGTGTTCTCGCATGGCGCCATCAACGCCTGCGCCGGCGCCCTGTTCAAGATTGCCAATGACATTCGTCTGCTCGGCTCCGGCCCGCGCTCCGGCCTTGGTGAACTGTCGCTGCCGGAAAACGAGCCAGGTTCATCGATCATGCCGGGCAAGGTCAACCCCACCCAGTGCGAGGCCTTGACGCAGGTCTGCATCCAGGTGTTCGGCAACAATGCGGCCGTGACCTTCGCCGGCAGCCAGGGCCATTTCGAGCTCAACGTCTACAATCCGCTGATGGCCTATAACTTCCTGCAGTCGGTGCAGCTGCTCGCCGACGCCGCCATCTCCTTCACTGACAATTGCGTCGTCGGCATCGAAGCGCGGGAAGACAATATCAGGGCCGCCCTCGACCGTTCGCTGATGCTGGTGACGGCCTTGGCGCCGACCATCGGCTACGACAATGCCGCCAAGATCGCCAAGACCGCGCACAAGAACGGTACGACCTTGCGCGAGGAAGCGCTGGCCACCGGGCTGGTCAGCGAAGCCGACTACGACCGCCTGGTACGGCCGGAGGACATGACGCATCCCGGATGATTTTACGCTGATCGCAAAAACGTTACTGCTGTGAACGATCTGTAACCAAATCCGCATCTTTGGTGAACAGTCGACCTGATCTATCTGGGGGGAACACCACAACCCCTTCCGGAGAGAGCCCACCATGTCCACCAACACATCAGTTGCCGGTTCCGGCACCGCTTCCAATCCCTCGGCCACCATCCTGCTTGGCCGCGTCCTGCTTTCAGTCATCTTCGTGCTTTCCGGTTTCGGCAAGCTCACTGCGATCGCCGGCACCGCCGGTTACTTCGGCAGCATCGGCCTGCCGATGCCGACCGTAACGGCCGTTGTCGTCGGCCTGATCGAGCTGCTCGGCGGTCTCGCCATCCTCATCGGCTTTCAGACCCGGATCACAGCCTGGGTGCTGGCAGTCTTCACCGTCGCCACGGGACTGGTCGCCCACACCGGCTGGGCCGATCAGATGCAGATGATCAGCTTCATGAAGAACCTGGCGATTGCCGGCGGCTTCCTCGTGCTGGCTTCCTCGGGCGCCGGCGCCTATTCGGTCGACGCCAAGCGCGGCTGAAGCGGTCCAGGAACGATTTGCAGCAAGGGGCGCGGAATTTTCCGCGTCCCTTTTTCGTTGTCGGTTTATCAAGACTTTCGCCGGGCCGAGTGGCCTGACCCGAATTCTGCTAAGGTCGAGGCGTCGGGGAGGAACAGGCCAATCGGCCTGGCCGACATCGGAGGTGACCAATGCCCCGCAATGCGCTGCTTCTGTTTTCCCGACTGCTTCTCGCCGCGCTATTCGTTCCGTCCGGCTTCCACGCGCTTAGCGACATTGCCGGCACATCAGGTTATTTTGCCGGCCTCGGCCTGCCGCTGCCGACACTCGTAGCCTGGGCGACGGGCCTGTTCGAGCTGATCGCCGGACTGCTTATCCTCGTCGGCCTCAACACCTCGATCGTGGCGCTCCTGCTTGCCGCCTTCTGCATCGCGGCAGGCTTCATCGGCCATTTTGGCCAGGGCGGCGACGATCCGACACTGACCTTCATGCACTCACAGATGCTGATGAAGGACATCGCCCTATCAGGCGGTTTTCTGGCGCTGGCGATGGCTGGCGCAGGTGCCTATTCTGTCGATGGCCAGGGTTTTGGGATCGACGCCGACGCCACTTGATGAGACAGACTACTTGACCGAAACGCTGGAGCCGCCCTCGACCGCCAGCACCAGCCGGCGATTGGTGACCCTCGCCAGTTGCGCCAGCCGCCCGGCCGGCCGCTCGCCGTAAAGGTCGGCCAGCGACGACGGCAGCACCAGCGCCAGCACGCCATTGCCGCGCCTCTCCCATTTCAGTCGCGGCATGACCCCCGGCATCGCCGCCGTCAGCAGGTAGACGACGCGCATCACCGCGGCCAGCACGCGGGCGCGCTCGATATAGCGCGGGGCTGCCAGTGCCTTGATTTCCGGCGCGATCGATTCGTTGAAGATGCCCTCATGACGGTAGGCGTTGGCCAGCGCCAGGAAGGCGCGGCCGGGATGGTCGACGCCGATGAAGGAGGCGTGGGCAATGATGTTGAGCGACTGCTTGCCGCGATATTCGGGATGCGCGCGCCAGCCGATGTCGGCAAGCAGACAGGCGGCCTGGCGGTAACGCGCCTCGTCGACGGTCTCCTCGATGCCGAAGGCGGCGAATGTCTTGCCCGTCCACTCGACAAGCTCATGCGCGTGGGTGACCGAGCGCGAACGCAGCCGGGCGAGTTCCTCCGAGGCCGAGATCAGCGGATCTGCCCTCTGCTCGGCTTTGTCGAGCAGCGAATAGAGAAAGCCCTCGCGCACGCCCAGCGCCGAGACGATGATCTTGGACGGCTGCATCGCCGCCATGATCTCCTGCAGCACGATGGCGCCATAAGGCAGCAGCGAGCGGCGGTTCTTTGAGACGCCCTCGATACCCCTTATCTTCTCGATCTCGCCCTTGGCGACCTGCTTGAGGAAGTTCGCAGCGCTGTCGATGCCGATCTCGTAATGGTGCATGACGCTCAGCGGATAGCTGGTCATTTCCATGTAGAGCCGGGCCAGGTTTCGCCAGGTGCCGCCGACGGCATAGAACGGCCTGCCCTGCCCGCCTTTCAGGAGCCTCGCCTTCGCGAGCTCGTCGCGCGCTATCTTTCCCGCCTGGGCCAGTGAGTTCTTCGCCATGTCCTGCAGGCGCAGACCGCCCAGCGGCAGCGTGATGCCGTCGCCGATTGCCTCGCCGTCGACGTCGACCAGTTCGAGGCTGCCGCCGCCGAGGTCGCCGGCGATGCCGTTGGCCGGGTGGAAGCCGGAAATGACGCCGAGCGCGGAATAATGCGCTTCCTGGCGCCCGCTCAGCACCTGGACCTCGGTCTTGAGCACATCTTCGGCGCGGTGGATGAAATCGGGGCCGTTGACCGCCTCGCGGGCGGCGGCGGTCGCCAGCACATACATACGCTCGGCGCCGGCCTGCTCGGACAGCGCGCGGAAACGGCGGAATTCTTCCATCGAGCGGGTCACCGCCTCGGGATCGAGCCTTCCGGTCGAAACGATACCGCGACCGAGGCCGGCCAGCATCTTTTCGTTGAACAGCGTGGTCGGCGAGCGCGCCAGCCCCTCATAGACGACAAGACGGATCGAGTTCGACCCGATGTCGATGATGGACAGCGGTCGGCGGTCCTGAAGCCGGCCCTGGGACGTTGAAATCATCAGCCGGTCGCTGCGCCGTTTTTCTTGCGGCGCTTGAACTGCGCGATGCGCTTGGGCGCATGCGATTTCAGCGCATCTCCACGTCCGGAAAGGCTCGGATTGGTCATGAAATATTCCTGCGCGTTGAACGGTTCCTCGCCCTCCTCGAGCGTGGCGCGCCGGGAGGTTCCGTCAGCCAATACGTCGAAACTTTGCTGGTTGTCCATGATGTTGCCCAGCATGATCTGGCCGAGGACTTGTTCATGCACCGTTGGATTGGTGATCGGCACCATGGTTTCGACGCGGCGGTCGAGATTGCGCGGCATCAAATCGGCCGATGAGATGTAGACGACCGCCCCGTCCGACGGCAATCCGTGGCCGTTGCCGAAACAATAGATGCGGCTGTGTTCGAGGAAGCGGCCGACGATCGACTTGACCCTTATGTTTTCCGACAGGCCCGGCACCTGGGGCCTCAGGCAGCAGATGCCGCGCACGACGAGATCGATCTCGACGCCGGCGCGGCTGGCGTCATAGAGCGCGTCGATGATGATCGGGTCGACCAGCGAATTCATCTTCATCCAGATGCGGGCCGGCCTGCCCTCCAGCGCATGCGAAATCTCCTCCGAAATGTGCTTGAGGATGCGCTTGCGCAGGGTGAACGGCGAGATGGCCAGCCGCATCTCCTCGGTCGGCTCGGCGTAGCCGGTGATGAAATTGAACAGCTGGGCGACATCGCGGGCGATCGTCGGATCGGTGGTGAAGAAGGACAGGTCGGTGTAGATGCGCGCGGTGACCGGGTGGTAGTTGCCGGTGCCGAGATGCACGTAATTGCGCAGCTTGCCGTCCTCGCGCCGCACCACCAGCGACATTTTCGCATGGGTCTTCAGTTCGAGGAAGCCGAACACGACCTGAACGCCGGCGCGCTCGAGGTCGCGCGCCCATCGGATGTTGGCTTCCTCGTCGAAACGTGCCTTGAGCTCGACCAGCGCCGTCACCGACTTGCCGGCCTCCGCCGCGTCGACCAAAGCGCGCACGATCGGGCTGTCGTTCGAGGTGCGATAGAGCGTCTGCTTGATCGCCACCACTTCCGGGTCGGCCATCGCCTGGCGCAGGAACTGCACCACCACGTCGAAGGATTCGTAGGGGTGATGAACGATGATGTCCTTCTCGCGGATGGCGGCGAAACAGTCACCGCCGTGCTCGCGGATGCGCTCGGGAAAGCGCGGATTATAGGGCGTGAACTTGAGATCGTCGCGGGCGATGGCGACGATCTCGGAAATCTGGCTGAGCGCCAGCGGACCGGTGAGCACGCTGATGCGGCTCGACGAGACGCCAAGCTCGCCGGCGACGAACTCGCGCAGTTCGGCCGGCATCAGCTTGTCGAATTCGATGCGGATGACCGAGCCGCGGCGGCGGCGCTTCAGCGCCGTCTCGAACAGGCGCACGAGATCCTCGGACTCTTCCTCGACCTCGATGTCACTGTCGCGGATGATGCGGAACGTGCCGGAGCCCTTGACTTCGTAGCCGGGGAACAGCTTGCCGATATAGAGACCGACCGCCTCTTCCAGCGGAATGAAGCGGAAATGACGCTTGCGGTCAGGCAAGCGGATGAACCGCTTCAGCGCCACCGGCAGACGCAACAGGGCGCTCATCTCTTCGCCATTCCTGCGATGGCGCAGTTGCAGGGCCATCGAGAAGCCGAGATTGGGAATGAACGGGAACGGATGCGCCGGGTCGATCGAAAGCGGTGTAAGCACCGGAAACACCTGCTCCTGGAAATGATCCTCGAGCCAGGTCTTCTCGTCCTTGGTCAGCGCATCGCGGCTGATGCTCTCGATGCCTTCCTTGTCGAGCAGCAGCATCAGCGCGGAAAGGCTTTTCTGCTGGTCCTCCTGCAGGCGCTCGACCTCGCGCAGCAACTGTTCCAGCTGTTGTACGGGGGTGCGGCCATCCGGGCTCTTCAGCGTGATGCCTTCGCGAACCTGGCCGGCGAGACCGGCGACGCGGACCATGAAGAACTCGTCGAGATTGGCGGCCGAAATCGACAGGAAGCGGACACGCTCGAGCAGCGGATGATTGGCGTTCAGCGATTCCTCGAGGACGCGGCGGTTGAATTGCAGCCAGGAAAACTCGCGGTTGACGAAGCGGTCCGGGTTGCCGCCCTCGGGGCTCGCCACCTCGACAGTGGTGAATTCGCTCTGCACCGGCTTTAGTTCGTTCATGGTTCCTGCTCGTTTCGCACCGCTGGCCACAGCGTGGCGCGTCTTTGCGGACGCGCAAAGGACGCCCCCACACTTAAGCTACGCATGATCCCCAGCGAAACCGAATTCGGTTTTCGGACCATGCCTTAACCGGCTTAGCTTATCCTGTGACAGGCTTTTACGACAGTTTGATTTCATCGATCTTGCAAAGAGACTGCTTATGATCCAGATGCAATCCAGGTACAGCGCGGCGCGTCCTTTGGACGCGCAAAGGTCGCGGTGGAATTTTGATTTTGCGCATGATCCGGGGTCATGCGTCAAATATAGGAGACGACGATGGCAGGCGGTTCCATTCCCCATTTCCAGAACGATGCGGGCTATGCGGCGATCGACATCGGCGTCAAGGAATTCATGTGCACCGGCGCCAACCCACCTTTCGACCATCCGCATGTGTTTCTCGACATGGGCGACGACAATGAAAAGGTCTGCCCCTATTGCTCGACCCTTTATCGCTATTCGCCAAAGCTGAAGGCGACGGAAACGCAGCCTGCGGGATGCCTCTATATCGACCAGGCTGCCTGACGCGCACGCCATCCGCATGGACGACACCCGGTCCCGGCAGGTGGTTATCGCCGGAGCCGGCGTCGCTGGACTGACTGCGGCGCTGGCGTTTTCCGAGCGCGGCTATCTGGTGCGGCTGTTCGAACAGGCGCCGCGCCTCGAAGCCGCCGGCGCCGGCATCCAGCTCTCACCCAACGCGACGCGCATCCTTCGCCACCTCGGCGTGCTCGACCGGCTGTTGCCGGCGGCGATGCGGCCGGAGGCGGTCGTGCTCAAGGAGGCGGCCACGCTGCGCGAGCTGGCGCGGGTGCCGCTTGGCGAAGCAGCCGAAAGGCGCTGGCAGGCGCCCTATCTCGTCGCTCATCGGGCTGACCTGCAACACGCGCTGATGGCGCGGATCGCCGAACAGCCGGACATCAGTCTCGCCACCGGCGCGCGCGTCAGCGGCGTCGCCACAGGACCGCGCCATACCACGGCAACAGTCGAGATTGCCGGCAAGACGGTGGAAGCCGACGGCTTTCTGCTGATCGGCGCCGACGGCGTCTGGTCGGCGATCCGCGCTTTTGGCGGGCTTGCGGCCAAAAGCCGGTTTTCGGGCGAGCTTGCCTGGCGCGCTACGATCAGTGCAGACAGCGTCGCGGGAGAAGCCGTTGCGGCGGTCGGCGCCGCCAATTGCGTGACCACCTTCCTGCATCCCGGCTTCCACCTCGTCACCTATCCGGTCAGTAACGGCACGGCGTTCAACCTGGCCGCCTTCACCACGGGCGAGATCATCGCCGAGGGCTGGTCGGGCCGCGCCGACCCCAATATCCTCGCCGGCGCCATGCGTGGCACGGCGCCAGCACTGGCCCGGCTTGCCGAGGATGCCGGCCCGTGGACCGCATGGCCGATCCATACGGTCGACCAAGGACAGCCATGGACGACGCCCGGCGGCATCGCCCTGATCGGTGATGCGGCGCATGCGATGACGCCGTTTGCGGCGCAGGGCGCGGCGATGGCGATCGAGGATGCCGCAACCCTTGCCGGTTTTATCGCCGCCTCGCCTGCCGATCCCGGGAGCGCGCTTGCCGCCTGGGAAAAGGTGCGGCGCCCGCGCATCGCCAGGGTCGCCCGCCGCGGTGCCGTCAACCGCTTCGCCTGGCATGCAGCGGGGCCGGTGGCCGTCGCGCGCAACCTGTTCCTGAAGCTGCGCTCGCCGGAAAAGCTCGCGGCCGATCTCGACTGGCTCTATGGCTGGCGGCCGCCGGAAATCGTCGATCGGCGATGAAAACTCGACCGTCTGGCGGGACAGCGCCCCATAGGCGCTAACCTTAGGGGTAGACTGGTGGAATCGAGATGTGATTCCTAGGCCAGATGCAGAGGAATGATTCG
>NZ_JBVVPW010000056.1:0-22980 GCF_055811385.1 Mesorhizobium sp. WSM4849
ACGGGGGCTGCGCGGCGGACACGCCAACGTCACCGCTGAATGCCACGCCATTTTTGCAGAACTTGACGCACACAACTCAGCGAAATGGGCTGATGAAGGGCGGCTTCGGGTCAACTTATTCCGTAGCGCGAGCGAATCTGGACGACTGGAACGGGTCGAAATCGGTTTTTCATCTTCGGTACCAAGCGTCGGATTCAATACCGGTATCTATTTCGCGCCGAGCCTGGCCAGCACGGCCTTGGGGATGTTGTATTCCCGGATGACCGCGTCGTGCTTGCGCAAGCCGCACAATTCGCGCTGGATGAAATAGCCGTGGACCGCCTCCGCCGCGTCATTGAGCAGCCGGGCACGTTGTTCGCCCTCATCGCCATGTTCCCGCAGCTTCGCCAGCGTTTCATCCACGCGCCGGCCGGCGCGGCCGAGCGCCGCCGCCTTTTCGCCGAGGATTTCATGGCCGAGCAGGTCGAGCGCGCTTTCCCGCGCTCCCGACCGTCCGAAATTCGATGGCATTCTCACCGACATGCTTCACTCCGGTTTTGCTGAAATCTGGCCCTACTCCGCCGGCCGCGTCTCCTCCAGCACGCTCTCCTCGTTGTATAGGAAGCCGCCGGACTGCCGCTTCCACAGCCGCGCATAGAGCCCGTCGAGCGCCACCAGTTCGTCATGCGTGCCTTGTTCGACGATGCGGCCGCCGTCGAGCACCACCAGGCGATCGAGCGCCGCGATGGTCGACAGCCGGTGCGCGATGGCGATGACCGTCTTGTTCTCCATCAGCCTCGCCAGATTTTCCTGGATGGCCGCCTCGATGTCGGAATCGAGCGCCGACGTCGCCTCGTCGAGTATCAGGATCGGCGCGTCCTTGAGGAAGACGCGGGCGATCGCCACGCGCTGGCGCTGGCCGCCAGACAATTTCACGCCGCGCTCGCCGACAAAGGCCTCGTAGCCCCGGCGATCACGATTGTCGCGCAAGTCGAGGATGAAGTCGTGCGCCTCGGCCTTCTTCGCGGCCGCGACCACCTCGGCGTCGGTCGCGTCCGGCATGCCGAGCTTGATGTTGTCGCGAAGCGAGCGGTGGAAAAGCGCAGTATCCTGGCTGACGACGCCGATATTGGCGCGCAGCGAATCCTGCGTCACCTTTGAAACATCCTGGCCGTCGATGGTGATCTTGCCGGCCTCGAGGTCGTAGAGGCGCAGGATCAGATTGGCCAGCGTCGTCTTGCCGGCGCCCGACGGCCCGACCAGCCCGACCTTCTCGCCCGGCCGCACGACAAGGTCGATTCCATTGAGCACGCCGAACCCCTTGCCGTAGTGGAACTCGACCTGTTTCACGTCGATGCGGCCGCCGGCGACGACAAGCTCCCTGGCGTCAGGTGCGTCGGTCAGGCCGAGCGGCTGCGAGATCAGCGCCTTGGAGTTCTCCAGCACGCCGAGATTCCGCAGGATGCCGTTGAGCTGCATCATCAGCCGGCCGAGCAGCATGTTGAGCCGCAGCACCAGCGACAGCGTGAAGGCGACGGCGCCGACGGTGATCGAGCCTTCGAGCCAGAGATAGACGGCAAAACAGGCGATCGCGGTGATCATGATCCCCGACAGCGTCGTCAGCGCCATGCGCACGCCGGTCAGCCTGCGGGTGAACGGGCGCAGCGCGTCGAGATAGATATCGAAACCGCTCCTGATGTAGCGATCGTCGCCGTCGGCGGAGAACAGCTTCAGCGTCTGCACGTTCGAATAGGAATCGACGATGCGGCCGGTGATCATCGAACCGGCCTCGGCGGTTGCCTCGGCATGCTTGCGTATCACTGGCAGATAGCGGTTGGCCAGCCAGCCGAAGGCGGTGATCCAGATCACCACCAGCACCGCCAGCCGCAAATCGAGGCCGGCGACCAGCAACAGCGTCGTCACCGTGTAGACGACCATGAACCAGACGACCGCGATGAAGCTTTCCATCAAATCGCCGGTCGCCTGCCCCGCCTGCCAGACCTTGGTCGCGATACGTCCGGCGAAATCGTTCTGGAAGAAGGCGTAGGACTGGCGCGAGACATGACGGTGCGCCTGCCAGCGCACCAGATTGTAGAAGCCGGGGGTGATCGTCTGCTCGTCGACCAGCGCCGCCAGGCCGACGACAATGGTGCGGACGACCAGCACCACGGCGGCCATGAAGACAAAATCGGGACCGGCGGCAGTCCACAGCGCGTCCCAGCTGCGCTCGCCGGGGAGCTGGTCGAGAATGTCGACCAGCCTGCCGACGAAATAGAACAGTCCAGCCTCGACCAGCGGCGCGATGCCGCCGATGACCAGCATGGCGAAGAAGGCGACCTTCGCCTGGCCGACATAGTGCCAGAGGAAACCGCTGACGCTGACCGGTGGCCGAAGGCCTGCGGGCTCCCTGAACGGATAGACCCAGTTCTCGAACCAGCGATAGACGGCAATCATCATTCGGCGGCCATCAATTCTGCTGCCATCATTCTGCTGCTTGACCCCTAGCGATGGCATCGTTGGCGGCGGCACCGTCGTCGAGCAGGAAACCGCCCGACTGACGCTGCCAAAGCTGCGCATAGAGCCCGCCGCCGGCGACGAGTTGCTCATGCGAACCTTCCTCGATGATGCGGCCCTTGTCCATGACGACGAGCCGGTCCATCGCCGCGATGGTCGAGAGCCGGTGCGCGATGGCGATGACGGTCTTGCCTTGCATGAGCTGGTAGAGGTTCTCCTGGATGGCGGCCTCGGCCTCGGAATCAAGCGCAGACGTCGCTTCGTCGAGAATGAGAATCGGCGCGTCCTTCAGCATAACGCGGGCAATGGCAATGCGTTGCCGCTGGCCACCGGACAATTTGACGCCGCGATCGCCTACATGCGCATCGAAACCCGTGCGACCACTGGCGTCCGAAAGCCTTGATATGAAATCAAGTGCCTCGGCGCGGCGTGCTGCCTCGACCAGCATCTCGTTGCTGGCGTCCGGCCGGCCATAAAGGATGTTCTCGCGCACCGAACGATGCAGCAGCGAGGTGTCCTGCGTGACCATGGCGATCTGGGCGCGCAGCGAATCCTGCGTCACCGCCGCGATTTCCTGGCCATCGATCAGGATCTTGCCGTTTTCAAGGTCGTAGAAGCGCAACAGAAGGTTGACCAGCGTCGACTTGCCGGCCCCCGAGCGGCCGACGATGCCGACCTTTTCGCCCGGCTTCACCGTCAGCGACAGGCTCTCGATCACACCCTTCTGCTTGCCGTAGTGGAAGCGGATGTCCTCGAAACGGATCTCGCCCTTGGTCACGGCAATGTCCTTGGCGCCAGGCCTGTCTTCGACGAGGCGCGGCAGCGAGATCGAGCTGATGCCGTCCTGCACCGTGCCGATATTCTCAAACAGGGTGGACATCTCCCACATGATCCATTGCGACATGCCCCACAGCCGAAGAACGAGGCCGATGACCAGGGCGACGGCGCCGATCGTCACCGCCTGGCCGAGCCACAGCCACAGCGAGATCGCGGTCACCGAGAATAACAGCAGCGAATTCAGCATGTAGAGCAGGCCGTAGAGCTGCGTCACCAGCCGCATCGACCGGTAGACCGTATCGAGAAAGCCGGCCATCCCTTCCCGGGCGAAGGACGCCTCGCGCCGCGCATGCGAGAACAGCTTGACCGTCTGGATGTTGGAGTAGCTGTCGACGACGCGGCCGGTCATGGTCGAGCGCGCGTTGGCCTGCTCCTCGCCGACCTTGCCCAATCGCGGGATGAAATTGCGCAAGAGCAAGACATAGCCGGCAAGCCAGACGGCAAGCGGTGCCGCCAGCCGCCAGTCGGCCGCGCCGACGATGAACAGCATGCCGAGGAAATAGACCACGACATAATTGAGCACGTCGATGAGCTTGATGACGCACTCACGCACGGCGAGCGCGGTCTGCATCAGCTTGGTCGCGATGCGCCCGGCGAACTCGTCCTGATAGAAGCTCATCGACTGCTTGAGCAGGTAGCGATGCACCTGCCAGCGGATACGCATCGGATAATTGCCCATCAGCGTCTGCTGGCTGAGGAGCAAACGAAACCAGACCGTCGCCGGCAGCGCGAACACCACGATGAAAGCCATGCCGGCGAGCTTCCAGCCCTCGGTCTGCAGGAATGTCTCGCGGTTCTGCGCCGACAGCCAGTCGACGATCCGGCCCATGAAGCCGAACATCCACACCTCGGCAAGGGCGATAGCCGTCACCAGCATCGCATCGATCGCGATGTAGGGCCAGGCACCGCGCGTATAGTGCACGCAGAAGGCGATCAGCGTCTTCGGCGGCTCGACCGGCTCCTCGGCAGGGAACGGATCGAGCCTTGTTTCAAACCAGCGGAACATTGTCTTGGTACTCATGTGCTTGTTTTCGCTCACGCGGCGCGGAGCGCGTGGCATCTTTGGAGCGCGTAGCGTCAAAGACCGGCGTGCCGGAATCACCCGGGCCGCCGGTCCTGCTTCGCGCAATATAGGTTGTCGCGGGCTTTTCGCCGACAGGCTCGTTTGACGATCCTGACAGCGCTGTGTCGACGACCCGGAGTGTCGCGACGGTCTCTGCGCCAGGCCGGATCAGCCTGATGATCCGGCGCACCAGCGACGGCCGGCTGCGGTCGGGAACCGCGCGCGAGAAATCGACGTCCGGCAGCATGCCGCGATGCGGGCGCCGGCGGGTCTCGGCGTGAGCCGCAGACGAATAGGTTTCGCCGATCAAAAGCGCCCAGGTCGCCATTCTGCGCTCGTGCAGGTTTCTTGAGCCGGGAATCTTGCAGGGATCGAACATCGGTCCGTCCTCCATGTGAAAATACGGAAAAAAGTCAGGCCTGTTCGCGCGCGAATGGCCGGCGAAAGGCGGGGATTGAACAGCGGCGTGTTCAGGTGGGGCGTTCAGCCCCTTCGACAGCTTGAAAAACATCGCAGGATTCCTTCGAAGGCCGAAAAAAGGGTTTCGGCTAAGAATCGGTGCGATCGAAGTCTAAAAAGTCAGGAGAATCGTCGTACCGAAACCGCCGGCAGGCTGGTAAGCCCACAAGAGGGGCGCTGGATGTGCATGATCATCATGAATTACCCCTCCATCGGTTCGGGTTGACAATGCCCGGCGTATAGCCGACTTCGCAGAAAATGACCACCCGCCAGTCCAGCAATTTCCAAAACCGCGAACCTGCTGTGGCCGATCTGCCACTTATTAGCAGGATGCGGAAATGAACAACCGTCTCCGCATCGCGCTCTACCAGCCGGATATCGCCGGCAACACCGGGACAATCCTGCGCTTCGCGGCTTGCCTCGGTCTCGTCGTCGACATCATCGAACCGGCCGGCTTCCCGCTCTCCGACCGTGCGCTGAAACGGGCCGGCATGGATTATCTCGAAATGGCGGCGCTGACCCGGCATGTCGACTGGCACGCCTTCGAGAACTGGCGCAGAGCCGAAGCGCGGCGGCTGGTGCTGCTGTCGACCAGGGCTGCGACCGCCTATACGGATTTCGTCTTCGCCGACGCCGACATTCTTTTGTTCGGCCGTGAATCCGCAGGCGTGCCGGATCCTGTCCACGACGCGGCGGATGCGCGACTGATCATCCCGATGCAGCCGGGCACGCGCAGCATCAACGTCGCGCTTTCCGTCGCCATGGTGGCCGGCGAGGCGATCCGGCAGCTCGGATAGCATTCGCAGACCGTCAGTGGGCGCAGCGAACACGGCCGCTTTCTGGCCGACGACCGCACCCTCTCTTGTCATTCTCACCCAGGCGCACATCGCCTTCTCCTGCGGTTTGCATGTCAAGGGTTTCTTCGTTACAAGCTCAACTTAACTTGAGGTCAAGCGGAAAATTCGAATGGCGGTGACGGAACTGACGGTCGGCCAGGTGGCCACGCGGAGCGGGGTGGCGGTATCGGCGCTGCATTTCTACGAGGCGCGCGGACTGATCCGCAGCCACCGCACATCAGGCAATCAGCGACGCTACGGCCGCGACGTGCTGCGACGTGTGGCGATCATCAGGATCGCGCAAGAGGTCGGCATCTCGCTGGCCGAGATAGGTGCCGCACTGGAATCGCTGCCTGACGGCCGCACGCCGACGCGCGAGGACTGGAACCTGCTTTCAACGGCCTGGCGCGACCAGCTCGATCGCAAGATTGCCCAGCTGAAGAAGCTGCGCGACGGGCTGACCGACTGCATCGGCTGCGGCTGCATGTCGATCGACAAATGCCCGCTGCGGAACAAGGAAGACCGATTGAGCGCCCAAGGCCCGGGCGCAAGGCGGCTGTTGGTCGCTCGCTAATCCGCCGCGGGCAATCGCCTGATCGTGAATTCGATGACGTCGCCCGGCCGCTCGAACCAGCTTTCGATCTCGGTCCAGTAGGCCTGCTTGGGAAAGCGTTCGAACCACTCCTTCGCCTTGAGCCGCGCATCGGAACGCGGCAGGACGAAGGTCTCGCGCAGGAACCCGTCGCGCGGCATGCGCGCGCGCTCGGCGCGCGAACGGTCGAGCCTCTTCTTCAGGCCATCCAGCGGCGGTCTTGCCGGGGTGCGCACGAAAGAACTCCATTCACACTTGACCCTTGCACCTAAGAGATTAGGGATCGCGGCCGGAAAAGACGAGTCATTTGTCGGGGTACGCGCCCCACAACCGGAGACAGCATTGCAACGATCCGAAATACCGGCGGGGCTGCCGGCCGACATCGAACAGAAGAAGATGAAGGCGCGGCTGTGGTTCGAGAGTTTGCGCGAGCGCATCTGCGCCGCCTTCGAGCAGATCGAGCAGGACCTGCAGGGGCCGCAGGCTTCATGGTCGCCCGGCCGCTTCGAAAAGACGCCGTGGGAGCGCGACGCCGGCAAGGGCGGCGGCGGCACCATGTCGATGATGCGTGGCCGCGTCTTCGAGAAGGTCGGCGTCCACACCTCCACCGTCTATGGCGAGTTCTCGCCGGAATTCAGGAAGCAGATGCCGGGCGCCGAGGAAGACCCGCGCTTCTGGGCGAGCGGCATTTCGCTGATTGCTCATCCGTGGAACCCCAACGTGCCGGCCGTGCACATGAACACGCGCATGGTCGTCACCTCGCGCCAATGGTTCGGCGGCGGCGCCGACCTGACGCCGGTGCTCGATCGTCGCCGCACCCAGGATGACCCGGACACGATTGCCTTCCACCGGGCCATGCGATTCGCCTGCGAGAAGAACGCCGGCGTCGCCGACCACGCGAAATTCAAGGCCTGGTGCGATGAGTATTTCTATCTGCCGCACCGCGACGAACCGCGCGGCACCGGCGGCATCTTCTTCGATTGGCTGCATTCGGGTGAGGACAAAGGCGGCTGGAACGCCGATTTCAACTTCGTCCAGGATGTCGGGCGATCTTTTCTCGTCGTCTACGGACATCTCGTGCGGGCCAATTTCAACGACAACTGGACCGACGGCGACCGTGAAGAACAGCTCATTCGCCGCGGCCGCTATGTCGAATTCAACTTGCTTCACGATCGCGGCACCATCTTCGGACTGAAGACCGGCGGCAACGTCGCCTCGATCCTGTCCAGCCTGCCGCCGGAAGTGAAATGGCCGTAAAATCTCGGTGAGTCGGACGTGAGCCGCAATGAGGTCCAAATCGTTTGATTCTGGCGGCGAATGTGGCGCGCAGAATATCTTTTTCGTCTAATATCCACTTGAAAAAACAGGGCTATTTTTCGTTCCGGGCCGGGAAACGCCGGCGGTTCATCCTCCCTAGAACCGCGACCCGACGCGACCGGACGGCCCATGATTGAGTGGGGCACCTTCCCAAAATGGTGCCCTCATTTTCCAGGAGAGCATGCCATGCGCAAGCTTATTATGTCGGTTGCGGCTGCCGCCGTTCTTGCCTCTGGTGGCGCTGCCTTCGCAGCGGTCAAGCACACCACGGGCACGGTCAAGACCTATGATGGAACGGCCATGAGCCTTGTTCTGGATAACGGATCTACCTTTACGCTGCCCAAGGCCTTCAAGAATCCTGGCCTGAAGGCCGGCGAAAAGGTCCGCGTTTCCTGGGACATGAGCGGCAAGCACAAAATTGCCGAGGCAGTCAGGATCATGAAGTGATCGCCTGCCCGCTGGAGCAAGACGAGGTCTTGCCTCCGGGGTAGTGTTAAGAGGGCGGAGCAGCGATGCTCCGCCTTTTCGGTCTTTGCGGCAACCAAAACCATTCGACCGTGTTATGCTTGCTCGGCCAGCGCATGACCCGAATACCGACACCCGGTTTCAGACAGGGATCATGCGTCGATCAAAGGTGCTGGAGCTTCCGCGTTCAAGCAAATGGGCGGCGCTCCGGGGAGGAAAAGGGAGAAATCCGATGAAAGAATTCCACTGCGGCTCGCTCGTTCCGGGTTGCGACTGGCATACGCGTGCCGAAGAGGAAGCCGAGATCATGCGTCGTGCGGTCGAGCACATGCGTGAGACGCATGGCGAGACGATCATCCGCGAGACGATGATCGAAGCCATCCGTTCGCGCATTGAAAAGCCCCGCGACGCGGCCTGATTGCCTAAGAGACTGTTTCGAAATTCGCTCTGGCGAGCCATATGGTGGTGGTTTCGAGAACCGGCGCGCGCGGACATTAGAGCGCTGCGCGTCCAATTGGACGCGCAAAGGACGCTCTAACACTTTGCATTTGCGCATGATCCTTTCCGGGAAACCGAAATCGGTTTCCGGGGTCATGCGCTGGTCCGTGAGCACCGGCCTACGCCGGCCGTAGCTTTAACTGCCACGACCGCTCATAAGTGCTTCGGCCGGCGAAGGCCGGAAGCGCAGAAAACGCTATCAGATGGCAGCCAGAGTAGAGTTTCCAAACGGTCTCTAACTTTCGAGTGCTTCTGCGGCGCGCTCGAGGAGCGCGCCGCGATCCAGCGCAAAGCCGGACTCGATCCACTCGTTTTCGAGGTTCTTCAAGGTTGCGCCGAGTTTCGGTCCGGGCGACGCGCCAAGCGTCGTCAGATCGGCCCCCTTGAGCGGAAAATCGGGCTTTTTCCACTTTCCGGTGAAGGCCAGCAGGCGCGAGAAGCCGCCGGCTTCGAGCAGCGCGTCATTGTCCTCGACGGCGCGGGCTCGAGCGGAAGCGAGCGACAGCCGCAAGCGATCGACAAGGCCCTGATGATCGCCACGATAGAGCCGTTTTGCGAGTTCGGCTTCGTTCGTCTTCGGCTCGACAGGCGCTGTCAGCGCCCACTGCCTCAGACGGCCGGCATCGCTGACCGAGAATCTCAGCCGCTCAGCGAGCATCTTCAGCCGCGCGGCGTCCGGCGGCACGATCGCTTCCAGCCTGAGCAGCGGGTCCGGCGTCCAGCCTAGATCCTTCTCGGCCCTGGTCAGCGCATGGATCGCATCGATGCCCCATTTCTCGCTCTCCGGCAGAACGCTGGTGAGCACGCTGGCCTGGCGCATCCACAGCAAAGCGCGCGATGGATCGGGGGCCGACAGCAGCTTCTTCAGCTCGGACCAGACGCGCTCGACCGAGAGTTGGCCGAGCCCCTCCTTGAGCCGGGCGCAGGCCTTCAGCCCTTCGGCATCCGGCCGGCCGTCGCCATACCAGGCGAAGAAGCGGAAAAAGCGCAGGATGCGCAGATAATCCTCGCGGATGCGCGCCTCCGGATCGCCGATGAAGCGCAGCCGGCGCGCCTCGAGGTCGGCGACGCCGCCGACCAGGTCGACGATCGTCCCGTCGGCCTCGGCATAGAGCGCGTTGATGGTGAAATCGCGCCGTTCCGCGTCGGCCTTCCAATCACGTCCGAACGACACCTTGGCCCGCCGTCCGTCGGTCTCGATGTCGGCACGCAGCGTGGTCACCTCGAACGGCTTCCCGCCGGCGACAATCGTGATGGTGCCGTGCTCGATGCCGGTCGGCACGGCCTTGAAGCCCGCCGCCTCGGCGCGGCGGATGGTTTCATCAGGCACGGTCGTGGTGGCGATATCGACGTCGGCGACCGGCTGGCCGATGAGCGCATTGCGCACCGCGCCGCCGGCGACACGCGCCTCCTCGCCGCCAGCCGCCAGCGCCGCCAGCAGGCGCTGCAGGTGCCGTTCGCCGAGCCACTCGGCTTTGCCCGCGAGCGACATCCGGCCGCTCACGTATAGAGCCTTTCATAGAGCGTGCGGATGATGCCGGCGGTGACGCCCCAGATCCGCTGGCCGCCATAGGGCATCTCGTAGAAGACCCATTCGAGGTCGTTCCACATCCGGCTGTCGCGGCCGTGGTTGGCCGGATCCATCAGGAAGCGCAGCGGCACTTCGAAGACGGCGTCGACCTCCTCGGAATTCAGCGTCAGTGAAAAACCCGGCCGCACTATTGCCAGCACCGGGGCGATCCGGTAGCCGCTGCCGGAGACATAATCGGGCATGCGGCCGATGATCTCGATGCGGTCCCGGCCGAGACCGATCTCCTCGAATGTCTCGCGCAAGGCCGCCGCCTCCGGGCTCGCATCGCTCGGGTCGATCGTGCCGCCGGGAAAGGCCACCTGCCCCGAATGGTTGCGGAGCTTTTCCGCCCGCTTGGTCAGCAGAACCGTGGCGTCGCGTCCGTGATCGACCACCGGGATCAGCACCGCGGCATCGCGCAGCGCCTTTGCGAGCTTCAAACGCGGATGGCCGGGGTTGAAGCGATGGTCGCCATAATCGTCGGCGGCATGCGCCAGCGGCTGTGCCGCGACGCGAGCGCGAAAATCCGCGGCGGAAAACGGCGCCGGCGTCACTTGGTCCATAGCGTCACCCGGTCCATCATGCCCCGGTCCATTTGGCGCTGCCCTCTCATGCGCTCAGCCGCTGCAGTTTTTCGGCCGGCATTATCGGATAAACCGCGCCCTTCGAGCGGACGGCAAACATCCTTCGACCGCCGACCTCGATCTCCTCGCCATGCTCGACCAGTTCATACATCACCGGCCGCGCCACCAGCGCCTCCAGCCGTCCGCGCACCAGCACATAGGGTTTCAGGCCGCCGGTCGCGTCCTCGTCGACGAAGCGCAGCGGATGCTCCGGCCCGGCCTCGACCACATCTCCGACATTGGTGCGAAAGGTGACGACTTGGCCATCGCCGGTGCCGCAAACATCCATCTCGACGGCGATGAAAGGCGCATCGACGACGCGGATGCCGACCCTTTCCACCGGCGTCACCAGATAGGTCTTGCCGTCTTCGTCCTTGCGCAGCACGGAGGAAAACAGCTGCACCAGCGGCATGCGGCCGATCGGCGTGCCCTGGTAGAACCAGATGCCGTCCTGTCTGATCTCCATGTCGAGATCGCCGCAAAAGGCCGGATTCCAGCGCTCCACTGGTGCCGGCCCCTTGCCCGCGCGGGCGGCACGCGAGATCAGCGCCTCAAGTCCGCGCGCCTCGGTCACGGTCGTCAAACTTTCATCACGATCGTCGGCGCGTTCTGTCATGGTCACGAAATAGTCACTGTTGTTCCGCTTGTCAGCATAAGTCAGTGATTTAAGTTCAAAGACAGGCGCCACGCGAGGCCGAATCGCGGCACTCTGTGGCGTCTTAGGTGCAAGCCGGTATTTCCAACGAGAAGGATCGATGCTGCATGAGCGTGATGATCAAGCAAAGCCCGATCAGCGAAAAGGACATGATCGCCCAGGCCGAGACGGCGCTGGCCGACATTTCCAGGGTTCGCGAGGGCGTCGGCCGCGTCATCTTCGGCCAGGAAAGCGTCGTCGAACGCACGTTGGTGGCGCTGTTGGCCGGCGGTCATGCGCTGCTGGTCGGCGTGCCCGGCCTCGCCAAGACCAAGCTGGTCGAAACGCTGGGCATCGTGCTCGGCCTCGATTCCCGCCGCATCCAGTTCACGCCCGACCTGATGCCGTCCGACATTCTCGGCTCCGAGGTGATGGAGCAAGACGAATTCGGCAAGCGCTCCTTCCGCTTCATCTCCGGGCCGATCTTCGCGCAGCTGCTGATGGCCGACGAGATCAACCGCGCCTCACCGCGCACCCAGTCGGCGCTGCTGCAGTCGATGCAGGAATACCACGTCACCATTGCCGGTGTCCGCCACGACCTGCCGGCGCCCTTCCACGTGCTGGCGACGCAGAACCCGCTGGAGCAGGAAGGCACCTATCCGCTGCCCGAGGCGCAGCTCGACCGTTTCCTGATGCAGGTCGACATCCTCTATCCGGAAATCGAGGCGGAGCGCCGCATCCTTCTGGAGACCACCGGTATCGAGGACGCCAAGGCGCAGAACGTGCTGCAGCCGGCGCGGCTGAAGGAGATCCAGACCCTCATTCGCCGCATGCCGGTGCCGGAAAGCGTCGTCGAGGCGATCCTCCAGCTGGTGCGCTCGGCGCGCCCCGGCCAGGGCAATGCCGAGACTGACAAGCACGTCGCCTGGGGCCCGGGCCCGCGCGCCAGCCAGTCGCTGACACTGTGCGCCCGCGCCCGCGCCCTCTACGACGGACGGCTGGCGCCGTCGATCGACGATATCAGAGCGCTGGCCGAGCCGGTGCTGCAGCACCGCATGGCGCTGACCTTTGCCGCCCGTGCCGAGGGCACGACCGTGCGCGACGTGGTGGCGAAACTGGCAAAAGGCATCTGATGGCGCGTATAGGCGAGGCCCAGGCACCGGCGGCGACGCGTGACGCGCTCGCCCGCGGCCGGCTGCGGGCGTCGCTGGTACCGGACCTGCTGGTCGAGGCGCGCCGCATCGTCAACACGGTGATCGCCGGCTGGCACGGCCGCCGCAAGCGCGGCATTGGCGAGAATTTCTGGCAGTTCCGGCCCTATGTCGAGGGCGACTCCTCGCGTATCGACTGGCGCCGCTCGGCCCGCGACGACCACATCTATGTGCGCGACCGCGAATGGGAGGCTGCCCATACGGTGTGGCTGTGGGCCGACCCCTCGCCTTCCATGCTCTACAAATCCACCGGAGCCACCGTCTCGAAGGAATCCCGCGCGCTGGTGCTGGCGCTGGCCATGGCCGAGCTTCTGTCGCGCAGCGGCGAGCGCATCGCCTGGCCCGGGCTGACCGATCCGTTCACCGCCCGCAATGGCGCCGAGCGCATCGCGGCGCAACTCACCCATGCCGGCGAATTGCCGGTGAAGCCCGACCTGTCCGCCATTCGCCGCTTCTGCGACATCGTCATCGTCAGCGACTTCCTCGACCCGGTCGAGGACACCATCGCCTGGCTCGACGTGCTCGCCCGCCACGGCGTGCGAGCTCATCTGATCGAGGTCGCCGACCCGGCCGAGGAGAGATTCCCCTATGCCGGCCGCACCGAATTCACCGATCCCGAGACCGGCGACAAGCTGACTGCCGGCCGTGCCGAAACGCTGGGCGATGAATACCGACTGCTTTACATCGCCCGGCGTCAGGAACTGACCGACTGGTGCAAGCGGCTCGGCTGGAGCTTCACCGTCAACCACACCGACCGCCTTGCCTCCGATGCGCTGGTGCGAGTCCACATGGCGATGACCGTCGATGGCAGCTCAGCCGGGAGGATCCGCGCATGAGCTGGCTGCCGCTATCCTTCGGGGCACCGATGGTGCTGTGGGGCCTTCTGGCGCTGCCGGTGATCTGGTGGCTTTTGCGGTTCACCCCGCCCAAGCCGCAGACCGAGGTCTTCCCGCCGCTGAAGATCCTGGCCCGCGTGCTGAAGCGCGAGGAGACGCCGCAACAGAGCCCGTGGTGGCTGACGCTGCTCAGGCTGCTGATGGCGGCCCTGATCGTTGCGGCGCTTGCCGAACCTGTCTTCAACCCGCGTGAAAGACTGCCGGCCGAGGGCGCCGCGCTTGCGCTGGTCATCGACA
This sequence comes from Mesorhizobium sp. WSM4849, assembly GCF_055811385.1. Taxonomy (NCBI): domain Bacteria; kingdom Pseudomonadati; phylum Pseudomonadota; class Alphaproteobacteria; order Hyphomicrobiales; family Phyllobacteriaceae; genus Mesorhizobium; species Mesorhizobium sp. WSM4849. The sequence goes on from NZ_JBVVPW010000056.1 coordinate 13,732, forward strand.
ATGACTGGGCAAGTGCCGCCGACTGGGGCCAGCGCGTCGCCACTGCCGAACGGCTGATCACCGATGCCAGCTCCAACGACGTGCCCGTCATCATCGCCTTCACCGCCGAGAAGCCGAATGCCGAGATCGGTCCCTTCGATGCCGCCACCGCGCTCGACCGGCTGCGCGCGGCAAAGCCGCGGCCGATCCCGACCGACCGCCCTGCCGTCTACGCTCGCGTCGCGGCAACCCTGGAGACCTTGCCGGGCGCCAGCGTTGCCGTGCTCGCTGACGGTCTGGCGGCGGAAGGCGACGAGGCCGCCTTCAACACGCTTTTGTCGAAGAACGCCGCCCGTGTCGTCTGGGCCGCCTCCGACCGGCCTGGCTTGATCGGCCTGACCGGCGCCGACAATCAGGTGGACGGCTTCGAGCTGACCGCCATCCGCGCGCCGGGCGATCCGGCGCCGGCTCAGGTGACCGCCGGCGCCTTCGACGACAAGGGCCGCCGTATCGCCGACGCCACGCTGACCTTCTCACCGGGCGAATCCACCGCCACCGGCACGATGGCGGTGCCGTTCGAACTGCGCAACGACTTCGCCTCGATCGCGCTCGACGGCCAACGGCAGGCCGGCGCCGTCCGCGTGCTCGACGAGAATTCCAAGCGCCGCCGCGTCGGGCTGCTGTCGCAGGCCGAGGCCGACCAGGCGCAGCCACTTTTGTCGCCGCTGTACTATATCCGCCGCGCGCTGCAGCCCTTCGCCGATCTGACTGAGCCGTCGAGCGCCGACCTTGCCGATGCCATCCCGCAGCTCCTCGACCAGAAGCCGGCGATGATCGTCATGGCCGATGTTGGCACCATTCCGCAGCAGGTGCGGCAAAGGCTGGTCGACTGGGTTGACAATGGCGGCACGCTGGTGCGGTTCGCCGGCTCGCGGCTGGTCGCCGCCGGCAATGACGACGACCTGCTGCCGGTCAGGCTGCGCACCGGCGAGCGCTCGCTCGGCGGCGCGCTGTCGTGGACGACGCCGCAGCCGGTCACCGATTTCACGAAGACCGGTCCCTTCGCCGACCTCGCTCCGCCCGCCGAGGTCACCGTCACCAGGCAGGTGCTGGCCGAGCCGACGCCCGATATCGTCGAGCGCACCTGGGCCACGCTTGCCGACGGCACGCCGCTGGTGACCGGGATGAAGAAGGGCAAGGGCACGCTCGTCCTGTTCCATGTCACGCCGGAGGCGACCTGGTCGAACCTGCCGATCTCCGGCAGCTTCGTCGAGATGCTGCGGCGCATCGTGCAATTGTCGCGCAACCAGGGCGCGGCGGTCGCCAATGCCGAAGCCGCAGCCGCCTCGCTGGCGCCCTACCGCATGATATCAGCCGACGGCACGCTTGTGCCGCCGACCCCGGATGCACGGCCGCTGGTGCCGGGTGCCGGCCCGCTGCCGGTGACGTTCGACAACCCGCCCGGCCTGTACGGCTCCGAAACCGGCGTCCTCGCCCACAATCTGCTCAATGCCGAAAGCGGCTTCGCACCGCTGGTCCGTCCTCAGATCACCGTGCCGGTCACCACCATCCAGTACGCCTTCGACGAATCGCACAATTTGAAGGGCCCGCTGGTTGCGGCAGCTCTCTTGCTGATGGTGCTCGACACGCTGGCCGTGTTCTGGATGGGCGGCCTGTTCTCGCGCCGGCCACGCCGCGCCGGCACGGCTGCTGCGACCACCGCCGCCCTGCTGATTGCGCTCGGCGCCCTGGTCGGCCACACCGACATCGCCCGCGCCGACGATGCCAAACCTGGCGACGAACGGGCGATCGAGGACATTTCGAAGACCCGGATCGCCTATGTGCAGACCGGCGAACGGAGTGTCGATTCGATCAGCCAAGCCGGGCTGGAGGGCCTGACCCGCTTCCTGATCGAGAAGACCGCGCTCGAGCCGGGGGCGCCGGCCAGCGTCGATATCTCGAAGGACCAGCTTGCCTTCTATCCGCTGATCTACTGGCCGATCGATCCTGCCGCGCCGATGCCGAGCCAGGCCGCGATCGCCCGCGTCGACGCCTATATGCAGCAGGGCGGCACGGTGCTGTTCGACACGCGCGACCAGTTCGCCACCGGCATCGGCGCGGATTCGGCCAGCCCGGCGACGGAGCGGCTGCGCGACATCCTCGGCAACCTCAACGTGCCGGCGCTGGAGCCGGTGCCGTCGGACCATGTGCTGACCAAATCCTTCTACATCCTGCCTGAGTTTCCCGGACGCTTCGCCGGCGGACCGCTCTGGGTCGCGGCGTCGCTCGAAGCCAGCAACACCGAGAACCGCCCGGTACGCACCGGCGACGGCGTCTCGCCGATCATGATCACCGCCAATGATTTCGCCGGCGCCTGGGCGGTCGACGAGAATGGCGACCCGCTTTTGCCGACCGTGCCGTCGGACCCGATGCAGCGCATTTATGCGCTGCGCGCAGGCGTCAACATCATGATGTACATGCTGACCGGCAACTACAAATCCGATCAGGTGCATGTGCCGGTGCTGCTCGAACGGCTGGGGCAGTAGGCCATGAACTTGTCACTCGCCTTCGAACCGCTCATCTCGTGGCCGCTGCTTGGCCTGGTGCTGGCGCCGCTGTTGCTGCTGGCATTGGTCGGTCTGTGGTTTCGCCAGCGCGGCGCGATCTTCCGATTTGCCGCCCTGCTGGCGCTGACTGCGGCCCTGCTCAACCCGGTGTTGCTCGACGAAGAGCGCGAGGCGCTGAAAAGCGTCGTCGCCGTTGTCGTCGACCGCAGCCAGAGCCAGGACATTGGCGAGCGCACCAAGCAGACAGACGAGGCGCTGGCCGGGGTTCAGCAGCGTCTTGGCCGCTTCAAACAGTTCGACGTCCGCGTCGTCGAGGCCGGCAAGTCGGAAGCCGCCGAGGAGCGCACCGAGACGCGGCTTTTCGGCGCGCTTGAAAGCGCTTTCCGCGACGTGCCGCCTTCGCGCATCGGCGGCGCCATCATGATCACCGATGGCGAGGTGCATGACGCCCCCGGCGGCACGCCCGACTTCAACGCCCCGCTGCACGCGCTGATCACCGGCAACGACCAGGAAAAGGATCGCCGCATCCGCTTCGAGAATGCGCCGCGCTTCGGTTTGGTCGGCAAGCCGCTCGAAATGACCTATCGCGTCATCGGCACCAACAACGAGGCCGGCTCGATCGATGTGCGCGTCTCGGTCAATGGCGAGCAGGTTTCGGTCGAGCGCGCCACCATCGGCCAGGCTATGCCGCTGCAAGTGACCATTCCCGGCGCCGGCCGCAACATCGTCGAACTCGCCATCGACCCCGAGCCCGACGAACTCACCGACACCAACAACCGCGCCATCGCGCTGATCGACGGCATCCGCGAGAATTTGCGCGTGCTGCTTGTTTCCGGCGAGCCGCATGCCGGTGAGCGCACCTGGCGCAACCTTCTGAAATCCGACGCCTCGGTCGATCTGGTCCACTTCACCATTCTGCGGCCGCCGGAAAAGCAGGACGGCACGCCGATCAACGAACTGTCGCTGATCGCCTTCCCGACGCGCGAGCTGTTCGTCGAGAAGATCAAGGATTTCGACCTGATCATCTTCGACCGCTATCAGCATCGCGACGTGCTGCCGATCCTCTACTACGACTACATCGCCGAATATGTCGAAAAGGGCGGCGCGCTGCTGATCGCGGCAGGGCCCGAATATGCCGGCGAAAGCTCTATCGCCCGCACGCCTTTGATGTCGGCGCTGCCGGCGATGCCGACCGGCGAAGTCGTCGACAAGGCCTTCTATCCGCGCCTCACCGAGCTCGGCCAGCGCCATCCGGTGACGCGCGGGCTCGACGGCTCCGCCACCGAGCCGCCGCACTGGAGCCGCTGGTTCCGCACCATCGGCGTCGAGAACCCTGAGGGCGAGGCGGTGATGAAGGGGGCGGACAACCGACCGCTGCTGCTGCTCGACCGCAAAGGCGAAGGCCGCGTCGGCATGTTTCTGTCCGACCAGGGCTGGTTGTGGGCGCGCGGCTTCGAGGGCGGCGGCCCGCATGTCCAGCTCTATCGCCGCATCGCCCACTGGCTGATGAAGGAGCCCGAACTCGAGGAGGAGCGGCTGACCGCCGACGGCCGCGGCATGATGCTGGAAATCCGCCGCCAGACGATGAGCGACGATCCCGGCCCGGCGCAGATCATCACCCCGTCCGGCAAGGCGATGACCGTCAAGCTAGAGAGAGCCGAACCCGGCGTCTTCCTGGGCAGCATCGAAACCAGCGAGATCGGCCTCTATCAGGTCGGCAATGGCGACCTGAAGGCGCTTGCCCATGTCGGCCCGGTCAATGCGCCGGAATTCACCGACGTCGTCTCCACCGAGAACCGGCTGAAGGCGCCGGCCGAGGCCACCGGCGGCAGCGTGCGCCGGCTGGCGCAATCGTCGACCCTTGGCAATCTCACCGGCGGCGTGACGCTGCCGTCGGTCGTTCCGGTTCGCTCCTCGGGCGCGGCGGCCGGCAACGACTGGATCGGCCTGCGCACCACCGACGACAGCGTGCTGAAGGCCGTCTCGCGCGTGCCGCTGTTCGGCGGGTTCCTCGGCCTCGGCCTGCTGCTGCTGGCATTGGGCTCGATGTGGTACCGCGAAGGGCGGTAGCGACGCCGACTTCCTTCTCCCCTTGTGGGAGAAGGGGAAAGATTACTCCTCCGGTTCCGTCGTGAACATCAGCGGGTAGCCCTTGGCCTTGCCGGCATCAGTCGCCCGTGTCGCCTTGGTCTCGGCGACGTCCCTGGTGAAGACGGCGACGACGCAGACGCCGCGCTGGTGCGCGGTGATCATCACCCGCCGCGCCTGGTCTTCGCTCAGCTTGAATTCGCCCTTGAGCACCGTCACCACGAACTCGCGCGGCGTGAAATCGTCATTGAGGAGGATGACCTTGTAGAGCTTCGGCCGTTCGATCTGCGGCTTCGTTTTGGTGCGGGGTTTGGTGACGATCTCAGGCATCGGAACCGGCAATTGTGCGCAAGAATTTCGCGTTTATTCTGGCATAGCCAAAAGCGATCGTCCATTTTTGGACCGCCCGCAAACCGCCTTCCCGGCGGGCGCGGCCGTTCACAAGTCCGTGCCTATGTGGGACCGCCGCCAAGCCGCGCAGACCGCGAAGAAACGATACGGGCCGTTTCGTTCAGAAATAGCTACCGCCGCAACACCGCACTCAGCACATCCCTGACGCCGATGGCGCCGACGAAGCGCGACTGGTCGTCGAACAGCGCCACCGGTGCGGTCTGCGAGCGGTGCATGGCCAGCATCACCGTCTTCAGCGAGGTGCCGGGATTGGCCCAGAATACCTGCGTCGTCTCCTCCGGCTGCGCCTCGACATCGGCGCACGACACCCAGAACGCCGGCTTGCCGTCGCGCTCGGCCGCCGCCACCAGCCCGTGCTCGTCGATCTTGAAACGCGTCGTCTTGCGGCGGTCGAGCCACACCCAGCCGTCCTCGCCGTGGTCGAGGTCGCGGCGGTCGCGCATCACGTTCCAGGCGGTCAGCACCGAGAGCGGATTCACATTGGCGATGAAGTCGCGGACATAGTCGTTGGCGGGGCGCAGCACGATGTCTTCCGGCGCGCCGGTCTGCACGATACGCCCGCCTTCCATGATGGTGATGTGGCTGCCGATCTTCAGCGCCTCCTCGAGATCGTGGCTGACGAAGATGATGGTCTTCTTCAGCTCGGCCTGAAGCTGCAGCAATTCGTCCTGCAGCTTGGTCCGGATCAGCGGGTCGAGCGCCGAGAACGGCTCGTCCATCAGCAGGATCGGCGCTTCGGTGGCAAACGCACGCGCCAGCCCGACGCGCTGCTGCATGCCGCCGGAAAGCTCGTGGGCGTATTTCGACGCCCACTGGTCGAGGCCGACGAGCTTCAACTGGCGCTCGACGCGCGCCTTGCGCTCGGCTTCGGGCACGCCGGAAAGCTCTAGGCCGAAGCCGACATTTTCCGCGACGGTGCGCCAGGGCAGAAGGCCGAACTGCTGGAACACCATGGCGACCCGCGTCTGTCGGATGTGGCGCAGCGTGGCGGCGTCGCAGGCCGCGACATCGATCATGCGGTCGCCGTCCTTGACCATGACGTTGCCGCGCGCCGGCACGTTGAGCAGGTTGACGGCGCGGAGCAGCGTCGATTTGCCGGAGCCGGAGAGGCCCATCAGGACGGAAATCTCGCCCTCGTTGACGGTCAAATTGGCGCCGGCGCAGCCGAGCACGGCGCCGGTCTTCTCCAGGATTTCCTGACGCGTCGCGCCCCTGTCTACGAGCGCCAGCGCTTCCTTGCGCGCCGCGCCGAAGACGATGTCGACATTCTTGAAATCGACCGCGGCGCTCATTTGGCGGCTCCCGTGCCGATGCGGCTGATGCGGTCGAGGATGATGGCGAGCACGACGATGGCGAGGCCGGCTTCGAGCCCGAGCGGGATGTTGACCGAGTTCAGCGCGCGCACCACCGGCTTGCCGAGGCCGTTGGCGCCGATGAGCGCAGCGATCACGACCATGGAGAGGCAAAGCATGATGCACTGCGTCAGTCCCGCCATGATGGTCGGCAGCGCCGCCGGCAGCTCTACCTTCCACAGGAGCTGGCGTTTTGTCGCGCCGAAGGCTTCGCCGGCCTCGATCATCGGTTTCGGCACCGAGGTGATGCCGAGATGCGTCAGGCGGATCGGCGCGGGGGCGGCGAAGATGACGGTGACGATGAGGCCGGGAGCGATGCCGAGGCCGAAGAGAATGAGCACCGGGATCAGGTAGACAAAGGTCGGCATAGTCTGCATCAGGTCGAGGATTGGCTGGAGATAGCGGTAGCCACGCTCGTTATGCGCCGCCCAGATGCCGATCGGCACGCCGATGGCCATGGAGGCCGCAGCAGCGCCCACGACCAACACCAGCGTCTCGACGGTTTCCTGCCACAGATCCTGGTTGACGATGAACAGGAGGCCGAGCGCGACGGCAAGCGCCAGCTTCCAAGATTTCTGCAGGTACCAGGCGAGCCCGGCTATGGCGGCAACCAGGAGAACCGGCGGGACGAGCAGCAAAAGATCGACCAGCCCGTCGAGAATGACGGTAAGCCCGTCGGCGATACTGTCGAAAAACCACTCGAAATTGGTGGTCAGGAAGTCGAAGAAGGTCTTGCCCCACCGCCCGATCGGGATCTTGAAGCTCGAAATCAGTTGCGAAACCGGATCCATGGCAAATGTCCCCTCATTTCTTCTTCACCCTCCCGCTGGCGGGGGGTCGAACCGCGCAGCGCAGCGGAGCGGGGTGGTCACGGTTATGCTCCGTTCTGCACCACCCCACCGCGGCGCGTGCCGCGCCTCCCCGCAAGGGGGAGGGTGTAAGTCTGCTACGAACCCAGCGCGGTTTTCACGGCGGCCGCGGCGTCGCCGCCGTCGAACGTCGTCACACCGGCGAGCCATGGCGTCATCGCGTCCGGATTGGCCTTGAGCCATTCGGTAGCCGCGGCCTTCGGGTCGGCGCCGTCATTGAGGATCGCACCCATGATCTCGTTTTCCATCTTGAGCGAGAACACCATGTTCTTGAGCAGCGCGCCGACGTTCGGGCATTCAGTGGTATAGCCGGCCCGGACATTGGTGGCGACGGTCGCGCCGCCGAAATTCGGGCCGAACACCTCGTCGCCGCCCGACAGATAGGCCATCTTGATGTTGGCGTTCATCGGATGCGGCTCCCAGCCGAGGAAGACCACGTCTTCGCCCGATGCGGCCGCCTTCTGCACCGCCGACAGCATGCCGGCCTCCGAGCTTTCGACGAGCTCGAAATCCTTCAGGCCGAACTTGTCGGCGGCGATCATGTCGAGGATCAGGCGGTTGCCGTCATTGCCGGCTTCGATGCCGTAAATCTTGTTGTCGAGCTTGTCCTTGAACTTGGCGATATCAGCGAAATCCTTGAGACCGGCGTCATAGGTGTGCTGCGGCACGGCGAGCGTATACTTTGCGCCTTCGAGGTTGGTCACGATCGACTCGACCGACTTGTCTTCGAGATAGGGCTTTATGTCGGCTTCCATGGTCGGCATCCAATTGCCGAGGAAGACGTCGACGTCCTTGTTCTTCAGCGAGGTGTAGGTGACCGGAACCGACAGCACCTGCACGTCAGGTTCGTAGCCGAGCGCTTCGAGGATGACGCTGGCGGTAGCGGTGGTGGCGGTGATGTCGGTCCAGCCGACATCGGCAAAACGCACCGGCTTGCAGCTTTCCGGTTCGGCGGCGAATGCGCCGCCCGCGGAAAGAAATGCCGCCAGACCGAAGCCGGCGGCGAATAGTTTCATACGCGACATCATGTATTCTCCCATTATGATCTATCGGCGAAGCGAAGTTGCGGTTTTGTCTCCGCCTTGTTTCGTCAGCCAAACACCATTCTGGTGCGGTTTCAAGCGATAAGACAATCGCGATCAACGGCGCGGGCTGGCCGATCAGCGACACGTTCGCCGCTTTTCCGGTGGAATGTAGGGACGCCCCCTCCCTGCGCCGGGACAACTCGGCTTAAAAGGAAGGCATGGCCAAGCTGTACTTCCACTATGCGACGATGAATGCCGGCAAGACGACGATGCTGCTGCAGGCCTCGTACAATTACCGCGAGCGCGGCATGACGACGATGCTGTTCGTCGCCGGCCATTACCGCAAGGGCGATACCGGGCTGATCTCGTCACGCATCGGCCTGGAGACGGAAGCCGAAATGTTCCGCGACGGCGACGATCTGTTCGCCCGGGTCGCCGAGCATCACGACCACACGACCGTGCATTGCGTCTTCGTCGACGAGGCGCAGTTCCTCGAGGAGGAGCAGGCGTGGCAGCTCGCCCGCATCGCCGACCGGCTGAACATCCCGGTGATGTGCTACGGCCTGCGCACCGATTTCCAGGGCAAGCTGTTTTCCGGCTCGCGCGCGCTCTTGGCGATATCGGACGATCTGCGCGAGGTGCGCACCATCTGCCGCTGTGGCCGCAAGGCGACGATGGTCGTGCGCCTCGGCTCGGACGGCAAGGTGGCGAGACAGGGCGAACAGGTGGCGATCGGCAAGGATGTCTATGTCTCGCTCTGCCGCCGCCACTGGGAAGAAGAAATGGGCCGCGCCGCGCCCGACGATTTCATCGGCTTCACCTGAAGCGGGGGGGGGGGGGGGGGGGGGGGGGGGGGGGGGGGGGGGGGGGTGTGGGTGTTTTGGGGGGGGGGGGGGGGGGGGGGGGGGGGGGGGGGGGGGGGGGGGGGGGGGGGGGGGGGGGGGGGGGGGGGGGGGGG
>NZ_JBVVPW010000057.1:0-19105 GCF_055811385.1 Mesorhizobium sp. WSM4849
ATCCACCGAGGCGACGAAAAAGCCAATCCGCCGCAGCAAGGATAACGCTCATGCCCTAAGTTAGCGCCTATGGGACAACACCCCTCGGCCTTGCCAGGCATCTCCCCCGCAAGGGAGAGATCGGCGGCGTCGCCGACGTTCATGCCCCCAGGGGATTGCGCGGTGATCCAGTGGATCATTTCGTCCGCAAAAACAGTCTGTAACTATCCTACTTTACGGTCAGGTGGCGCCCGAAGCTCTGGTCGGCAAGGTCGCCCTGACTAGGGTTACGATGTTGTTTGAATTAGTTTTTTCTATTTCTTGAAAAGCTTGTTGCTTTCCTACATACTTCGGAAACCGGCCGCGTGAGGCGAGCAGGCAAGCGATGCGCGAACATGGTAGAGGTCGAGTTCTACGAACTGCAGGGGAAAGATTCATGACCGAAGCTGAAGGCCATGTACGATTGACCTCGGGCGACGAACCCGATGGGCGCGATCATGTCAGGCGCATCCCCGACATCATCTCGCTGGTCAAGGACTCTTACGGTGAATTGCGCCCGGCGGAGCGGCGCGTCGCCGATGTCGTGCTCGACGATGTCAGATTCGCGGTCGACGCTTCCAACGCAGCACTTGCCCAGCGCGCCCAGGTCAGCGAACCCACCGTGACCCGGTTCTGCCGGGCCATTGGCTGCGAGGGCGTGCGCGATTTCAAGCTGAAGCTGGCGCAGAGCCTCGTCGTCGGCGCGCTCTATCTGAGCAAGCCGCCGCCCACCAGCGGCGACAACGGCATGCCGTTCTGGAATGCCGTGTTCGGCGAAGCACGCCGGGCGCTGCAGGAGGCCGAACGGCAGCTTGATCCGGCACAGCTGGTGAAGGCGGCCGAGCTCATCGCCAAGGCGCGCCAGGTTACGGTGTTCGGCCTCGGCGGCAGCTCCTCGGCGCTGGCGCAGGAAACCCAGTACCGGCTGTTCCGCTACGGCATCACCGTCAGCGCCCAGTGCGACCCGTATCTGATGCGGATGACCGCCTCGACCTTGAAGCCCAGCGATCTGGTGATCGCCATTTCGGCGACCGGACGCACCCGCGAAGTGATCGAGGCCGTCGAACTGGCCAAGCACTACCGCGCCAACGCGATCGGCGTGACCGCGCCCGACACCGACCTTGCCCGCGCCTGCGACGTCAGGCTGACGGTGGCGGTGCCCGAATATCCCGACACGCTGAAGCCGACCGCCTCGCGGTTTGCCTTTCTGGCCGCGATCGACCTGATGGCGGTGGCGGCCGCCTACAAACTTGACGGCTCGGCTCGCGAAACGGTCCGCCGCATCAAATACAACGCCCAGATCCACAGGACGGGCAAAGAGATGGAGCCGCTGGGGGACTGAGAGGCGCGGCTCTCGTTCTCCCCTTGTGAAGGGCGGGCGAGGCCCGTGACTCGCCCCGGGCGGTGGATTGGCGCGTAGCGCCAAGCTGGAATACCCCTCATCCGTCGCCTTCGGCGACACCTTCTCCCACAAGGGGAGAAGGAAGACCGGGCGGCGGCGACTTGAAGGAGAAAAAACAGATGCTCGACATGGAACCATCGAAACAGGCGGCCACCTGGTTTTCCTCCCTCTCCCGCGCGCTCGAGACGGGCGACGCAGCAGCCGCGACCAACCTGTTCGTCGAGGATTGCTACTGGCGCGACCTGCTGACCTTCACCTGGAACATCAGGACGATGGAAGGCCGCGCGGCGATCCGCGACATGCTGGAAGCCACACTGGCTACGACCAAGCCGACTGCCTGGCAGCTCAGTGGCGAGGCAAGCTCGGACGAAGGCATCGTCGAGGCCTGGTTCACCTTCGAGACGTCATCGGCGTGGGGCCGGGGCATCATGCGCCTGCAGGACGGCCGATGCCGGACGCTGTTCACGGCGATGAGCGATCTTAAGGGTTTTGAGGAGCGCAAGGGGCCGGCGCGGCCGCTGGGTGTCCGCCACAAGGCCGATCCGGACCGCGAGACTTGGGCAGAGGCGAGGGCGCGCGAGATGCGTGATCTCGGCGCCGGCCAGCAGCCCTACTGCCTGGTCATCGGCGGCGGCCAGGGCGGCATCATGCTAGGTGCGCGGCTGCGGCAGCTCGGCGTGCCGGCCATCGTCATCGAGAAGAACGCTCAAGCCGGTGATTCCTGGCGCAACCGCTATCGCTCGCTCGTGCTGCACGACCCGGTCTGGTACGACCATCTGCCCTACATCCCGTTTCCGGAAAACTGGCCGGTGTTCACGCCCAAGGACAAGATGGGCGACTGGTTGGAAATGTACACGCGCGTCATGGAGCTCAATTACTGGACCTCCACGACATGCGTCCGCGCGTCCTACGACGAAGCCGAAAAAATCTGGACGGTCGAGGTCGATCGCGCCGGCGAGCGCATCACGCTCAAACCCAGGCACATCGTCTTCGCAACCGGCGCCTATGGCCCGCCGAGGCAGATCGACCTACCGGGCGCCACGGCGTTCCAGGGCGAGATCCTGCATTCCAGCCAGTATTCCAGCGGCGAAAAATTCCGTGGCAAGGCGGTCGCCGTCATCGGCGCGGCAAGCTCGGGCCACGATGTCGCCGTCGATCTCTGGGAGAGCGGCGCTGAGGTGACCATGATCCAGCGCTCGCCGACGACGGTGGTCAAATCCGACACGCTGATGGAGGTCGGCTTCGAGATTTTTTCGGAGAAGGCGCTGGCCCGCGGCATCACCACCGAGAAGGCCGACATGATCGTCGCCTCGACGCCGTTCGCGCTGCTGCCGCAAAGCCAGCGGACGCTCTACGGCGTGATCAAGGCGCGCGACGCGGCCTTCTACGACCGCTTGCGCGGCGCCGGCTTCGCCATCGATTTCGGCGACGACGAGACCGGGCTGCTGATGAAGGCCTACCGCACCGGCTCGGGCTACTACATCGACGTAGGCGCCTCAGATCTGATCATCGACGGCGAGATCGGCGTCCGCAGCGGCGTCGAGATCAAGTCGCTGACGCCGACTGGGATCCTGTTCGACGACGGCACCGAACTGGCGGCCGACGCGATCATCTCCTGCACCGGCTATCAGTCGATGAACGAGACCGTGGCGGTGATCGTCTCGCGCGAGGTCGCCGACAAGGTCGGCCCGTGCTGGGGGCTCGGCTCGGGCACCAGAGGCGACCCAGGCCCATGGCAAGGTGAATTGCGCAACATGTGGAAGCCGACGGCGCAGGAAACACTATGGTTCCACGGCGGCAATCTCGCACTGTCGCGTTTTTACTCGAAATTCGTCGCGCTGCAGATCAAGGCGCGCATGGAAGGCGTTGCGACGCCGGTTTATGGGGCGCCGGGGTGAAGCTGTGATCTCCCCCCTTGAGGGGGAGATGCCAAGTTCTGGCAAAGAGGGCAGGCCAAAGGGGGTCGCCGCATGTCGAGCGCCAACCTCCATCCGTTGCAAGGCGAGCCCGGTCGAACCGACCCCCTCTGTCGCCTTCGGCGAACATCTCCCCCTCAAGGGCCCTCAAGGGGGGAGATCACCCACGCCCGAAATGCCGGACAGCAACATCGACATGCGTCTCGTGCGCATGCGCTTCGAAGCGTTCGGTATCGCCAAAATCGTTAGCCGCCTCGTTCGGCCACCAGATGCCGCGAATCACAATGCCGTCCGAGACCAGCCTCTGCTCGGCGACCAGCGAGGCGCCGACCGCATCGACGAAGGTGAAACTGCCCGGGCGCAGCCGCAGCACCGCGATGTCGCCGACGGCACCGACTGCCAGCGCGCCAAGCTCGGGCCTTGCGATCGCCTCGGCCGGCCGCTGTGTTGCCGCGCGCAAAACCTCGACCAGCGGCATGCCGAGCGCCAGCAGTTTCGACATGCACACCAGAATGTCGAAGGCCGGTCCGTCGACGCAGTAGAGATGCACGTCGCTGCTGATCACATCAGGCGCCAGCCCCTCCTTGAGCATCGCTTTGGCGACCTCGAAATCGAACGAGCCCATGCCGTGGCCGATATCGAAGATGACGCCGCGCTCGCGCGCCAGCCGCATGTCGGGCCGCACCGCGCCGGATGCGAAGATCGGCGCGTTGGGAAACGGCCGGAAGCAATGGGTGAGAATATCGCCCTTGCGCAGGCGCGGCAGCACTTCCGAGCGGCCCGGCGGCGGCTCGTCGATATGCGCCATCAGCGGCAGGCCGGCCTGGTCGGCGGCCTCGAGCGCCAGATCGACCGGCGCGATGCCGCTGCTGCCGCCGGCATGGCGACCCGAGCGGACTTTTACGCCGACAATCATGTCTGCGTGCTCGCGCACCGCCGCCACCGTCTCGCGCGGTTCGCAGAGCCGGAGATCACTGCACTCGCCAACCGAAACGGTCTGCGAGAAGCCGAAAATCCCGGCAAAGGAAATGTTGACATAGGCCAGGATGCGGACTTTCGAGCGCTCGATGACATGGCGGCGAAAGCCGAGGAAGTTGCCGGCCCCAGCACTTCCCGCGTCTATGAACGTGGTGGTGCCGCTTTTTGCGGCGAGGCGGTCGGCATCGACGCCGAGCGAGGTGCCGCCCCAATAGACGTGGCTGTGCAGATCGATGAGGCCGGGCGCGACGATGGAGCCGGTGGCATCGATGACGCGCGCGGCGCGATCGAAGGGAATGTCGGCATCGATCGCGGCGATGCGGCCACCGGCGATGGCCAGATCGCGTTGCGCATCGAGGCCGGACGCCGGATCGATGAGGCGGCCGCCCTTCAGGAGGAGATCAAATTGCATCGGCGTCCGGCTCCGTTGTGTCTTCTCGTCAAACCGGTCTGTAGGCGACAGCCTCGACCTCGATCTTGATGTCGATCATCAGCCGCGACTCGACGGTTGTCCGCGCCGGCGGATCCTTTGCAAAATGCCTGGCATAAACGGCATTGAAGGCGCCGAAGTCGCGCGCGTCCTCGAGCCAGACTGTCGTCTTGACCACGTCGTCCATGGTGCAGCCGGCCAGCGCCAGGGCTGCCTGCACATTCGAAAGTACCTGCTCGGTCTGTTCTACGATACCGCCCATGACCACCACGCCGTCGCTGCCAACCGGCACCTGGCCCGAGATATAGACCATATCGCCGGCCCGGACTGCCGGCGACAGCGGCACATGCGATGTTCCAAAACACTGCTTGGGCAAGGTCTGTTCTCCTTCAAAAAGCATTGGTGCGTTGCCGTGCTGTCCGGCAATCGCCGCGAAGCTCCGCGCGGGCTCTTCGCTGCGCCGGTTTGCCCGTTCCCGGCGGAAGGCTATGCCTCCCGGCGATTCTCATACAGGCCGTGTTGGAAAGCAACATTTTTTAGAATTCATGTTGCTTTATTACAGGAGCATCGGAGGTGTGAGCGGAGTGCCGAAACTGCCGATCTCCCCCCAAGTGGGAGATGTCCGGCAGGACAGACGGGGCGCTGTCCCGCCGACGCCCCGAAAGGTTCCGCTCGACAGCAGCATTTGGAAGGGACCCTAAGAGTTTTTGCTTCGCCCTGGGAGGGAAGCGGCCCAATGCTCCCGCCAAGCCAGTCACCGATCAATCCGCGTCGACAGGATGATCGAAGACGATGTCCGCTCGACCCCGTCCATCGCGCCGATCTGGTCGAGAAGCGTGTCGAGATCCCTGATCGACGGCGCGTCGACGATGACGATCATGTCGAAATTGCCGCTCACCGAATGCAGCGTCCGCACCGGCGGCAGCGCCTGCAGGCTGCGCACCACCTTGTCGGCGAGCTTGGGCGTGACGGTGAGCAGGACATGCGCCCGCACCAGTCCCTGTTCGTAATCCGGCGAAAGCCTGACGCCATAGCCGGTGATCATGCCGCGCTGCTCCAGCCGCTCGATCCGGCTCTGCACCGTTGTCCGCGACACGCCCAGCCGCCGCGCCAGCTCGGCTGTCGAGGCGCGCGCATTCACGCGCAGCAGGGAGAGCAGGGCCTGTTCGGCGTTGCTAAGCACTTTCGACGAACCTCATCGGCATACTGAGCAATCTGACACTTCGTTTCGAACAATTCCACGCTTCCTTTCGACAGGCAAGCTGCGATTCTATCGTCTTGAGCAAATGTAAGGCGAGGGAACCGGTCATGAAGAAAATCATAGTTGTCGGCGCCGGCAAGATCGGCTCGACCATCGCCGAGATGCTGGCGTCCACGGGCGACTATCAGGTCACCCTCGTCGACCGCTCGGCCGCACAGCTCAGCGCAGCCGAATTGCCTGCCACGGTCGAGACGCTGGAACTCGACATCGAAGCCGCCGGAACGCTCGAAGCGGCCCTGGCCGGCAAGTTCGCGGTGCTCAGCGCAGCGCCCTTCCATCTGACCACGCGCATCGCCGAAGCGGCGGCCAGCGCCGGCGTGCATTATCTCGACCTGACCGAGGACGTCGTCGCGACCCGACGCGTCAAGCAACTGGCGCGCTCCGCCAACAGCGCCTTCATCCCGCAATGCGGGCTGGCGCCGGGTTTCATCTCGATCGTCGCCAACGATCTCGCCAGCCGCTTCGACACGCTGGAGAGCGTGCGCATGCGGGTTGGGGCGCTGCCGCAGTACCCCTCGAATGCGCTGAACTACAATCTGACCTGGAGCACGGACGGCGTCATCAACGAATATTGCGAGCCTTGCGAGGCGATCGTCGAAGGCGAACTGATCGAAGTGCCGCCGTTGGAGGAGCGCGAGGAATTCTCGCTCGACGGCGTCACCTACGAGGCGTTCAACACGTCCGGAGGGCTCGGCACTCTGGCCGAAACGCTGAAGGGCAAGGTGCGCACGCTGAACTATCGCACCATCCGCTACCCTGGCCACGCCGCGATCATGAAGGCGCTGCTCAACGATCTCGGCCTGCGCCACCGCCGCGACGTGCTGAAGGACATTTTTGAGAGCGCCCTGCCGGCAACGCTGCAGGACGTGGTCATCGTCTTCGTCACCGTCAGCGGCCGCAAGAACGGCCGCCTGCTGCAGGAGACCTACGCCAACAAGATCTATGCCAGGCGTGTCGGCGATACGGTGCGTAGCGCCATCCAGATCACCACGGGCTCAGCCATCTGCGCGGTGCTCGACATGCTGGCCGACGGCACCTTGCCGGCGAAGGGTTTCATCAAGCAGGAGGACATCGCGCTCGATGCCTTCCTTGCCAACCGCTTCGGCCACGCCTATGCGCAGCACGAGATGGTTAGCCGGCTGGTGGGGTGAGCTGTGTAATCTCCCCCCTCGAGGGGGAGATGTCGCCGAAGGCGACAGAGGGGGTCGCCTCGCGTAGAGCGCTAACCTCCATCTGTCGCAAGGGAGGTCGAATCCAGTCGAACCGACCCCCTCTGGCCTGCCCTCAAACATGCAGCGCGTGCCCAAGCGCCTTCAGCGCGGCTTCCTGAAAACCCTCGCCTTGTGTCGGATGTGCATGGATGGTGCCGGCGATGTCCTCCAGCCGCGCGCCCATCTCCAGCGCCAGGCCGAACGCCGCCGACAGTTCCGACACGCCCTGGCCGACCGCCTGGATGCCGAGCACCAGATGGTTGTCCGCGCGGGCAACAACCCGGACAAATCCATCTTCACCCATTTTGGTCATTGCCCGGCCATTGGCGGCAAAAGGAAACAGCCCGACCTTGATCTCACCGCCGAGCCCCTTTGCCTCCTCCGGCGACAGGCCTGCGGTGACCAGTTCCGGATCGGTGAAGCAGATGGCGGGAATGCAGCGTTTGTCCCAGCTGCGCTTGTGGCCGGCGACGATCTCGGCGACCATTTCGCCTTGCGCCATCGCCCGGTGCGCCAGCATCGGCTCGCCGGTGACGTCGCCAATGGCAAAGATGCCGCGCATCGAGGTGCGGCACTGGTCGTCGATGCGGATGAATTTCCCCGCCATGTCGAGGTCGATCTGCTCCAGCCCCCAGTCTTCGATCACCGGCTTGCGCCCGACGGTGACCAGAATCCTGTCGGCAGCGATCTTGCCATTCTTGCCGGTGGCCGTCTCGATCAGCAGCGCATCGCGCTTGGTCGACAACCCCTTGGCCTTGGCGTTCACGAGCACCTCGATGCCGAGCTCAGTGAGCCGTTTCACCACCGGCCGGGTCAGTTCGGCATCATACTGCGCCAGTACGCGCGGCAAAGCCTCGACCACGGTCACCCTGGCGCCCATCTTGGCGAAGGCGATGCCGAGCTCGAGCCCGATATAGCCGCCACCGACGACGGCAAGCCTTTCCGGCACTTCGCTCAGCCCCAGCGCTTCGGTGGACGAGATCACCGGCCCACCGAACGGCAGTGACGGCAGCTCGACCGACGCCGAGCCGGTGGCGATCACCACCGTCTCGGCGCGGACGACCTGTGTACCGGTCTCTGTCTCGACCTCGACGGTCTTGCCGTCACGGAATTTCGCCCAGCCATGCACGGTCTTGACCCCGGCCCTCTTGAGCAGGCCGGCGACGCCGCTGTTCAGCCGGCTAACAATGCCGTCCTTCCAGGCGACGGTCGTTTCGAGATCAATGGATGGTGTTGCGACTGAAATGCCAAGCGGGCTCTTGCCGCCGGCCATGTGCGACGCCTTTTCGAACTCTTCGGCCGCATGGATCAGCGCCTTGGACGGAATGCAGCCGACATTGAGGCAGGTGCCGCCCGGCTTGCCGAACTCGACGATAACCGTATCGATGCCGAGCTGGCCGGCGCGGATGGCACAGACATAGCCGCCGGGCCCGGCGCCGATGACGAGCAGCTTGCAGGATATTTCCTTCATGTCGATATGCTCTTTTTGGCGAAGAAAGGCCCCGTCATCCGGCCGCTTCGCGGCCACCTTCTCCCCACCGGGGAGAAGAGGCTGGCGCCGGCGCTGGAGACCTCCTCTCCCCTCGGGGAGAGGGTGGCCGTAGCGAAGCGGAGGCCGGGTGAGGGGGCCTTTGCGACCGTTCTCATCTCATCAATCCACAAAAATCAGCGCCGGGGTTTCCAGCAGCGTCTTGATCCGTTGAATAAACACTGCGGCATCCCAGCCGTCGATCACCCGGTGGTCGAAGCTGGAGGACAGGTTCATCATCTTGCGCGGAATAAATTGGGTGCCGTCCCATACCGGCCGCACCATCATCTTGTTGACGCCGAGGATCGCCACTTCCGGATGATTGATCACCGGCGTCGTCGCCACGCCGCCCATGGCGCCGAGCGAGGTGATGGTGATGGTCGATCCCGAGAGCTCGTCGCGCGTCGCAGTGCCGGATCTGGCCGCCTCAGCGAGCCGGTTGAGCTCGGCGGCGCAGTCCCAGATGTCGCGCGCCTCGGCGTGCTTGACCACCGGCACCACCAGCCCAGAAGGCGTCTGCGCGGCGATGCCGACATGGACGCCGCCATGCTGGTGGACGATGCCGCCCTCGTCATCGAACAGCGCGTTGATATTGGGCTGGTCGGCGATCGCCTTGACCATCGCCCGCATCAGGAACGGCAGCAGCGTCAGCTTCGGCCTTTCCGCGCCGCTGCGCTTCTCCTTGTTGAGCGCCGCGCGCAAATCCTCGAGCGCAGTAACGTCGATCTCCTCGACATAGGTGATGTGCGGGATGCGAGACTTGGCCAGCGTCATCTTCTCGGCGATCTTTCGCCTGAGCCCGAGGATCTTGATGTCTTCGACGGCCTCGTTGCGGGCGAGGCCGGAGACCTTCGCAAGTTGCGGTCCGCGTGCCAGGAAGGCGTCGATGTCCTCATGCTGGACACGTCCGGCCGGGCCGCTGCCCGCTACCTGCCGAAGGTCGACGCCAGCCTCTTTTGCCCTGAGGCGGATGGCCGGCGACGCCAGCGGCTTTTCGCCTTCGGGACGCGGCGCGGCGACGGGCGCAGTACTACCACCGACCGCAGTACCCCCACCCCTAGCCCCTCCCCAGGGGGATTCCGTCGCCATGGCAGATTCATCCTCACGCGCGGAGACTTTTGCGGACGGGCGCGCGACAGATTTGGCATCAGCCTTGGGAGCCGAAGCGCGTCCCCCTCCCCCTTGTGGGGAGGGGCTAGGGGTGGGGGTAGCGCCGGTAGCTTTCGCCTCACCCTCTAACGATGTCGTACCCTCCCCCACATTGCCCTCGCCGGCCACTTTCAACCTGACGATGGGCGAACCGATCGCCACCGTGTCGCCGATCTCGGCGCCCAGCCAGAGGATCTCGCCATCGACCGGCGAGGGAATCTCGACCGTCGCCTTGTCGGTCATCACGGCGGCCAGCACCGCGTCCTCGCGCACGAGATCGCCGACCTTGACCTGCCATTCGACGAGCTCGGCCTCGGCGACGCCTTCGCCGACATCGGGCAGCTTGATCACATATTCGCCCATCGTCGTCAGGCCTCCATCGTTTCAACGAGCGCTCGGCCGAGCCTGGCCGGACCGGGAAAATAGTCCCACTCCTGCGCATGCGGATAGGGCGTGTCCCAGCCGGCGACCCGCGCCACCGGCGCTTCCAGATGATAGAAGCAGTTCTCCTGTACCAGCGCCGAAAGTTCGGCACCGAACCCGGATGTCAGCGTCGCCTCGTGCACGACCACGCAGCGGCCCGTCTTTTTCACCGAGCCGACGATCGTCTCGAGATCGAGCGGCAGCAGCGTCCTCAGATCGACGATCTCGGCGTCGATGCCGGTCTCCTCGGCCGCCGCCTGCGCGACATAGACCATCGTGCCATAGGCAAGCACGGTGACATCGGCACCCGGCCGGCGGATCACCGCCTTGCCGAGCGGGACCGTGTAATGCCCGTCCGCGACCTCCCCGAGCTCATGCTTCGACCACGGCGTCACCGGGCGCTCGTGATGGCCGTCGAACGGACCGTTGTAGAGCCGCTTCGGCTCCAGGAAGATCACCGGGTCGGGATCCTCTATCGCCGCGATCAAAAGGCCCTTGGCGTCGTTCGGGTTGGACGGCACGACGACCTTCAGGCCGGAGACATGCGTGAATAGAGCCTCCGGGCTCTGGCTGTGGGTCTGGCCGCCAAAAATGCCGCCGCCGGTCGGCATCCTGACCACGATCGGGCAGGTGAAATCGCCGTTCGAGCGGTAGCGCAGCCGCGCCGCCTCCGAGACGATCTGGTCATAGGCCGGATAAACATAGTCGGCAAACTGCACCTCGACGCAAGGTTTCAGGCCGTAGGCGGCCATGCCGATGGCCGAGCCGACAATGCCGGATTCGCTGATCGGCGCATCGAAGCAGCGGCTCTTGCCGTATTTCGCCTGCAGGCCCTGTGTGCAGCGGAAGACGCCGCCGAAGAAGCCGACATCCTCGCCGAACACGATGACGCGTTCGTCGCGCGCCATCGACACGTCCATGGCGTCGCGGATCGCTTCGATCATGGTCCGCCTTGGCATGGTCAGACCCCTGCCTGCTGGCGTTGGCGCCTGAGATGCGGCGGCATCTCGGCATAGACTCCCTCGAACATGTCGCGCGCCGAGGGCTTGCCGCCGGCATGCAGCGTGCCGTGGCGCTCGGCCTCCCTTTGCGCTGCGATCACCGTTTCGAGGATTTCCGCCTCGGCCTGAGTGTGGCGTTCGTCCGACCAGACGCCGCGCTGGATGAGGTGGTTTTTCAGCCTGACGATCGGGTCGCCGAGCGGCCATGCGTCGGACTCGGCCTTCGGCCGGTAGGCCGACGGATCGTCCGAGCTCGAATGCGCGCCGACGCGGTAGGTGACATATTCGATCAGCGTCGGCCCGAGATTTTTCCGCGCGCGCTCGGCCGCCCATTTAGCCACGGCATGGACGGCCAGATAATCGTTGCCGTCGACCCGCAGCGAGGGAATGCCGAAACCAAGACCGCGGGCGGCGAAAGTGCCGGAGCCGCCCCGGGCGATGCCCTGAAAAGTCGAGATCGCCCACTGGTTGTTGACGACATTGAGCACGACCGGCGCCTTGTAGGTCGAGGCGAACACCAGCGCCGAATGGAAATCGGACTCGGCCGTCGAACCATCGCCGATCCAGGCGGCGGCGATCTTCGAATCATTGCTGATCGCCGAAGCCATCGCCCAGCCGACCGCTTGGATATATTGCGTTGCCAGATTTCCGGAGATCGAGAAGAAGCCGTGCTCCTTCGACGAATACATGATCGGCAGCTGCCGCCCCTTCAGCGGATCGGCCTCGTTCGAATAGATCTGGTTCATCATTGTGACCATCGGATAGCCGTCGGCGATGAGCAGCCCGGCCTGCCGATAGGTCGGAAAGTTCATGTCGCCCGACGCCAGCGCCTTGCGGAAGGCGCAACTCACCGCCTCTTCGCCGAGATGCTGCATGTAGAAAGAGGTCTTGCCCTGGCGCTGCGCCATCTGCATGCGCGCGTCGAAGCTGCGCAGCTTCATCATATGGCGCAGCCCTTCCAGCAACTCGTCGTCGGAAAGCAGGCCGGCCCACGGACCGACGGCTTCGCCGGCGCGGTTCAGCACGCGGATGATCGAGAACGCCATGTCGCGGATGGTGCGCGGATCGACGTCGATCTCCGGGCGCGGCACCGAGCCGGCCTTGGGGATGGTCACATCAGAGAAATCCGGCGTCCCGCCCGGCCGCACCTCGGGTTCCGGCACATGGAAGCGCAACATTCCTGTTTCGGCCATGACCTTCGTCCTCCCATGTTGCCCGGCGCGATATTTGCACACCGCCAGACCAGTGCCAATTCGTCGGGCAGGGCTTCAGGCCAGCGACGCGCCAGCCAGCACTTGCCAAGATGAAGATATGTCGGCGAAATTTCTTGTCGATCTTCCGCCGCCATGCGCAATTTGGCGCATGATTGCGCCGGGTTTCCCGCCAGATAAGACAATGCGTCGGATTGAGGCCTCGCGCGGCGCCCCTTTCCTTCTCCCCTTGTGGGAGAAGGTGTCGCCGAAGGCGACGGATGAGGGTGTTCCAGCTTGGCAAGGACGGCACTCCGTCCAGCACCCCTCAACCGTCTTGGCGCTACGCGCCAATCCACCTTCTCCCACAAGGGGGAGAAGGAAAGGAGGGGTGCGCCGTTCACCCCGCACCCGCATCATGCTAACCAGAACCCATGGCACAGAAGAAAGGTTACGAAGTCGATTCGTGGTTGGCGCGGCCGGACCCGCGCATCTCGATCGTCCTGCTTTACGGGCCCGATCGCGGGCTCGTCGCCGAGCGGGCGAAGGCCTTTGCCGGCAAAACCGGACTGCCGCTCGACGATCCGTTCTCGGTGGTCAGGCTGGACGGTTCGGAAGTCGACCACGACGAGGGCCGCCTGCTCGACGAGGCGCGCACCGTGCCGATGTTTTCGGACCGGCGCCTGCTCTGGGTGCGCAATGCCTCGGGCCAGAAGGCGCTTGCCGATGACGTCAAGGCGCTGACATCAGAGCCGCCGCGTGACGCCATCATCCTGATCGAGGCCGGCGACCTGAAGAAAGGCGTCGGGTTGCGTTCCATCGTCGAGGCGGCAGACATTGCCATGGCCTTGCCGTGCTACGCCGACGAGGCCCGGGACATCGATGCGGTCATCGACGACGAATTGCGCAAGGCCGGCATGTCGATGACGCTGGAGGCCCGTCAGGCGCTGCGCCGTAACCTCGGTGGTGACCGGCTGGCCTCCCGCGGCGAGATCGAAAAGCTGGTGCTTTATGCCCACGGTCAGGCCGAAATCGGCCTCGACGACGTCAAGGCGACATCGGGCGACGTCTCCGGTCTGTCCTTCGACGACGCCGTCGATGCCGTGCTCGAAGGCAAGGTCGGCGATTTCGACATGGCCTTCACCCGCCACTGCCAGTCCGGCGGCCAGGCTTTTCTGGTGCTTTCCTCGGCGATGCGGCAGCTGCAGGCGATCCAGGCGATGCGCGGCTTGATGGACACCGGCGGCCGCAACGCCGCGGCGGTCGTTGCCGCGGCGCGCCCGCCGGTTTTTTTCTCGCGGCGCAAGTTGGTGGAGAAAGCCCTCGAACGCTGGAACAGCGATGCGCTTGGCCGCGCTTTGACCAGGCTGCAGACGGCGGTCCTGCAGACGCGGCGCCGGCCGGACCTCTCGGTCGCGCTGGCACGGCAGGCGCTGCTCGGCATTGCTGTGGAAAGCGCCCGGCTGCTCCGAGGTAACGGCTTGTAGGGGCCTCGTGGAAAAGAAGAAACCAAAGCTCAATCTGTCAGAGCGAATCAAGCTCGCATTTCGTTATGGCGATCTTAATCCGACTACTGATTCCGAAGAACTCAAACGAAGGGATGAGTTTCTCGTCAGTATCTCAGGCTACTTCGTTATTATATTCAAACTGATACTCGTGGGCTTCGCCATCTTCGCGATTGCCGCCACAATAGTCATTAATCTTCAGTGAGAGCGTCCAGCCCAGACAAAACTCCAATTTGGAGGCTAGCAGTTGTCGATGCTTGCGCCGCCCCTCATTGCCCTGCTGGGCATTTCTCCCCGTAAACGGGGAGAAAGAGGCTGACCGCAGCCTCGGCACCTTTTCTGCAACGTTGGTGATTGGCGAAACCCTCGATGACAGCCCCCTCTCCCGTCGCTATACGGGGAGAGGATGCCGGCAGGCAGGTGAGGGGCGGCGGAAACGCTGGAGCAGGTAGGCTATGAGGTCGCCTATCCTCGCCTAAAACAAGCAGACCCCGAGGCCATTGCCGGCTAATCACCGCTCCTGCTTCAACCGCCGGCAAAGCTCATCGAGCTGCTCCAGAGTCCGGTAAGCGACGCTGATCACGCCGCCGCGCTCCTTGTGCTCGATCGTGACGATCATGCCGATCGTGCCGGTCATCAGCTTTTCCAGCGCCAACGTATCGGCATCCTTCTGTGCCGGTGCTGCAGGCTGTCGCTTTACCGTTGGAGCGCCGGTCGGCATCTGCGCCAGCGCTTCGGCCTGGCGCACCGAAAGCCCGTCCTCGACGATCCGCTTGGCCAGGCCCGCCGGATCCTGCGCCGTCACCAATGTGCGGGCGTGGCCGGCCGACAGCGCGCCATCGACCAGCATGTCGCGAATCACGTCCGGCAGCTTCAGCAGCCTGAGCGTGTTGGCGACGTGGCTGCGGCTCTTGCCGATCACCTGGCCGAGATCGGCCTGGGTGTAGCCGTGATCGTCGATCAGCTGCTGGTAGCCCATCGCCTCCTCGACCGGGTTGAGGTCGGTGCGCTGGACGTTTTCGATGATCGCCAGTTCGAGCGCGGTGCGATCGTTGACATCGCGCACGATGATCGGGATCTCGGTCAGCCCGGCGCGCTGCGCCGCGCGCCAGCGCCGCTCGCCGGCGATGATCTCGTAGCGGCCAGCTTGCGTCGGCGATGGCCGTGCCACCACCGGCTGCACCACGCCATGTTCACGGATCGACTGGGCAAGATCGGTCAGGTCGGCGTCGCCAAAATGCCGGCGCGGATTCTTTGGGTTCGGGCTCAGGAACTCGATCGGCACCTTGCCGTCGGCATTCATGCCCTGCTTTTCCGGCGCTGCCGGCCGATCGATTTCGCCGATCAGCGCCGCCAGTCCCCGCCCCAGTCTTTTTCTCGAAAGGTCTTCACTCATCATCTGTCCAGATCGTTTCGGTATCGAATCGGCTTCTAGGCGGCGCGCAGTTTGCGCTCGCGGCGGATCACCTCGGAGGCAAGCTGCAGATAGGCCTGGCTGCCGGAGCATTTGAGGTCGTAGAGGATCGCCGGCTTGCCGTAGGACGGCGCCTCGGAGACACGCACATTGCGCGGGATCACGGTTTCATAGACCTTGTCGCCCATATGCGCCCGCACGTCCTGCACCACCTGGTTGGCGAGATTGTTGCGCCCGTCGAACATGGTTAGCACGATGCCCTGGATCGTCAGCTCGGGATTGATCGAGCGGCGAACCTGCTCGACCGTCTCCAGCAGTTGGCTCAAGCCTTCGAGCGCGAAGAACTCGCATTGCAGCGGCACCAGCACCGAATCGGCCGCCGCCATCGAGTTCAGCGTCAGAAGATTGAGCGACGGCGGACAATCGATCAGCACATAGCCAAAATTGGCCGATCGATCAGCCGAGGCGCGTAAGGCGTTGCGCAGCCGCAGCACCCGGTCCGGCGCCGACGCGATCTCCATTTCGATGCCGAGCAGGTCGAGCGTCGACGGCACGATCGACAGGCCCGGCACCGCCGTCGGGATCGCCGCCGCCTCCAGATCGAGCTCGCCAGTCAGCACGTCATAGGAGGAAACGGTGCGGTCGCGCCGGTCGATGCCGAGGCCGGTGCTGGCATTGCCTTGCGGATCAAGATCGACGATCAGCACCCGCTCGCCGATCGCGGCCAGCGCCGTGGCCAGATTGATGGCCGTCGTCGTCTTGCCGACGCCGCCCTTCTGGTTGGCTACGGTGATGATTCGGGGGCCATTCTTCATCATGGGTCTATGCCAGAAATTCATTCCGAGGTCGCCGATCTAAGTCAGTTGGCGCAAATCAGACAGTTCGAGGATGACGCCATGAGCGTCGGTCGCGCTGGCATGTTCTACCAGATCGAACGACCATCGTTGAGCGCTTTCTGCCAGTTCGGCACGGTAATCCCGGCCTTTGTGGAACAGACCGCGCGCGCCGGCCGTCAGCCACGGCGCCGACAGTTTGAGCAAGACCGGTAGCGACGCCAGCGCTCTGGCAGTGACGATTTGAGGTGTTGAAACAAACGGATAGGCGTCGTCGATGCGACGCGCGACGACCCTGGCGGGCAGGTTGAATTGGCCGACGACCGCTTGCAGGAACGATGCTTTTTTCCGATTGCTTTCAACCAGATCGATGCTGGCGCCGTCGCGCTCGGCGAGCAGGAACGCAAGCACAAGGCCGGGAAAACCGCCGCCAGAGCCGAGATCGATCCAGCGCTTCGCCTCTGGTTTGATTCGCGCCAGCTGCGCGCTGTCGAGGATGTGGCGGCGCCAGACATCGTCCTGCGTCGACTGCGCCGCCAGGTTTATCCGGCGGTTCCATTTCTGAAAGACCGTCTCGAACTCTACCAGGCGTTCGAATGTTTCACGTGAAACTGGACCGGCAGCCTCTTGCAGGCTCGCCCATGAGGCAGCGCTCACGCAACATTCCTTCGTGCAGCAGCCTCGGCGTTGCGGACATGCGCGACAATGATGGCCAGTGCAGCCGGCGTCATGCCTTCCATACGCTGCGCATCGGCGATCGAGCGCGGCTGACGCGCCAGCATCTTCTGCTTCAGCTCATTGGAAAGGCCTGGAACAGAGGCGAAATCGAGTGAATCCGGGATCAGCCGGCTCTCCTCATGCCTGATCTGCGTGACGTCAGCTTGCTGGCGATCGAGATAGACCGAATATCTCGCTTCCGTTTCGAGGCGCTCGGCCGTCTTGGCGTCGATTGCTGCAAACTGCGGAGCGATTCGGGCCAGCCAACCGACATCGACGCCGGGATAGGCCAGCAACTCATAGGCGGAGCGGCGCACACCGTCCCTGTTGATCTCGAGCCCATGGCGCGCCGCTTTGTTGGGGGTCATGGTCGTGCCAAGCGCAAGGTCCCTCGCCTTTTCAAGGTCCTGCACGACGTCGCTAAACCGTTGCATCCGCTCCTGCGAGGCAATCCCGAACTTCATCGCCAGCGGCGTGAGCCGCTCATCGGCGTTGTCGGCCCGCAGCGACAGCCGGAACTCGGCCCGCGAGGTGAACATCCGGTAAGGTTCGGCGATGCCGCGGCTGGTCAGGTCGTCGACCATGACGCCGATATAGGCCTCGGTGCGACTGAGCACGATCTGGTCGCTCGCCGGAGCCTGCCGCGCGGCGTTGAGGCCGGCCAGCAGCCCTTGCGCGCCGGCCTCCTCGTAACCAGTGGTGCCGTTGATCTGCCCTGCCAGAAAAAGACCGGAGATTCGCTTGGTTTCCAGCGTCGGCTTGAGCTCGCGCGGATCGACATGGTCATATTCGATGGCGTAACCCGGCTGCAGCATGGTGACACGCTCAAGGCCAGGAATGGTTTTTAGAATGTCGAGCTGTACGTCCTCCGGCAGCGAAGTCGAAATGCCGTTCGGGTAGACGGTGTCGTCGTCCAGCCCTTCCGGCTCAAGGAAAATCTGGTGGCCTTCGCGGTCGCCGAACTTGACGATCTTGTCCTCGATCGACGGGCAGTAACGCGGCCCAACGCCTTCGATAGAGCCGGAATACATTGCGGAACGGCTCAGATTGGCGCGAATCAGCTCATGCGTCGCCGCGGTCGTTCGCGTGATGCCGCAATGGATCTGCGGGTTGTCGATGCGGTCGGTCATCAGCGAAAACGGCACGGGATTGTCATCGGCCGCCTGACTCTCCAGCGACGCCCAATCGATCGTCCGCCCGTCCAACCGTGGCGGCGTGCCGGTCTTCAGCCGCCCAAGCTTGAAGCCGGCGCGGCTCATCGTGGCCGACAGGCCGATGCTGGCCTGCTCGTTCATGCGGCCGGCAACGATCTTCTTCTCGCCGATATGGATCAGCCCGCGCAGAAAGGTGCCGGTCGTCAGCACCACGGCGCAGCAAGCAAGTCTGCGACCATCCGCCAGCAGCACGGCCGCTATGCGTCCATTGTCGATTTCGAAATCCAGAACCTCGCCCTCGACCACGTCGAGACCGGCCTGCTCGCGAATCGCCGCCTGCATGGCGAGCCGATAGAGTTTTCTGTCCGCTTGCGTCCGCGGCCCGCGAACTGCCGGGCCCTTGCGGCGGTTGAGCAAACGGAACTGGATGCCGGCCGCATCGGCGACGCGCCCCATCAGCCCGTCCATAGCGTCGATCTCGCGAACCAGATGCCCCTTGCCAAGCCCGCCGATCGCCGGATTGCACGACATGACGCCGATCGTCTCGAAGCGCAGCGTCACCAGCGCCGTCCTCGCGCCAGCGCGCGCGGCCGCGCTGGCCGCCTCGCAACCAGCATGGCCGCCACCCACCACAACCACATCATAATGATCGGTCATTTTAGAATCCCGAATTCAAGTGGACCGACACATGTGCCCGGAGGCACGCGCTGTCAAGAACACCGTCGATTGGCGGGTAATCTCTTCGGATATGTAGCTGGGACAAACCCCATGCTGAGACGGCCAAAGTCGGCGCCGCCCCCTCTTGCCTTCTCCCCTTGTGGGAGAAGGTGGATTGGCGCGCAGCGCCAAGACGGTTGAGGGGTGCTGGCCGGACTGCCGTCTTTGCCAAGCTGGAACACCCCTTGTATCTGCACGGAAGGTTTTTTGTGCGATGGAAGCGACTGTGCCTCGGGTCGGATGGCCATCCGGCCCGAG